>JBEGOM010000009.1:0-97944 GCA_041181985.1 Pseudomonadota bacterium | reverse complement strand
GCAAGTTGCAAGCGCAAGTTCAAAACAAGCAAAGCAAAGCCAACCAAGACCAACTCACCTTGACCAAGCCCAACAGCAAAGGCAGTCAAGAAGAAAAAATTGCCAAAGAGCGCGAAGCCATCGAAGCCGCTAACAAGGCTGAAGCACTGACCCGCAACATCGAAGAGCTCGGCAAAATTGCAGCAGCCACAGCGGCAGCTTCCGAAGCCGGTGTGTTGCCTGTGACGGCGCCACCCGCCGAGGCCGCAAGCGCAGATGGCACCAACTGGCTTGACACGCTTACGCACCACCCCTTGGCGCCTGTGGGTGCGGGTGGTCTGATTGCGGTCTTGGTGTTGCTGGCTTTGTGGGCGCGCCGTTCAGGACGCAATCATGACGAACCAGAAGATCACGGCATTCAAGGACTCCCCCCTTTGAATGTCAAGTTCGATTTGAACCTGCCACATGGCGACGATTTTGACGGCCGCCATGCGTCTCACTACTCTGAAGAACACGCGCACGATCATGATGCATCGCAAGGCATTTCGATGCATGAACACACCGATGATCAAGGCGAACATGAACATAGTGAACATCACGAACACCATAGCCATGAACACGACCACTCAAATGATCATGGCTACGAGGGCACACACGAGCATGCACATGAGTCGCATCAAACGCATGACGATTTGCATCAAGAATCCCACGCTCACCACGCACCAGAAACTTCTCGCCCTACTCTAGACATTCCCAACACCAGCCACTACGCTGGTGCACAAGAACACCCCTTCCAAGTGCGCATGGACTTGGCAGAAGAGTTGTGGAAATTGGGCCAACTGCACACCAGCCGCGCGCTGATGGAAGAAGTGGCCAACGAAGCCTCAGGCGAAATTCAAGCGCAAGCCCGTCAGTGGCTGGCTGACCGAGGTTAAGTTCATGCGTTTGGCCATGGGCCTGAGCTACAACGGCCAGGCCTACGAAGGATGGCAAAGCCAGCTCTCTGGCAACACGGTGCAAGACAAACTTGAAGCCGCGTTGCAAGCATTCACCAACACCAAAATTTCCACCCTTTGCGCTGGCCGCACTGACACCGGTGTGCATGGTGTCATGCAAGTCATTCACTTTGACACAGAGGTCGAACGCACACCCTATGCATGGGTGCGAGCCACCAACAGTTTGTTGCCCAACGACATCGCCGTGCAATGGGTGCAACAAGTGCCTGATACTTTTCACTGTCGCGGTAGCGCTGTGGCGCGTCGTTATGCGTATGTGTTGCTCGAGTCGCCCGTGCGCCCAAGCGTTGAAGCGGGTCGCGTGGGCTGGGTGTTTCGTCCGCTCAATGGTGAAGCCATGCAACAAGCTGCACAACACTTGCTGGGTGAGCACGATTTTTCTTCGTTCCGTGCATCGAGCTGTCAAGCTTTGAGTCCTATCAAAACCATGCATCGCATTGACATCACGCGTCGCAGTCAATCGCCCACTTCTGCCTACTGGCGTTTTGAGTTTGAAGCCAATGCGTTTTTGCATCACATGATTCGCAACCTCATGGGTTGCTTTTTGCAAATTGGGCAAGGCATGCAATCTGCGCAATGGATGGCCGATGTGTTGGCCGCCAAAAACAGAGATGCCGCCGCCCCCACCTTCAGCCCCGATGGTTTGTATTTTTTAGGCCCGGTCTACGAACACCACTGGGGCCTGCCTGCGCGCACGCCTGCGTATGATTGGCTCCCATGAAGCGCACGCGTATCAAAATTTGTGGTCTCACACGAGAGCAAGACATCGACGACGCCGTCACTGCCGGTGTTGACGCGATTGGTTTTGTGCTCTACCCACCCAGCCAACGCGCAGTGTCTATCGAGCGCGCCGCTGAGTTGGCCAAACGCTTGCCAGCGTTCGTCACCCCTGTGCTGTTGTTTGTGAACGAAACCGCTGAAACCATTGCACATGCGTGCATGCATGTGCCGGGCGCATGGTTGCAATTTCATGGCGACGAAACGCCTGACCATTGCCAAAAAATTGCCCGAACCCTGGGTCGCCGTTGGATTCGCGCCGCCCGCATTCCGCTAGAAACCCCAGCGGGCGAACAACCATTCGACCTCGTAAAATATGCCGAAGATTACAAAGACGCCCAAGCGGTGCTGCTCGACGCCCATGTCGACGGTTACGGCGGTGGCGGTAAGGCATTCAATTGGTCACAGCTTCCTCCAAACGTCAACGCTCACCTCGTCTTGTCTGGTGGACTCAACGCTGCCAACGTGACCGACGCCCTGTCTGCGCTGCGTGATTGCGGCTTGTCACTCGGTGTCGATGTGAGCTCGGGCGTTGAAAGCGCCAAGGGCATCAAAGACCCCCACAAGATTCGCGATTTCGTGCAAGCCGTTCGTCAGGCCGATGCCCTGCATCCGCTTTGATCTGCAACCCTTTTTGTAAGCACCTTCCATGTCGACCTATCAACAACCCGATGCCAGCGGGCACTTTGGCATTTATGGTGGCAGCTTTGTCAGCGAAACACTGACCCACGCCATCAACGAATTGCGCGAGGCCTATGCCAAGTACCAACACGAACCCGCATTTTTAGCCGAGTTCAAAAACGAACTCGCCCATTTTGTGGGACGCCCTTCGCCCATCTATCACGCTGCACGCATGAGCCGCGAAATGGGTGGTGCACAAATCTATTTGAAGCGCGAAGATTTGAACCACACCGGCGCGCACAAAATCAACAACACCATCGGCCAAGCCATGCTCGCCAAACGCATGGGCAAACCGCGTGTGATCGCCGAAACCGGTGCCGGTCAACACGGCGTGGCCACCGCCACCATTTGCGCACGCTATGGTTTGGAGTGTGTGGTCTACATGGGCGCCGAAGATGTCAAACGCCAAAGCCCCAATGTGTATCGCATGAAGTTGCTCGGCGCCACCGTGGTGCCGGTTGAATCAGGCAGCCGCACCTTGAAAGACGCACTGAATGAAGCACTTCGCGATTGGGTGGCCAATGTGGACAACACTTTCTACATCATTGGCACCGTCGCGGGCCCACATCCTTACCCGATGATGGTGCGCGATTTTCAAAGCGTCATTGGTGAAGAATGCATCGCCCAAATGCCCAGCATGCACCACGGCGCACAACCCGATGCCGTCATTGCTTGCGTGGGTGGTGGCAGCAATGCCATGGGTATTTTTCACCCCTACATTCCGTTCGAGAAAACGCGTCTCATTGGTGTTGAAGCCGCAGGCGAAGGTTTGGACACCGAGCGCCATTCGGCCTCGTTGCAAAAAGGCGCACCGGGCGTGTTGCACGGCAACCGCACTTACATCTTGCAAGATGCGAATGGGCAAATCACCGAAACCCACAGCGTGAGCGCTGGGTTGGACTACCCCGGTGTGGGCCCCGAGCACGCTTACCTCAAAGACATCGGTCGCGCCGAGTATGTGGGCATCACCGACAAAGAAGCGCTCGAAGCGTTTCATTATTTGTGTCGCACCGAAGGCATCATTCCCGCGCTGGAGTCGAGCCATGCGGTGGCCTATGCGATGAAGCTCGCCAAAACCATGACAGCTGATCAATCCATTTTGGTCAACCTCTCAGGGCGTGGCGACAAAGACATTGGCACCGTGGCCGATTTGAGCAACGCTGATTTTTATTGCCGTCCGAGTTGCCAAGGTCAATCGGTCAAAGGTGGCGAACAGCCCGTGAAAATTGTGAAGTGAGTCGCACCATGAGCCGCATTGATACCACTCTGAAAAAACTGGGCGCTGAAAAACGCAAAGCACTCATCCCCTATGTCATGGCTGGTTTTCCGCAAGCCGACATCACACCCGCGCTCATGCACGGCATGGTCAAAGCAGGTGCAGACATCATTGAACTCGGAGTACCGTTCAGCGACCCGATGGCCGATGGCCCCGTCATTCAAAAAGCAGGTGAAGCCGCTTTGCGTTTTGGCATTGGCACCGCCGAAGTGTTGGAGATGGTGCGTACCTTTCGCCAACAAGACACCACCACCCCCGTGGTGTTGATGGGCTACGCCAACCCCGTCGAGTGCTACGACCTCAAGCATGGAAAAGACGCGTTTGTGAAACACGCCAGCTGCGCCGGTGTAGACGGCGTGTTGATCGTCGACTACCCGCCCGAAGAGTGCGAAGGTTTTGCTGCCACCTTGCGTGCAAACAACATGGATTTGATTTTTCTGTTGGCCCCCACCAGCACCGACCAACGCATGCAACAAGTCGCGCGTGTGGCCAGTGGCTATGTGTACTATGTGTCGCTCAAAGGCGTGACCGGTGCGGGCAACCTTGACACCGATGCGGTTGAAGCCATGTTGCCGCGCATTCGCCAGCATGTGCACATTCCTGTCGGCGTGGGCTTTGGCATTCGCGATGCCGCAACTGCAACTGCCGTTGGCCGTGTGGCCGATGCCGTGGTCATTGGCTCGCGCATCATTCAATTGCTAGAGGCAGCGCCCAAGGGCCAAGAAGTGGCCGCAGCGCACGACTTTTTGGCTGGCATTCGACAAGCGTTGGACGCGTGATTCAACCCCTGTGCAGCGAACTAAAATCGCTGCATTCCATCTGAGAAGGACTCCCCATGAGTTGGCTCGAAAAACTGCTTCCCCCCAAAATTCAACACACCGATCCAGCGGATCGCCGCAGCGTGCCCGAAGGCCTGTGGGTCAAGTGCCCCAGCTGCGAAACCGTGCTCTACAAAACTGACTTAGAGCAAAACAACAATGTTTGCCCCACCTGCAGCCACCACCACCGCATGAGTGCGCGTGCACGCTTGGACATGTTCTTAGACGCCGAAGGTCGCTACGAAATTGGTCAAGAAGTGGTGCCAGTTGACGCATTGAAATTCAAAGACAGCCGCAAATACCCCGAGCGCCTGAAAGAAGCCATGGACAACACCGGCGAGACCGACGCTTTGGTGGTCATGGGTGGCGCGGTGCACAGCATCAATGTGGTGGTCGCGTGTTTTGAATTCGACTTCATGGGCGGCTCGATGGGCTCGGTGGTAGGCGAGCGTTTTGTGCGCGGTGTGCACACCGCCATCGAACAAAAAGTGCCTTTCATTTGCTTCACTGCTACCGGTGGTGCGCGCATGCAAGAAGGTTTGTTGTCGCTCATGCAAATGGCCAAAACCAATGCGTCGCTCACACGCTTGGCCAAAAAAGGTTTGCCCTACATCAGCGTGTTGACCGACCCCACCATGGGCGGCGTGTCCGCAGGCTTTGCGTTTGTGGGTGATGTGGTCATTGCAGAACCCAATGCCCTCATTGGCTTTGCCGGCCCCCGCGTGATCGAAAACACCGTGCGCGTGACCTTGCCAGAAGGCTTTCAGCGAGCCGAGTTCTTGCAAACCAAAGGCGCGGTCGACATGATTTGCGACCGCCGGGAGTTGCGCAAAACAATTGCAAACACCTTGGCGATGTTGCAACGGCAGCCTGCTGATTCGGTAGTTTGAAAAAACCTTCCCTCACCAATTCAAAGCCCTCTCACGAGGGTTTTGTTTTTTCAAGTTCATGCAATCAAAGCGTTTCGGCGCATCGTAGGCGCAAGCAGACCATCACTCGCTTCCACTTAAAATAATGGGTTAGCTTTCAAGCAGCCCATTACTCAAGACCCAAGATGTCGAACAACAACACCCCCGCCACCCCAGACTCCCCCCCCGTCGACGAAAACCAACTCATCGCTGAGCGTCGTGACAAACTCAAAGCCATGCGCGAGCGTCAAGCGCAAGGGCACGGCGTGGCGTTTCCCAACGACTTCAAACCTGCGCACCACGCCAGCACCTTGCACGAATTGCATGGTGACAAAACCGCCGAGATGCTGACCGCCGAAGGTCACTTCGCCAAAGTGGCAGGCCGCATGATGCTCAAGCGTGTGATGGGCAAAGCCAGTTTTGCCACTTTGCAAGACAGCACCGGTCGCATTCAAATTTATGTCACGCGCGATGATGTGAGCGAAGAGCTCTACGCCGACTTCAAACACTGGGACTTGGGCGACATCGTGGCTTGCGAAGGCAAGTTGTTCAAAACGCGCACCGGCGAGTTGTCGATTCATGCCACCAGCATTCGCATGCTCACCAAGAGCCTGCGCCCCATGCCTGACAAATTTCATGGCGTGCACGACCAAGAAATCAAATACCGTCAGCGCTATGTTGACTTGATGACCGACGAAACCGCCCGCAAGCGTTTCGTGGCACGCAGCAAAGCGGTCAGCGGCATTCGCGAGTTCATGGTGCAACACAACTTCTTGGAAGTTGAAACGCCCATGTTGCACCCCATTCCCGGTGGCGCCAACGCCAAGCCATTCATCACGCATCACAATGCGCTCGACCAAGAAATGTATTTGCGCATTGCGCCCGAGTTGTATTTGAAACGCTTGATCGTGGGTGGCTTCGAACGCGTGTTCGAAATCAACCGCAACTTCCGCAACGAAGGCATCTCGGTGCGTCACAACCCCGAGTTCACCATGATGGAGTTTTACGCAGCGTATTGGAATTACCAAGACCTGATGCACTTCACCGAAGAACTCGTGCGTGACGCCGCCATGAAAGCAGCAGGTACGCTGCTGTTGACCTACGGCGGCAAAGCGGTCGATTTGAGCCAACCGTTTGAGCGCTTGACCATTCGCGAAGCCATCGTCAAACACACCGATGCAGGCGCCCATGTGGACAACACCACATGGTTGATCGACGCCTTGAAAAAACTCGGCTTCAAAGAAGACAAAGACAAACTCAGCAGCCGCAGTTTGGCCAGCTTGCAAGTGATGTACTTCGAAGAAACCGTCGAAGAGAAACTATGGCAACCCACTTTCATCTGTGAACACCCCGTTGAAATTTCACCCTTGGCACGCGCCAGCGATGCGCGTCCCGAAGTGACCGAGCGTTTTGAGCTCTACATCACCGGCCGCGAGTTTGGCAATGGCTTCAGCGAGTTGAACGATGCCGAAGACCAAGCCGCTCGCTTTCACGCGCAAGTGGCCGCCAAAGACAGCGGCGACGACGAAGCCATGTTCTACGACCACGACTTTGTGCGTGCCCTCGAATACGGCATGCCGCCCACCGGTGGCTGTGGCATCGGCATCGACCGTTTGATGATGTTGCTCACCGACAGCCCGAGCATTCGGGATGTGATTTTGTTCCCCGCGTTGCGTCGGGAGAGTTGACAAAAAAACCTCCTTGTACAACAATATGTACAAGGAGGTTTCTCACATGGATGCCATCACTTATTCCACAGCACGGGCCAATTTAGCCAGCACCATGAACCGTGTTTGTGAAGATCACGAACCACTCATCATCACGCGCAACGGCGAGCAATCGGTCGTCATGCTGTCACTTGACGACTACAAAGCGCTCGAAGAAACCACATACTTGCTACGCAGCCCTGCAAATGCAAAGCGACTGATCGCAGCCATTTCCCAACTAGAGTCAGGTCAAGGTGTTGAACGCACTTTGCCGTTATGAAGTTGGTCTTTGCCGAACAAGCATGGGCTGATTACCTGTATTGGCAAAAACAAGACAAGCGCACACTCGAACGCATCAACAAACTGATTCAAGAGGTGATGCGCCACCCCACTGAGGGCATCGGTAAGCCTGAGCCACTCAAACATGCTCTAGCTGGTTGGTGGTCGCGACGCATCAACGATGAGCATCGCATGGTTTACAAACTAGAGGGCAATGCTTTGTGGATTGCTCAGCTGCGTTACCACTACTGAGCATGAGTCAGCGTTGCATCACTGCGGCTGAAACCCACTCGCCTTGATCAACTTTGTCCACACCTGCGTGTAAGCGCGCTCACGCTGCGCCAGTTGCTGCGAGGTCATGAAGCCCACGGTCAAACCCATTTGGGTGAGGTGATTGTTCACATCAGGCATGGCCAGCACTTTGGCCAAGGCTTGGCTGAATTGATCGATGGTGGATTTGGGTGTGCCAGCAGGCGCAAAGATACCGTAGTAAGGCATGTCCTCTAAACCACCCAAGCCGAGTTCGGTGAAGGTTGGCACATCGGGCAATGCCGCTTGACGCTTGCCACCCAACACTGCCACCACACGCACTTTGCCGGCTTTGTGGTTCTCAATGAAGTCGGGCACCGAGCCCACACCGGCTGCAATTTGGTTACCCAACATGTCAGCCATCATGGGGGCGCTTCCTCGGTAAGGTGCTGCCACCAAATCAAGTTTGTATTTTTCGCCCACCACTTTCACCAAAAATTCAGGCGTAGACGCAGGCGCTGGAATACCCACTGAGCCTTTGCCAGCTTGTTGTGCTTTGACCCACGCCACATACTCGTTGAAAGTTTTGGCGGGTGTGCCACCTGAGACGGCAAACGCATTCACAAAAGTGGCGAAGCCTGCCACGGGCACAAAGTCGGTGGCAGAGTCATAGCCTGGGTTTTTCATCACCAAAGGCAAGATGGAAATGGTGTGGTCATGCGACAAAAAAAGCACCGTGCCATCAGCGGGTGAAGTCTTGAGTGTTTGCGCGGCAATTTGTCCACCTGCTCCGGGTTTGTTTTCGACCACCACAGGCACGCCCAATTCGTCTTTGAGTTTTTCAGCCAAGGTGCGTGCCACTGCATCGGTACCACCACCAGGCGGAAAGCCCACCAACAACTTGATGGGCTTGGCTTGCGCCATGGCCAAGCCGCAACTCAAACTGAGCACAGCAGCAACAAAACCTTGCGCAATGGCGGATCGGCGTGAAGGAAACATGGCAGAACTCCTTGAAAAAATAAACACTATTTTCAAACAAAAACCAAAGCGCACGAATGCGTACTAAGGACTGACTGGCGTTGCTTGCCCATCGGGGTCTTGCAAGTGGTCGGCACCAGACCCATCAGCTTCGCCTTCGGGTGAATTTTTACGCGCTTCGCGTTCGCGCAATTTCTCTTCTTTTTTCTTTTTCTTGGCCAACTCGCGTTGACGTTTTTCATAGTTGTAATTGGGTGTGGCCATGGTTATTTCTTTTCTGTGTTGTCTTCGGTTTTTTCAACCGGGGGTTTGCAGTCGAAGCAAAAGAAGGCCAACGAACCCGCAAAGCGGCGTTGACTTCCCAAGCGTCTGGGTTTGTGCAAACCGCATTTCATGCAGGACATGGTTTCACCCACTTTGCCCATGCCCACAAAAGGCGAACCGTTCTCTCGGCTTGTGTAACGCAGCCCGCTTCCGCTGACCTCGTTCTTTCCATTCTTGGTCGCCATGTGTTTCCTTGAGATTGAGACTTGCCGCTCACGGCAGCAAGTCGAGGGCCCGCACATAGGCGGGGTCGGTCATCAACGCATCCCAAGCTAGCGACGAATGTTTGGGCAACAAGTCACGGCGGCGGTGTTCGCTGTCGTCGCTTGCTTGCCATTTGTTTTTCAAAAGCGCTTCGGCCAAACCATCGAGCATGCCGTCAACACCTGCGCCATCGCCCAAACTTTGGTTGCACAGCAAAACCATGTCGCAGCCTGCATTGAGTGCAGCCACACCCGCCTCGGCAAAACTCACTTCACGACCTTGCATTTGACGCGCACCGGCCATTGACAGATCGTCACTGAAGATCAACCCATTGAAATGCAATTGGCCTCGCAAAATGTCTTGCAACCATTTTTTAGAAAAACCTGCTGGCAAGGCATCCACCTTGGGGTAAATCACATGCGCGGGCATCACGCTGCTCAAGGTTGTGGTGAGCCATCGGTAGGGCAATGCGCAGTCATTCAAAATCGCTGGCAGGCTGCGTTTGTCCACTGGCACATCCACATGTGAATCGGCTTTCACAAAACCGTGGCCAGGAAAGTGTTTGCCGCAGCTGGCCATGCCTGCCAGCAACAAACCGTGCATCACACTTTTTGCCAAGGCTGTCACCACGCGCGGATCGCGGTGGAAAGATCGGTCACCAATCACACCACTTTCACCGTGGTCCAAGTCGAGCACTGGGGTGAAGCTGAAGTCCACACCGCACGCACGCAACTCACTGGCCAACACATAGCCACACGCGGTGGCGGCATCCATCGCTGCCAATGCGCCGCTGCCGGTGTGAAAGTCGCCTTTCACATGTTGGGTGTCTTGCATCCACAACTCACCCAAAGCGCGCATGGGCGGTATGTGGGTGAAGCCATCTTGGCGAAACCGTTGCACGCGACCGCCTTCGTGGTCAACACAAATCAGCACATCGCTGCGCACCGCTTTGATGTCGGCGCACAAATCGGTCAACTGTTGTCGGCTGGACCAATTGCGGCCAAACAAAATCAAACCGCCTGTGAGCGGATGCTGCAAACGCTGACGATCTACATCGGTCAACTGCGTGCCCGCAATGTCTAACACCAAAGGGGCGTGGTGATGAAAGTTAGAAGGGTTCATTTCTTTTCAACAATCACAAAACTGGTGGCGTAGTCTGACTCATCGCTCACACTCACCTGTGCGCTCAAGCCCTTGGCGTCGCACCATTCTTTGAGCACACCGTGCAACACAATCACCGGTTGCCCACTGGGCAATTTAGCCACTTCGCACAACCGCCAGGTCATGGGCATGCGCATGCCCAAACCAATCGCTTTGCTGAACGCTTCTTTGGCTGAAAACCGTGTGGCCACAAAACGCACACCCCGCTCGGGCCAGCGTTCGCTGCGTTGACGCCAAGTTTTCAATTCGTTGTCGGTCAACACTTTTTGTGCAAAGCGTTCACCATGTTTTTCAAGGGACGCACGGATGCGACGGATGTCGCAAATGTCAGTGCCAATGCCGTAAATCATGCGGGCATGCACGCGCGGTAAGCGTGAATGGTTTCGGTGTAGCCCAACTCCAAGGCATCGGCTATCAAGGCGTGTCCTATCGACACCTCTTCCACACCAGGCACGGTTTTTAAAAACAAAGGCAAATTGACACGGTTCAAATCATGGCCTGCATTGAGTTGCAAACCCACTTGCAACGCAGCCTCGGCCGTGGTTTTGAAACTTTGCAACACAGTGAATTGATCGTCGGTGCCAAATGCGCGCGCATAACTCTCGGTATAGAGCTCCACGCGGTCAGCACCCACATCCTTCACCGCTTGCATCACTTGCAACGCAGTGGTCATATCGGGTGAGGGGTCCATGAACAAACTCACCCGAACACCTAGGCTTTTCGCTTCTGCCACCAAGGGCTTCAAGCGCGGGGCATCTTGTGGAAAGGTCCAACCATGGTCGCTGGTGAACTGGCCTTCGCTGTCGGGCACAAAGGTCACTTGGTGTGGGCGCACTTGGCGCACAAAGTCCATCAAGTTGTGAAACGGGTTGCCTTCAATGTTGAACTCACGATCAGGCCATGTTTTGAGCAATTGGTGCAAATCAAACACATCGTCTGATCGAATGTGTCGCGCATCAGGTCTTGGGTGCACCGTGATGCCCGCGGCCCCCGCTTCTAAACACAAGGTGGCGGCGCGCGTGACGCTGGGAATGCCCAAATGGCGCGTGTTGCGCACCAAAGCAACTTTGTTGAGGTTGACCGACAAAGCGGTGCGTGGCGAAGGGTTGGCGTGTTGTGTCATGGGCAGGTCAAAGCGCTTGCAAATCCATCATCACCTGACGCGTGCGCAAAGTGCTGATACCGCAATGGTAGTGCAGCAAGGCACGCAACTGGGTTTGCAAGGCATTGCGTTGTTCAGCTGGTAATTCGGCACACACCCTCAGCGTGGCGGTCATGGGCGAAGCGTCGTTCAGGCTGTCAAACAATTGCTGCCAAACACTGCCAGGCAAACCGGCGCGCTCTTGCGTGCTTTGCACGCGCAAACCACCCTCGGCCACCAAGCTGTAAGCCACACCAGCGTCTAAGGGTGAAAAAGTCAGCGTTTGCACATTCAAGTCGGGCAACAAGCCAATGTCTTTGAGTAACATCAATTCAAAGGTGCGCAAAACCGGTGCAATCGTGCCTTCATGCCCCGATTGATGACCCGACGCCAGCACCTGCACCACTTGCGCATACAAATCAAACAAGCGCGGGTGCGGGTCGTCTCGCGCCAACAAGCGCAGCAACAACTCGTTCAAGTAATAGCCCGACAACAAGGCTTCGCCCATCGGCATGATGTGGCCGCCCACCCACTCTGCACCTTTCAAAGTGCGAATGTCTGCATCGCCCGTGTAGGTGATGCGCAAAGGCTGCAAAGGCAGCAACACGGGACGAAAGTTGGAACTGGGACGCTTCGCACCCTTGGCCACCAAGGCCACACGCCCGTGGTGACGGGTGAAGGTTTCAAGAATCAGGCTCGACTCGCTCCAGTCGTAGCGATGCACGACGAACGCCAGTTCGTCTTGGATGCGGGTGGTTTTACTCGTAGCCAAAACTGCGCACCCGCGCTTCGTCGTCTGCCCAACCCGAGCGCACTTTCACCCACAACTCCAAAAACACTTTGGCATCAAACAGTTTTTCGAGTTCGGTGCGCGCTTCGGTGCCCATGCGTTTCAAACGCTCGCCTTTGTCACCAATGACCATGGCCTTGTGGCCATCGCGCTCAACGATGATGGTGGCAGCAATGCGCACCATGCGTTTCACGCCTTTGGTTTTGCCTTTTTCTACTTCAAACTTGTCTATCACCACCGTTGAGGTGTAAGGCAATTCGTCTCCGGTCAAGCGAAACAATTTTTCGCGCACCATTTCAGCGGCCATGAATTTTTCGCTGCGATCGGTCAGTTCATCTGCATCGTAAAACCACGCTTGTTGTGGCAAATATTTTTCGCAGATGCCCAGCAAGCGTTCCACATCTTTGGCATTTTTGGCCGACATGGGCACAAACTCGGCAAAGGGGTGGCGAGCCTGCATGTCTTGCAACCAAGGGGCTACATCGGCGCGGTTTTTCACCGAGTCGAGTTTGTTGGCCACCAACAGAGTGGGCACACCCGGCGCGAGCAGCGCCAGCACTTTGGCGTCGGCCGGTGTGAAGCTGCCTGCTTCCACCACCAACAACACCAAGTCCACATCGCCCACCGCGCCTTGCACGGTTTTGTTGAGCGATTTGTTCAACGCGTTGCCATGAATGGTTTGAAAACCTGGCGTGTCCACAAACACAAACTGCGCCGCACCTTCGGTGCGCATACCGGTGATGCGATGCCGTGTGGTTTGCGCTTTGCGCGAGGTGATGCTGATTTTTTGTCCCACCAACGCATTGAGCAAAGTAGATTTGCCCACATTGGGCTTGCCCACAATCGCGATCAAACCGCAGCGCTGTTCATCAGGTGCAACAGCAGCAGGTGACGCCACCACACGCGTGCCTTTGCTGGCAGCCAGCATGGCATCGATGTCTTGCATGCTTTGCGATGCGTTGTCTTTGGGTGTGGTCAATTGGATTCCTTTAATACTTGCAACATGGCCGACGCAGCGGCTTGTTCGCCTGCACGGCGCGAGGTGCCAATGCCGCGCTCACTGCGCGAGAGTTCAGGCACTTCACACTCCACATCGAAAGTTTGTTTGTGTGCTGCGCCCAAGGTGCCCACCACACGATAGATCGGCAGTTGCAGTTTGCGCGCTTGCAACCATTCTTGCAATTCTGTTTTGGGGTCTTTGCCCACAGCTTGCATCTCGGGGTTGATTTCCACCTTCGAGAAAATGCGTTGCACCAAGGCGTTGGCCGCGTCGTAGCCCGCATCTAAGTAAACCGCACCCAGCACGGCTTCAAGGGCATCGGCCAAGATAGAGGGACGCTTTTGCCCACCCGAGCGCAACTCACCCTCACCCAAACGCAAAATGCCTGACAGACCCAAATCAACCGCCAAATGGTGCAAAGTATCTTGCTTGACCAAGTTGGCGCGCACGCGCGACAAATCGCCTTCAGGCAAATTGTTCAAGCGCTGGTACAGCAAATGGGCAATCGCCACATTGAGCACCGAGTCGCCCAAAAACTCCAAGCGCTCGTTGTGGTCTGAACTGAAACTGCGGTGCGTCAAAGCTTGCGCCAACAACGCGGGGTTCTTGAACCGATGCTGCAAACGCTGTTGCAGCGCTTCAAGAATTTGGGGTTGTGTCAATGACGGTTGGGTCATGCGCAGCGTGACATTCAAAGCACTCAGTCAAACGCGCCAATGCGTTTGATGTTGCCAAAGTTCATCCAAACAAAGAAGGCTTTGCCGACGATGTTTTTCTCCGGCACAAACCCCCAGTAACGCGAATCGAGCGAGTTGTCGCGGTTGTCGCCCATCATGAAGTAGTGACCGTCGGGCACTTTGCAGGTCACACCTTCGACGGTGTAACGGCAGTTTTCTTTGAACGCAAAATCATCTGCACCTGGAATGAAAGCAGGACGGTCGATGTCGTTCAACAGGTTGTGCACGCGCACGCCTTTGTTGTCATCGGGTTTATGACCCAATGGAATTTTTTCTTCAAACTGCTTGATGTAGCGCATGCTGTCTTCATCAAAGAAATCAGGACGGGCGGCTTTCTCCACCGGCACACCGTTGATGGTGAGTTGTTTGTTCAGATACGCCACTTCGTCACCCGGCACACCCACCACACGCTTGATGTAGTCCAAACTCGGGCGGGGTGGGTAGCGAAACACCATCACATCGCCGCGCTGCACAGGGTTGCCATCGGTGATTTTCAAATTGATGACCGGCAAACGCACGCCATAGTGAAACTTGTTCACCAAAATCAAATCGCCCACCAACAATGTTGGAATCATCGAGCCTGATGGAATTTTGAATGGCTCAAACAAAAACGAGCGCAACACAAACACCACCGCAATGACCGGAAACAAACCCGCTGTCCAATCGAGCCACCAAGGCTGCATGATCAGGCGCTCTTTGGCCTCGGTCACATCCACATCGTTTTTGGCAATGCCCAATTTGTCGAGCTCGCTTTTGCGATGCGTGGCTTCGGTTTCTAATTTGTCTGCGGCAGCCAAGCGTTGTGGCAAAAAGTAAAAACGCTCAGCCAACCAATAAATGCCTGTGACCACAGTGGCCATAAACATCAACAAGGCAAAGTTACCTTCGATCATGCCGAGGTACCACGACGCGGCATACCCCACAAAAGCTGCCAGTACGAAAGCGGTCAGGGTTGCCATAAACATCAATCCTCTACTTGCAAAATGGCCAGGAATGCCTCTTGTGGCACTTCAACGGAACCAATTTGCTTCATGCGTTTTTTACCTGCTTTTTGTTTTTCAAGCAGCTTGCGTTTGCGGGTGATGTCACCCCCATAGCATTTGGCCAACACGTTTTTACGCAAAGCCTTGATGGTTTCACGCGCAATGATGTTGGCCCCAATGGCGGCCTGAATGGCCACATCAAACATTTGACGGCTGATGATCTCGCGCATCTTGGCCGCCACTGCACGGCCGCGGTATTGCGCTTGCGTGCGGTGCACGATGATCGAGAGCGCATCGACCTTTTCGCCGTTGAGCAAAATGTCGACCTTCACCACATCAGACGCGCGGTATTCCTTGAACTCGTAGTCCATCGAGGCATAACCGCGGCTGACGGACTTCAACTTGTCAAAGAAGTCGAGCACGATTTCGCCCAATGGCAATTCATAGGTCAACATGACCTGTCGGCCGTGGTAGGACATATTGAGTTGCACGCCACGCTTTTGGTTGGCCAGCGTCATCACGGGGCCCACATAGTCTTGCGGCATGTACAAATGCACCGTCACGATGGGCTCGCGAATTTCTTGAATCTTGCCGGCATCAGGCATCTTGGAGGGGTTTTCCACCATGATGACCTCACCGTCGCCAAGCACCACCTCATACACCACGCTGGGCGCAGTGGTGATCAGGTCTTGGTCAAACTCGCGCTCCAAACGCTCTTGCACAATTTCCATGTGCAACAAGCCTAAGAAACCGCAACGGAAACCAAAGCCCAAAGCCTGCGACACCTCGGGCTCAAAGTGCAACGACGCGTCGTTGAGCTTGAGTTTTTCCAGCGCATCGCGCAAGGCATCGTATTGGTTCGATTCTGTGGGGTACAAACCCGCAAACACCTGCGGCTGAATTTCTTTGAAGCCCGGCAAAGCTTGCGAGGCTGGCCCTAAATTGTTTGGCAGCTTTTTCTCTAAGGTAATGGTGTCGCCCACCTTGGCAGCTTGCAACTCTTTGATGCCCGCAATGATGTAGCCCACCTCGCCCGCCTCGAGCGAATTGCGCGGTTGGTTGGCAGGGGTGAACACACCGAGGTTGTCTGCGTTGTAAATGGCGTTGGTGGCCATCATTTTGAAACGCTCGCCTTTGCCCAAGCGGCCATCGACCACGCGCACCAGCATCACCACACCGACATAGCTGTCAAACCAGCTGTCAATGATCATGGCGCGCAAGGGCGCGTCAGGGTTGCCTTTTGGCGCGGGCACCTTGGCCACGATGGCCTCGAGAATTTCATCCACGCCCATGCCGGTTTTGGCCGAGCAGGGAATGGCTTCGCTGGCGTCGATGCCAATCACATCCTCGACTTCGGCTTTGGCGTTTTCTGGATCGGCTTGGGGCAAATCCATTTTGTTGAGCACAGGTACCACCTCGACACCGAGGTCGAGGGCGGTGTAACAGTTGGCCACGGTTTGGGCTTCGACACCTTGGCTGGCGTCCACCACCAACAGGGCACCTTCACAAGCAGAGAGTGAACGCGACACCTCATACGAGAAGTCGACATGGCCAGGCGTGTCGATCAAGTTGAGGTTGTAAATCTGGCCGTCTTTGGCTTTGTATTGCAGCGCAGCGGTTTGCGCTTTGATAGTTATCCCACGCTCTTTCTCGATGTCCATCGAGTCGAGCACCTGCGCTTGCATCTCACGATCTTCAAGACCGCCACAGCGTTGAATCAGTCGGTCTGCCAGCGTAGATTTGCCATGATCGATGTGGGCAATGATCGAAAAGTTTCTGATGTGGTTCATCAACGAGAGCACTTAAGTGGTTGAATTCAAAGGAGCGAAGGCATGAAAAAAGGGCGCGTCAAATGCTGACGCGCCCGGAACCAACAAGCAATGGCAACTGCGATAGTTGGGACTTCATTGTAGGCAAAAACCCCGATTTGCCAAGTGACCCTATGGCCACCGAGCAGTCGTTGCGGGCTAGCAACATCAATTTATCCACAACTTATTAACAATTCTCAGGGGGATTTCAGGGGACAACTTGTGGGTGATCTGTGGAGCACCTGTGGAGGCCATCCGTCCATCCCATATCGTGGAGTTCGGCGCGTGCGATATATCGCAAAAGCACAATCAGCCCCTCTATTCTATACAAAAACAGATTGAAATTTATAATTATGTTAGCAAGCACTCACTTACTAAAGTAAATATTCTTTCAAAATAATTTTGCAAAGGGCTGTCGCATTTCCAACAACAGCCCCAAACCCGACTGAGCTTTGTGGCTTTATTTTGTGGGTCGAATCACCGTGTACTGCGCCCACTCGCCACGGCGCACCAACACGCTCACCGCTTTGGTGCGGTCAAGCTTGCTTACCAAGCCCTCAAGCACCTGCACCGTGGGGGTTTCTGTGTTGGCCAGGGCCAAAATCACATCGCCCTCTTGAATGCCAGCGCGTGCTGCCGCCTCGGCCGCAGCATCCACGCGAACGCCGCCACGCAGTTTGAGTTCTTTCTTTTGCGTGTCGGTCAAATCGCTCAGCGTCAGCCCTAAAAATTTGGCGGCTTGCGAGGTGGCTGGTTTTTCAGCTGGGGCGGCCGCTTTTTTGGCAGGCTTTTCTGGCTCGAACTCACCCACGGTGATACTCAATTCTTTGCTGCTGCCGCGGCGCCAAATTTGCAATTTGCTGACGGTGCCAGGTTTGGTGTTGCCCACTTGACGGGGCAAGTCGGCAGATTTTTCAATCAACTTGCCATCGAAGCGCAAGATGATGTCGCCTGCTTCTAAGCCCGCTTTTTCGGCGGGGGAGCCTTGCTCCACACCACGCACCAAAGCACCTTGCGGCTTGCTCAGTCCGAGCGACTCAGCCACTTCTTTGCTCACTTGATCAATTTGCACACCCAAACGCCCACGCTGCACACGACCTGTCGCACGCAACTGTTCGCTCACACGCATGGCCTCGTCAATGGGAATCGCAAATGAAATACCCATGAACCCGCCCGAGCGCGAATAGATTTGGCTGTTGATGCCCACCACCTCGCCCCGCATGTTGATGAGAGGGCCACCCGAGTTGCCGGGGTTGATCGCCACATCGGTTTGGATGAAAGGCAGATAGTCGCCCGTGTCGCGCTGCTTGGCGCTGACGATGCCTGCGGTGACCGAGTTGTCCAGACCAAAGGGTGAACCAATCGCCATCACCCACTCACCCACTTTCAAACGATTCACATCGCCAATCTTGACCGCGGACAAACCGGTAGCTTCAATTTTCACCACCGCCACATCGGTGCGTTTATCCGCACCCACAATGCGCGCTTTGAACTCGCGTTTGTCAGGCAGCGTCACCATGACTTGATCGGCACCGTCCACCACATGCGCGTTGGTCATGATGAAGCCGTCGGCTGACAACACAAATCCCGAGCCGACGCCCTTGGGCCGCTCTTGATCAGGCTCTGGTCGATTGGGGCGCTGCTGACGCGGTGCATTAGGTGCTGGCATGGGCACGCCAAAAAAACGGCGAAACAGCTCTTGCATTTCTTCATCAGGTGAACCGGCTTGCGCATCGCGCGAAGAGACTTTTTCTAAGGTGCGGATGTTGACCACCGAGGGGCCCACTTGCTCGACCAACTCTGTGAAATCAGGCAGGCCTTTGACTTGCGCAATTGCGCCGTGAGGTGCAAAGACCGCCGCTAAAAATCCAAATGCCAACACACCAGTGGCCAGTGATCGTCGCGAAAAAGTTTGCTTGATCGTCATGTTTTCATCCTTTAATGCACAAGCGCCTGTGCATGCACTGCACGGCGCAAATCTTGCCAATGCTCAGGCGCATTGTCTTTGCTCAACCATACCCACTCCGACCGACGGGACACACCACGGCTTGTCGTCGTGGTGGCGTCAGCTTCTTCATCAAATGAGGGCGTCCATTGCAAAAGCAAGACCCTTTGCGCATCGAATGCCAACCGTAGCGCACCGCCTTGCCAAGGGTTGTTGTCATGCGAAGACTTGAGCCACAACACCCATGTTTCGCCCTGCCACTGCAGCACACCATGCGCTTGCATGGCCCGCCATGCACCGACGCATCCCAACGCCACTGGGAGCCATGCTGCATACCAAAACCATGTGAGCGGTTGATAAGCGGCCCAAGCCGCCATAACACAGAGCGATGCCAAGAACAACCCCACAAAAACCCAGCGCTGAAAAGCACAACGCCCCACCGGATAAGCAACCGATGGGGCGTTGTACATAAGCTTGTGCCTTAGACGCGTTTGAAAACCAAAGCGCCGTTGGTGCCGCCAAATCCGAAATTGTTTTTCAAGGCCACGTCGATTTTCATGTCGCGTGCGGTGTTGGCGCAGTAGTCCAAATCGCACTCGGGGTCTTGGTTGAAGATGTTGATGGTGGGTGGGCTCTTTTGGTGATGAACAGCCAATGCGGTAAACACACTTTCGATACCACCTGCGCCACCCAACAAGTGACCTGTCATCGACTTTGTGGAATTGACCACCACATTCTTGGCGTGGTCGCCCAACGCGGCTTTGATCGCATTGGTTTCATTCACATCACCCAAAGGTGTAGATGTGCCGTGTGCATTCAGGTAGTCGACTTGGTCTGCGTTGACACCTGCATTGCGCAAGGCACTCAACATGGCGCGACGGGGGCCGTCCATGTTGGGGGCTGTCATGTGACCGGCATCGGCACTCAAACCGTAGCCGCCCAATTCAGCGTAAATCTTGGCGCCGCGTGCTTTGGCGTGTTCGTACTCTTCCAGCACCAACACACCTGCACCTTCGCCCAATACAAAACCATCGCGGTCTTTGTCCCATGGACGCGACGCGGTGGCTGGATCATCGTTGCGGGTAGACAAAGCGCGCATGGAGGCAAAGCCACCCACACCCAAGGGCGACATGCAGCACTCAGAACCACCTGCGATCATGACATCGGCATCGCCATACTCGATGTGACGACCAGCTTCGCCAATGCTGTGCAAGCCTGTGGTGCAAGCAGTGACGACAGCCAAGTTGGGACCCTTGAAGCCAAAACGCATGGACACATGACCCGAAATCATGTTGATGATGGAAGCCGGCACAAAGAAAGGCGAAATACGACGCGGCCCTTTGGCCAACAATTCGCTGTGCATGTCTTCAATCATGGGCAAACCACCGATGCCCGAGCCAATGACCACACCAATACGGGTGGCATCTTCTTCGCTCAAAGCATCGTTGGTGCTCAGGCCTGCATCTTTGACCGCTTGCACTGCCGCTGCGATGCCGTAGTGAATGAACGTGTCCATGGTTCTCGCTTCTTTGGGCGAGATGTACTGGTCAAGATCTAAACCTTTGACTTCTCCGGCAAAGTGGCAATTGATCGCAGACGCGTCGAAACGCGTGATGTTTGCAATGCCAGACTTGCCAGCCAAAAGATTGGCCCAAGCCTCGTCCACCGTGTTGCCCACGGGAGAGACGATGCCCAGACCGGTCACGACGACGCGACGACGGCTCATGCGCTGAGTTCCTAAAAGTGATTAGGCTTTTTTGTGTGCAACCGCGTAATCAATCGCGTTTTGCACGGTGGTGATTTTTTCGGCGTCTTCGTCCGGAATTTCAATGCCGAACTCGTCTTCCAATGCCATCACCAATTCCACTGTGTCCAGTGAGTCGGCGCCCAAATCTGCCACAAAGGCTTTTTCATTGGTCACTTGTGACTCTTCCACGCCAAGTTGTTCGGCAATGATTTTTTTGACACGTGCTTCGATATCGCTCATGGATTCCCTCTGAGGGTTGTTAAAAAGAATCGTGATTTTAACCGGACGATCTAACCGTATACATTCTGTTTAATTCAGGGTTTTCACGCCATGAACATGCCGCCATTGACATGCAATTCCTGCCCTGTCACATAGCCCGCATGGGCCCCTGCCAAGTAAGAAACGGCATGCGCCACATCCGACGGTTTGCCCAGGTGACCCAATGGAATTTGACCGAGCAAGGCTTTTTGTTGTTCTTCTGGCAAGGCGGCCGTCATGTCGGTTTCGATGAAACCAGGCGCCACGCAGTTGACCGTGATGTTGCGGCTGCCCAACTCGCGCGCCAAGGCGCGGGTCATGCCAGCCAAACCGGCTTTGGCCGCGGCGTAATTGGCTTGACCTGGGTTGCCCGATGCACCCACCACACTGGTGATGCTGATGATGCGGCCATAGCGCTGCTTCATCATGGGGCGAATGACGGCGCGTGACAAACGGAACACGGCTTTGAGGTTGGTGTCGAGCACCGCGTCCCAGTCGTCGTCTTTCATGCGCATGGCCAAGGTGTCCCGGGTGATGCCTGCGTTGTTGACCAACACATGCAAGCCGCCGTGGTCTTTGGTGATTTGCTCGACCAAGGCTTCAACCGCTGCGGCATCGTTCACATTCAAATTGGCACCGCGGCAACCCGCGTGTGCTTTGAGGGCTTGGCTGATTTTGGCGGCACCGTCATCAGAAGTCGCCGTGCCAATGACCAAGAAACCATCTTGCGCCAATTGCAACGCAATGGCCGCGCCGATACCGCGCGATGCGCCGGTGACCAAGGCGATGTGTTGTGTTTTTTCGCTCATATCAATTCAATTCGTGTTTTGTAGATCAGGCCAATGCTGCTTTGACTTCGGCCAAAGTGGCTGGGTCAAACAGTGGCAAACCTGTGAGTTCTGCATCAATGCGTTTGGTCATGCCGGCCAGCACTTTGCCGGGGCCGCATTCAACCAAAGTGGTCACGCCACGGGCTTTGATGGCTTGCACACATTCCACCCAACGCACGGGACCAAAAGCTTGGCGGTACAACGCATCGCGCATGCGGTCTGCGTCGGTCTCGACCAACACATCGATGTTGTTGACCAAGGGAATCTGTGCATCGGCAAAAGCAGTGGCTGCCAGTTTTTCTTTCAAACGCTCAGCTGCGGGCTTCATCAAGCTCGAGTGAAACGGCGCTGACACGGGCAATAGCAAGGCACGCTTGGCACCGTTGGCCTTGAGCACTTCGCAGGCTTTTTCAACCGCGGCTTTGCTGCCCGCAATGACTGTTTGGCCGGGGTCGTTGAAGTTGACGGCTTCGACCACCTCAGCAGAACCTGCGCCAAAAGTGGCTTGCGCTTCGGCACAACCTGCAATGACTTTGGCTGCGTCCAAACCCAAAATAGCCGCCATGGCACCGGTGCCCACCGGCACGGCTTCTTGCATGGCTTGGGCACGAAAACGCACCAGCGGTGCGGCTTGCGCCAAGGTCAACACGCCTGAAGCGACCAAGGCCGAATACTCACCGAGTGAATGACCTGCCACCACAGCAGGCGCCGCGCCGCCTTCAGCCAACCACACGCGATAAGCCGCGACAGCAGCCACCAACATCACAGGTTGTGTGTTGGTGGTGAGGGCCAAGGCTTCTTTGGGGCCTTCGTGAATCAACTTGCCCACATCTTCACCCATGGCGTCAGACGCTTCTGCCAAGGCGTGCGCCACCACAGGGTGGTCACCCCATGCGTCGAGCATGCCGACCGATTGCGAACCTTGACCGGGAAAAACAAATGCAACTGTTTTCATGATTTCAAATTTGTTTCAATGAACTTTGACACAGAAATGCAACCTGTGGCTTACAACTTGAGCAACACCGCGCCCCATGTGAAGCCGCCGCCCACGCCTTCGAGCATGAGGGTTTGGCCGGGTTTGATTTGCCCACTGCGCACACCCGCATCCAGCGCCAGCGGAATAGAAGCGGCTGAAGTGTTGCCATGGTCGTGCACGGTCAACACCACTTTCTCCATTGGCAGTTTGAGTTTTTTGGCGGTGCTTTGGATGATGCGAATATTGGCTTGGTGTGGCACCAACCAGTCGATGTCGGTGTCTTGCAAATTGGCTTTGGTGAGCGTGGCGCGCGCTGCACCCTCGAGCAAACCGACTGCCAACTTGAACACGGCTTGGCCGTCCATCTTGAGCAAGGGGTCGCCCAAAATGTGGCCGTTACGCACATGACCCGGCACACACAAGATGCCCACATGCTTGCCATCCGCATGGATGTCGGTGGCCAAAATACCTGGTTGCTCAGAGGCTTCGAGCACCACGGCGCCTGCGCCATCACCAAACAGCACACAGGTGGTGCGATCTTGAAAATCGAGCAAGCGCGAAAACACTTCAGCGCCGATCACCAAAGCGCGGTTGGCCGAGCCAGCGCGAATCATGGCGTCAGCCACCGTCAGCGCATACACAAAACCACTGCACACGGCTTGCACATCAAACGCCGGTGCCCCAGCAATGCCTGATGCATCGGCATCGAGTTGCGCCAACTTGTGCTGCAAGATGCAAGCGGTCGATGGAAACACCATGTCTGGTGTGGATGTGGCGACGATGATCAGGTCGATGTCTTGGGGGCGGCGACCGGCGGCTTCGAGTGCACGCTTGGCGGCTTCGAACCCCAAATCGCTGCTGCCCACATCAGGCGCGGCAAAGTGGCGCGCACGGATGCCGGTGCGCTCAACAATCCATTCATCTGAGGTTTCGACGCCCTGAGCTGCCAGCTCAGCCACCAAATCAGCATTGGTGAGTCGACGGGGAGGTAAAAAACTGCCTGTGCCGGTAATCCGGGAATAACGGGTCATCAATCAGTGGCTCAGTTCGCGGTCTCAGTGGCCTGCCCGACTGCCAACAAAGGGGCTGCATGGGCAATGCGCGAGCGAACACGTTCGAGCAAGTTGTGGTGAGCTGCATCATACGCCCGGTTGAGCGCGGTACCAAAAGCAACCTCGTCAGCCGAGCCGTGGCTCTTGAAGACAATGCCATTGAGCCCCAACAAGGCAGCGCCGTTGTAGCGACGGTGATCCACTTGGTCTTTGAAGTCAGACAAAACAGGATAAGCAAAGATGGCTGCAATTTTGGTGAAAATGCTGCGTGTAAACGAATTTTTAAGCGTTTCACTGATCTTATGAGCCAAGCCTTCGCTGGCTTTGAGGGCCACATTGCCAACAAAACCGTCGCATACGATCAAATTGACCGTGCCTTGGTAAATATCATTGCCTTCCACATTGCCGTAAAAATTCAAATCGCCGGCGTTAGCAGCAGTTCGCAACAGTTCGGCTGTTTTTTTGATATTTTCGTTGCCTTTAATAGCTTCTTCACCAATGTTCAACAAACCCACAGAGGGGCTGTCGATGTCGTCTAGCACGGAAACCAGCGCCGAACCAAGCACAGCAAACTGCAACAAGTGCTCGGGCGTGCAATCGACATTGGCCCCCAAATCGAGCATGGTGGTGCCGCCACCTTTGAAGTTGGGCATGCGACCAGCAATGGCGGGACGGTCAATGCCATCCATGGTTTTGAGCACATAGCGTGCGATGGCCATCAAAGCACCCGTGTTGCCAGCAGATACCGCCGCTTGTGCGGCACCCGACTTGACCTGCTCGATGGCCACGCGCATGGAGGAATCTTTTTTGCGTCGCATGGCGACTTCGACGGGGTCGTCCATGCTGACCACCTCAGAGGCTGCGACAACCTGCGCGCGCGGATGGTGGAAAGACGACAGCGCATCAGGCATGCCAACGAGCAAGAGCTGCGCGTCGGGGTGGGTGTCTAGAAAATGGCGACAGGCTGCCAGCGTGACACGCGGGCCATGGTCGCCGCCCATGCAGTCAACAGACAGGGTGATCATGCGGGGTCTTTAAAAAGCAAAAGCCCGAGGCATGTGAGAGCCACGGGCCTTGGTGTGCAAAAGCCAATTAAGCTTCGGTTTTGCTTTTCAGCACTTTACGGCCACGGTAAAAGCCGGTTGGGCTGATGTGGTGACGCAAGTGCACTTCGCCAGTGGTGGGTTCCACCGCTGTACCGGGCACATTCAACGCGTTGTGTGAACGGTGCATGCCGCGCTTGGAAGGAGATTTTTTGTTTTGCTGGACGGCCATGATTGGCTCCTGGACTGACTGGGTTAATCTGGTGGGCAATGCAACTGCACGCCAAAGCGCTCAGATCGCATCACACGAAGCCCTCGATTATAGCCCAAACGGGCGGCTCAGTCACCCTTCTTGGTTTTGAGGGCGGCCAGCACCGCAAATGGGTTAGATTTTTCTGCCACAGCAGGCCCGTCTGAATCATCAGAAGTGGGCACATGCTCACTTTCACAGGCTTCATGCATGGGCACCAGGGGCAAATCCATCAGCAACTCATCTTCCACCAAGGCCAGCAGGTCGAACTCGCTGCTGAGCACCAGCAAGTCCTCTTCCGCTTCGTCATCTTCGGCCATGGCGGTGGCTTCGTCGGGCACAAACCGGAAATCGCGATCAACCAGCAAGTTCACCAGCACTGGCTTGAGACAACGCTGACAGGTCAGCGGCACTTGGGCATCGGCTTGCAAATGCAGCCAAATGGCGTCGCTGCTACCCGCTTTCTTTTCGGTTGAGCCTTGTGCTGCCCAGCGCACAGGTGTGCTGACCGTGTCGACACAATCGGCTGAGAGGCGCTCGAACTGCTTTGCAGGCGTGGCACCTTCCAAGGCGGCGCCCGCTTGGGCGAAAGCTTTGACACGCAATTCGGTGGGGTCGAAGGCTGAAGTCATGCGGGGCAGTGTAAGAGAATCAGCCCATGTCTTCGAATTCTTCTTCCTCCCCCCTCGTCACAAGCGCCGCGTCAGCACAGACCCGTCAGTTGATTTTGGGTTCGACCTCGCGCTACCGCCGCGAATTGTTGGCGCGCGTGAACACACCCTTCACGGTGGTCGGCCCAGATGTGGATGAAACACCTGCCGAGCATGAGGCACCGTATGCGCTGGCTTTGCGTTTGGCGTTGGCCAAAGCGCGTGCTGTAGCAGCGCTTCATCCAGAGGCGGTCGTGATTGGCTCTGACCAAGTGGCCGACTTGAATGGCATGCCCTTGGGCAAGCCTGGCACGCACGAGCGTGCGGTTTTGCAACTGCAACGCATGCGCGGTCAAACCGTTGTGTTTCAAACCGCTGTGGCGGTGGTTTGTGCTGCAACACAATTTGAAGAAGTGGATTTGGCAGCAGTGAAGGTGCAGTTTCGTGATCTGAGCGACGCAGAGATCGAGTCGTATTTGCACACCGAGCAACCTTATGACTGTGCGGGCAGCGCCAAGAGCGAAGGCTTGGGCATTGCCTTGCTTGCATCGATTGAAAACGACGACCCCACCGCTTTGGTGGGGTTGCCGCTGATTCGCACCTGTCGCATGTTGCGTGCAGCGGGCATTGCGTTGCTTGGCAGGGCTTGAGATGAACGGCATGTCTTCACCCAGCACTTCAGTTTCGGATGTATCACCACAGGCTGAGAAAACTTTGGGCACGTTGTATTTGGTGCCCACGCCACTGGACTTTGGTTGCGACACGCAAACGCCCATCAACGATGTGTTGCCGCAAGAAACTTTGCGCGTGGCAGCCAACGTGTCGCACTGGATCACTGAAAACGCCAAGAGCACCCGTGCGTTTTTGAAACGGGTGGGTGCCTGTGTGCCCTTGAAGCAAACGATTCAAGAAACACACATCACGGAACTGCCGCGTGAGGTGCACAAAAAAGGCGACCATGTTCAAACGCACGGCCAAGGCTTTGATGCCAAACCTTTATTGCAAGCGGCCATGGCGGGGCACGATGTGGCTTTGGTGAGCGAAGCGGGTATGCCCGCAGTCGCTGACCCTGGCGCTTCGGTGGTGCGCGCTGCCCATGATTTGGGCCTGCGCGTGGTGCCGTTGGTGGGCCCCGTGTCTTTGCTGTTGGCTTTGGCAGCCAGTGGCTTGAATGGGCAAAACTTTGCGTTTGTGGGCTACTTGCCACAAAACGCTTCTGAACGCAGCCACCGTTTGCGCGAGTTAGAGAACTTGGCGCTCAAAACTGGGCAAACGCAGCTTTTCATTGAAACACCTTATCGCAATGCAGCCTTGTGGGAAGCGATGGTGCATGCCTTGCAACCCAACACGCGCTTGGCCCGAGCCAGTGGTTTGACATTGCCCACGATGCAGGTGCAATGTCAAAGCGTGCAAATGTGGCGCAAAGAAAAAAACACGAATGTGTCAGGTGCGCCGACGGTGTTTGCGATTGGTAAGTAACCTGTTTGCAAATAACTTGTTGGCGAATTCAGCAGGCGTTTTTTGCTGATTTAACGCAGCGATGGTTGACGCTGCAAAGCATTCACAGCACCTTCACCAATGGCAGCACCAAATCGCTTGGCCAATCGCTCAGCCACATTGTCGTGACGGGTGTAGTCGATCACATCTTCGGCTTTGACCACCTCGCGTGCCACATAGTCGAGGTTGCCAAACCCATCGGCTAGACCGATTTCAACCGCTTGTTGTCCGCTCCAAAACAAACCGGTGAAAAGCTCAGGTGTCTCTTTCAATCGACTGCCACGACCTTCACGCACCACCTTGATAAATTGCTGGTGAATTTGGTTGAGCAAGGTTTGGGCATGGGCGCGTTGCGCTTTGGTTTGGGGGCTGAAAGGATCTAAAAAACCTTTATTTTCACCAGCGGTCATCAAACGGCGTTCGACACCCAGTTTGTCCATCAAACCAGTGAAACCAAAACCATCCATCAACACCCCAATGCTTCCCACAATGCTGGCTTTGTCGACATAAATTTCGTCAGCGGCAACAGCGATGTAATAAGCAGCAGAAGCACATGATTCTTCCACCACGGCATACACCGGCTTTTGATGCTTCTCTTTGAGGCGGCGAATTTCATCGTTGATGATGCCCGCTTGCACGGGGCTGCCGCCGGGCGAGTTGATAAGCAAAACAACCGCTTGCGAGCCTTGGTCTTCAAACGCAGAGCGCAGAGCACTCAATGTCCATTCAGCACTGGCTTCAGCACCGTCGGCAATTTCGCCTTTGATGGCCACCACCGCCGTGTGTGGTTGCGTTGGGTCTGAGCCCATACCGCCTCGGTGCGTGCCGGTCCAAATCAACACCACGAACAGCAACAACCAAGCGAAGCGAAAGAAGATGCGCCAGCGGCGATTGGCCCGTTGTTCGGCCAAGGTGGCAAATGCCAAACGCTCTAGGGTGTCGCGCTCCCATGCAGCTTTGTGGCTCATGGTTTCGGGTTTGCTATCAGCCTTCATTTCTGACTGGTTATCCAGCTTGTTTTCAGGTTTGTGTTCTGTTTTGTTTTCAAGCTTTGCTTCACTGCTGCTTGGTGTTGACATCATTTCTGCCGTTGCTGCAGGTGTCGCCTCAGGTGTAGAGGTTGCGGCTTGGTGTTCGTTGTGGTCACTGGACATGACGGTTCTTCTTCACGGGTTAAAGGGGGAATTCAAAAGGCTTCAAGTTGTATGCAGTATGCCAGTGCACCACGCCGTCTTCTTCAGACAGGGTGATTTTCACCAATCCGCCGCGGCAGGGTCCGCCTGAGCAGGCACCGGTGTCTGGTGCATAGGTGGCGCCGTGCGTCGCGCAGATCAACCATTGGCCTGTGTCATCGAAAAAACGATTGGGCTGGTAATCCATTTCCATCGCCACATGGGCGCAACGGTTCAGATACGCATGCACCATTTCGTTGTAACGGATAGCAAACGCACGGCAGGTTTGTCCTGCATAAACCACATCGAAGGGTACCGCCAGACCACGCTCTTGCAGGTCTGCACTTTGGCACAAAGCAATACGGTCTGTGTCAGTGGTCATGGTGTGCGCTCAAGCGTTGTGTAACAACCAGTCGTGCAACTCTTTCACAGAGTGCGCCACAAAACGCGGGTTCAAACTTTCAAACGCGTCGTGGTCGTGTGCGCCGTAGCTCACACCCACACTGGCGCAACCGGCATTCACAGCCATTTGCAAATCGTGGGTGGTGTCGCCAATCATCAGAGTGCGATCAGGTTCGACGCCAAACTCGCGCATCAATTCGTGGAGCATCAACGGGCTGGGTTTGCCAGCGGTTTCGTCTGCGGTGCGTGACCCATCGAACACGCCTTTGAGTTCGGAAGAGTGCAAGGCTTCGTCCAAACCTTTGCGGCTTTTACCGGTGGCCACCGTGATCCAGTGATGCCTTTCGCGCAAGTCTTGCAGCATGGGCAATACACCGTCAAACAAACTGATGTCGTGCATGTGCTGCATGTAGTGATGACGGTAGCGGTCCCCCAACAGCTGGTATTTTTCTTTAGGCACATCAGGCGCAGCATGCGCCAAGGCCGGCATGAGGGCCATGCCGATGACATACGAAGCCGCTTGTTGCGTGGGCTTTTCACCGCCCACATCGACCACGGCCAACTGAATGCAGCGGGTGATGATTTGGGTGGAATCAAACAGCGTGCCGTCCCAGTCAAAGGCGATCAAATCAAATTGGCGCGGGCGCATGGCTTAGACGTCGAGGTGGGGTTGGTGAATGGGCGGCTGCACAGAGTCCACGAATTGTTGCAGTTCTTGTGGCAGTTTGGCTTGCAGGCTGATGGGGCGACCACTTTGCGGGTGCTGGAATTTGAGTTGCCAAGCGTGCAAGAACATGCGCTTCAAGCCCATTTTTTGCAATTGTTTGTTGTGTTCGAAGTCGCCATATTTGTCGTCACCGGCAATAGGGTGGCCTTGGCTGGCCAAGTGCACGCGTATTTGGTGGGTGCGGCCGGTTTTGATGGTGACTTCGAGCAAGGTGTAGGGCCCGACCACCCGTGCCACTCGCACCAAGGTGATGGAGCGCATGCCGTTGGGGTCGTCTTTGCCCACCACTTTGACACGGCGCTCGCCTTCGCCCTCGCCTTTTTCAACGGTGTATTTAAAAAGCGGCAGGTCGATGACTTTCTTGTTGGACGGCCACAGGCCAAGCACCAAGGCCAAATAGGTTTTGCCGGTTTCGCGGTCACGGAACTGGTCTTGCAGGTTTTTCAAAGCGCTGCGTTTTTTGGCGACCAGCAACACGCCCGAGGTTTCGCGGTCAAGGCGATGCACCAGTTCTAAATTGACGCTGGCTGGGCGGGCGCGACGCAATTGCTCGATCACGCCAAAGCTGACGCCGCTGCCGCCATGCACCGCCACGCCAGCGGGTTTGTCGATGGCGATGAGGGCTTCGTCTTCCATCAGCACCGGAAACTCTCTGGCGGGGGCCGGAGCGTCGACTTTGGCTTGCACTTGCGCGGAGATGCGCACGGGCGGCACGCGCACCACATCGCCGGCCTCAATGCGCTGGTCAGCCGAGGCGCGGCCTTTGTTGACGCGCACCTCGCCCGAACGGATGATGCGGTAGACATGGGTTTTGGGCACGCCTTTCAAATGGCGCATCAAAAAGTTGTCCAGCCGCTGTCCGGCTGAATCTTCGTCAACCGTCAGGGTTTTCACGGCAATGGGTTGTGAGGACGCTTCAGGCCCTATAATGTTCTTCACCAGCGTTTCGTTCTAAGTGCTTGATTTAACTGAGATTAGAGCACGGAGTGACGAACGCGGTGAGGTCGATGCCCCTTTGAGGCCCGTTTTGCAGACCCAGTACCCAAGAGACTGGATGGCAATCGCCCAAAAAGGTTGAGCAGACGCTCAGAAAACACTGAAATGGAATACCCAAGTTGATCAGGCCAACAAAGTAGCCTTGTCAACGGATCACAGCGAGAAGCAAATCCAAATGGTTGTAGCAATGTTGACGATGATGGAACTGTGCATGCAGTGGCTTTTGCCCCTGCCCGTGCGCGCAGTGGCCGCACGTCGTGTTGCGCCCCAACCGGTGACACCCTGTGTCAGCGGCAACCGCACTGCCCTGCGCGTTTTGGCTTTTGAGCCGAGATACGCGCCTTTTGCAGCGCCCAGCGGAACGACCCTCGCTTTCATCCACGCGCCCACACACTTGCGTCACCTGCGCTAAAGCGCCATGTGACGCTGGTTTCCAGCGGCAATTCCCTTCGTTTTCAGACGTTCGTTCAGGCATCGTTGGCCCGTCATGGGCCTGTGATTTTTTTTGAACGTGAAGGAACGCATCATGAAACGGATGCTGATCAATGCAACCCAGGCGGAAGAACGCCGCTTGGCCATCGTCGACGGGCAAAAACTGCTCGACTATGAAATCGAAATCGAAGGCCGCGAACAGCGCAAAGGCAACATCTACAAAGCCGTGGTGACACGGGTTGAGCCGTCGCTGGAAGCCTGCTTTGTGGACTACGGCGAAGACCGCCATGGCTTTTTGCCATTCAAAGAAATTTCCAAACAGTACTTCGCCTCTGGCGTGTCGGTGAGCCAAGCGCGCATCCAAGATGTCATCAAAGAAGGCCAAGAGCTGTTGGTGCAAGTGGAAAAAGAAGAACGCGGCAACAAAGGCGCTGCGCTCACGACGTTCATCAGTTTGGCTGGCCGCTATGTGGTGCTGATGCCCAACAACCCACGCGGTGGCGGTGTGAGCCGTCGCATCGAGGGCGACGACCGCGCCGAGCTCAAAGAAGCGATGGACCAGTTGGAATACCCCAACGGCATGTCGATCATTGCGCGCACCGCAGGCATTGGTCGCAGCGCACCTGAGTTGCAGTGGGACTTGAACTATTTGCTCAAGCTGTGGAGTGCGATTGACGGCGCCAGCACAACCAAAGGCGCGTTCTTGATTTACCAAGAATCGAGCTTGGTGATTCGCGCCATCCGCGATTACTTCAACCATGACATCGGCGACATCTTGATCGACACCGATGACATTTACGACCAAGCGCATCAGTTCATGGCGCATGTCATGCCTGAGCATGCTGCACGCGTGAAGCGTTACCGTGACGAAACACCGTTGTTCAGCCGCTTTCAAATTGAACACCAAATTGAATCGGCCTATGCACGCACGGTGAACCTGCCATCGGGCGGCGCGATTGTGATTGACCACACCGAAGCTTTGGTGTCGGTGGATGTGAACTCGGCACGCGCAATCAAAGGTGGTGACATCGAAGAAACGGCGACCCGCACCAACCTCGAAGCTGCTGACGAAGTGGCACGCCAAATGCGCTTGCGCGATTTGGGTGGCTTGATCGTGATCGACTTCATTGACATGGAAGAAAGCCGCAACCGCCGCGAAGTGGAAAACCGCTTGCGCGATGCCTTGCGTCAAGACCGTGCACGCGTGCAGTTTGGCACCATCAGCAAATTTGGCTTGATGGAAATGAGCCGCCAGCGCCTGCGCCCTGCTTTGTCAGAAGGTGCATCGATTCCTTGCCCACGCTGCGGTGGTTCAGGCCATGTGCGTGACACCGAGAGCTCGGCGCTGCAAATTTTGCGCATCATCCAAGAAGAAGCGATGAAGGACAACACAGCCGCTGTGCACGCACAAGTGCCGGTGGAAGTGGCGTCATTCTTGTTGAACGAGAAGCGCACTGAAATTGCAAAGATTGAAATTCAACAACGCTTGAGCGTGTTGTTGGTGCCCAATAAGACATTGGAAACACCCAACTACAAGTTGGAACGCTTGAAGCACGACGATCCTCGTTTGGACAAAATCGAAGCCAGCTACAAGATGGCTGAAGAGTTCGAAGACCCAACCTCTGTGACACGCCGTTCACAAGAACCCACCAACAAGCAAACGCCTGTCATCAAAGGTGTGTTGCCTGATTTGCCAGCGCCAATTGTGGAACCCAAACCTGCTGCAGCCCCCAAAGGCAAAGTGGCAGACAAAGCGCAACCTGCAAAAGAAGAGAAAGCTGAAAAAGGTTTCTTTGCTTGGCTCAAAGGTTTGTTTGGCAGCGACTCTGCTGAAGAAAAACCAGCGGCTGGCAAAAAAGTAGGCGATAAAAAAGACGACAAGCGTGAACCACGCGAAGGCCGTGAAGGTCGTGACGGCAGAGGCCGTGGTGGTCGCGGTGGACGCGGCGCACGTAATGGTGAGCGTGGTGGTGAGCGCGGTGGTGAGCGTAACGAACGCTCTGGTGACCGTGCAGAGCGTGGTGACCGCAACGAGCGTGGCGAACGCGGCAGCGAACGCAACGGCGCCGACAAAGGCGAAGGCCGCAACACCGAACGCAACGAGAACGCGCAAGGTCGAGGTCCTCGTCAAGAACGTAACCGTGGTAACCGTGGCAACGCTGCCAATGGTGCGAATGGTGACGCTCAGAACGCACGTTCAGCGACTGACGAAACACAAACCGACAAGAGCCCTGAAGCACAAGCCGAGGCACGTGCGAATGCGCGCAACGATCGCATGGCGCGTGAAGAGCGTGGCGAACAACCTCGCCGCGAGCGCGCACCGCGCGGTGAGAACCGCCGTGGGGATCGTCCACGCCATGAGGGCGCAGAGTCTTCGAGCGATGTGGCCACTTTGACGGACAACACTGCGCAACTTGGCTCTGCACCAGACGCAGACCGTCAAGAACGCTCCGATGACAACACCGGTGAGCGCCGCGAACGCCGTTCACGCGACCGTTATGGCCGTGACCGCCGTGAGCGCGGCAGCGAGCGCAGTGGTGAACAAGGTGGCGAACGCCGTGCCGAGCGTTCCGACAACGCAGCAGACTCTGACAACGGTTTCAATGCGGCACCTGCCACTTCTGCCAATGCATCCACTGCACCTGCTGCAACTGTTGCACGGGCCAGCATGCCCCGCGTGGCATCGTTCACCTTGTCGGTGCCTGACTTGGAAGCGATTGCGCAAAGCAGTGGTTTGGAATGGGTCAACTCCAACGCCGAACGCATTGCCGCGGTGCAAGCTGCGATTGCGGCAGAACCCAAGCCTGTTCACATTCCACGCGAGCGCCCTGCACCCGTGGTGATCGATGAAGGTCCATTGGTGTTGGTCGAGACCCGCAAGGACCTCTGATCAGCAGCTTTAGGTTTGCAAGACAGGCGCCTCACACAGGCGCTGTTGCTTGAAACTCAAACTTCAGCGGCGCGTTTCCAGTAAGACTGGGCACGCGCCGTTTCTGTTTTTTGCTCGGCCAGTTGTGCCAAGGTGCGCCATGCTTGCCGTTGCAGTTCAGCATTTGCCAATTGCGGCGCTGCCATTTCCAACATTTGTTGCGCCTTGCCCCACAACGAATGATGCCAACACACCATGCCTGCCAAATACTGCAACTCTACCCAACGCGGATAGGCTTGTCGCGCACGGTCGATGCTGGCCAACCAATCGGCGTCGGGGGGCAAGGCCAACAAGGCGCTCGACAAAGTTTGCACCACCCGTTGGCGCATGCCTGGGGTGTGGCTGTCGGGTTGTTGCACCATGCGGTTCCACAAAGGCGTGAGCCACGGCATGACGGTTTCAGCTTGACCACTGAGTGCCATCATGCGTTGCGCAGCGTGCAACACCACATCGGTTTGATTTTGTTCTGCATCTTCCAACGCGTCCCACGCGCGTTGCAATTGCGCGCTGTCGTGCGCATCGTTCAAACTGGCGATGGCCAACTCGCGCAACAAACTTTGCGATGCGGTTTCAGAAAACGCACCGTGTTTAGACAGCAAACGCGCGGTGTCCAAAGCCAAACCATGTTGTTGTGTCAGTCGCGTGGCTTTGAGTCGCATGCGCAAGGTGAGCGTGCGTCTGGCGGAGCCGTGGCGCAAGCTGTCTAACCAACGCAGCGCCTCGGGCGCATCGCGGTCGCTGAGTGACCAACGAGCGGCGGCCAAATAAGCGGCTTCGAGGGCTTCTTCCATGGCTTCGCCAGGATGGTCTCTGCCCAAAGATTGCGCAGCTTGCAAATGTTTGGCGCGTGTGGTTTTGTCACGCAATGCTTGGGCGCTTTCGGCCGCGATCAAATGGGCCACCACGCGCAGTTGGTTCAAGTGTCTTGGTGCGGAGTCGCGGCTGGTGCGGGTGTCAGCCATCATGCTTTCGATGTGCAAGGCTTGTTCGGCTGACTTGACCGAGCGCACATAGCGACCCGTCATCAGCTCCACCAAGGCGTCAAGCAAATTGGCATGCATGGCGCGTTCTTTTTGTTGCAAGCGCCAGCGTCTGGCGTGGTGCGGCAAATCGAACAAGGCCGACAAAGCTCGAAGTGCAAAGTGCAACAAGACAAAAGTGGTGGCCAAGCCCAACATCACCAAATTCATCGACAGATCAATGCGATAGGGTTGCCAAAAAACAGTCACCGTGCTTTGGTTGCTACCCGCCACCAATGCCGTGGCCACCGCCACACCAAACAACGCGACCAACCACAGAGCGCCTCGCATATCAACGCCCCGCTGCGGCTGTGGTGAGCGCCGCCAATGTGTCGTCTAGGCGAGGCAACTCGGTTTGTTTGGTTTTGGCCAACACGTCTTTGGCCAAGGCCAAGGCGTTTTGTCCTTGGCGGTTGTCGGTGTCGAAATATTTTTGCAAATCGGTGTTGACTTGCGTGAGGTCTTGACGGGCCACATCGAAGTGGCGTGCCAACAAGGCCAAACGCACGTTGAGTAAACGCAGCTTGAGGTTTTCGCGCACGAAATAACTTTGGTCTGGTGCCAACAAACTGGCCTCAGGCCGGTCAATGCGGCTGACGCGAATGAGTTGACTGGCGGTTTGCCACACATCGCCCAACCATTGCTCCCACCAGCTCATGCTGATGGCACGCGCCCAGCTGCTTTGCGCAACAGCTGCTTTAGGTGCTTCGGGTTTGACGGTGCCCACGGCGTTGGCCAAGGGCAAGGTGTCGATGTCGCGCACCAAATCGTCTAACTTCAACAACAAGTTAGGAATGTCTGCCACGGCGGTGGCATTGATTTTTTCGATATCACGGGTGACGGCTCGCAACACAGGGTTAAGCCGTGGGTTAGCCACTTTCGTGAGCCGTTGTTCGGCCGATTTCAAAGCAGCCAACAAAGGTTGCACGCTGCCGGTGAGTTGCGATTGTTGCTGTGCCAAGCGCAGGGCTGATTCGATGTCGACCACCAAATTTTCGTCACGCGAACGCGAGAGGCTTTGCATCAACTCTTCGAGCTGCGAACGCTGCAAGGCTACTTCGCCTAACTTGGCATCGGTGATGGCCAAACGCGCGGCGGTTTCTCGCGCGAGTTCTTCTGCTTGCTTGGAGGCGGCTTTGGCCTCAACCGCTTGTGTACCCGTATCAGCGCTTTGCTTAGCCAGTTGCTCTTGAATGCCTGACAGTTTTGACCACATCAAGCCAACACCGATTGCACCGATCAATGCCACCACGCTGACGGCACGCACAAACCACACATGCGAGGTGGCTGTTGCTTGGACCGTCGCAGCTTTGGATGACCGCGAAGCGTGCGATGCAAGCGCTTCATGTGGGGTGGCATGCCCTTGCGAGGTCGATGTCGGGGGTGTCTCAGTGTGCTCTGGCTTCATGCCAGCAATTCTAATGAGGCCACCATGTCGCTCACCAGCGGGCGGCACAAAGAAATTTTTCCAAATCCAACCTGTTGCGCGGCTTCAGCAATGCGTGCGTGGGTGGCGATGCATCGCGCAGCTGACCAGTTTTGCTGGGGCAACAAGCGCGTCAAAAAAGAAATGGCTTGTGAACTGCTGAAGCACCACACACTGCCATCGTTACTGGCGGTTTGGGCGATGTGCCGTTGGTCTTCCGTCCAAATGGGCAAGCCACGCTGGTAAGAAACCACCCAATGCACGGTCACGCCTGCATCTTGAAGTGTTTGCGACAACCAGTTGCGGCCAACGCCGGTATTTTCTGAGGCTTCGCTGATCGGATCTGTTTCATCTGTGCCTCGCACAATCAGCACCGGTTTTTCTGTGGTCACCGAGGGGGCCACCACTTGCCACAAGGCCTCTGAGTCGAATTGCGCGGACAAGCCGTCGGGGCTGGCAATGCAGTCTTCAGGCACACCGGCTTGCACCAGCGCTTTTCGGGTGCCAGGCCCGGTGGCCCAACACGGTGTGAGGCTCAACGCTTGAGGTGGTACAGCAGCAAAAAAATGCTTGACGGCAGCGGCGCTGACAAACATCACCGCTTGCCATTGCGAAGGATCCTGCCAAGCCTTGATAAGTGGTTGCAGATCTTGAACGGGTGAGATTTCTATCAGGGGCAAGGCCACTGCGTCGTGCCCTGCGGCAGTTAAGCCTGCCAACCACGGTGCGGCTTCACTGATGGGACGGGTGACCAAGACGCGCATCACAAATCAGGCGCGACTCATCGCGCGCCCACCGCACCTTTGGCTTGCAAGGCCTTGGCCACTTCTTCGCCCATGCGACGCGCTGCTAAGTGGTCATTCACAGCCACGGGTTGCTCCACGGAGGCTTGTACCAAGGTGGCTGAGCCCTCAGGGTCGCCCCATGCGGCGCGCAAGTTGAGCACGCCGTTGTCATAGGTGGCATGCGCTGCCAAGGGCATGGAGCAGCTGCCCCCCATGGCTCTGCTGACCGCGCGTTCGGCGGTCACTGTCAGCCATGTGCTGGCATCGGCAAGCGGCGCCAAAGCAGCTGTCACATCACTGCGCGTGCTGCATACTTCGATGCCCAGAGCACCTTGGCCTGCAGCGGGCAGCATGTCGGTGGTGTCAAAAATATGGCGAATGCGCTCGCTCAGTCCCAAGCGCTTGAGGCCCGCAGCGGCCAACACAATGCCGTCATACTGACCGTCGTCGAGCTTGCGCAAACGGGTGTCTAAGTTGCCACGCAAAGGCTCGATTTTCAAATCGGGGCGCATGGCCCGCAACAAGACGGTGCGACGCAAGCTTGAGGTGCCCACCACCGCACCGGGCGGCAAATCGTTGAGTTGGGCGTAGCGAGAGGACACCCAAGCATCGCGCGGGTCTTCACGGGTCATGACGCAAGCCAAGTCAAAGCCTTCGGGTAAATCCATGGGCACATCTTTGAGCGAATGCACCGCCAAATCGGCGCGGCTTTCTTGCAAAGCCACTTCCAACTCTTTGACAAACAGACCTTTACCACCCACTTTGCTCAGGCTGCGGTCCAAAATTTGATCGCCTTGGGTGGTCATCCCCAACAAGGTGACGGCGTGACCGAGTTGCTGCAACAAGGCTTTCACATGTTCGGCTTGCCAAAGCGCCAAACGGCTTTCGCGGGTAGCGATGGTGAGGTTCAAAGCAGGGGTTGTGGACACAAATGACTCGTCTTAAAACAGCAAAAAACTTCGTTAAATGGTAGCAGGCAACTGTTGGCACGCCACTTGGTGCGTAAAGCGGCCCTTTTGACGCAGCCACCCTTGCGCCCGATAAAATCTGAGCATGTCTAAAAACCAACTCGATAAAAAATCCCAAGCCTGGTCGGCGCTGTTTTCTGAACCCATGAGCGAGTTGGTCAAGCGCTACACCGCCAGTGTGTTTTTTGACAAGCGTTTGTGGCAAGCCGACATCACCGGCAGCTTGGCCCATGCTGAGATGCTGCAGGCCCAAGGCATCATCGGCAAAGACGATTTGAGCGCCATCCAAAAAGGCATGGCCCAAATTTGGACCGAAATTGACAGCGGTCAGTTTGAATGGCAACTCGACCTCGAAGATGTGCACCTCAACATCGAAGCGCGTCTGACCCAATTGGTGGGCGATGCGGGCAAGCGCCTGCACACCGGTCGCAGCCGCAACGACCAAGTGGCCACCGATGTGCGCTTGTGGTTGCGCGGTGAAATCGACCTCATCATTGAGTTGCTAGAAGATTTACAAAAGTCACTGGTGGCCGTGGCTGAAAAAAATGTGGAAGTGATCTTGCCCGGCTTCACCCACTTGCAAGTGGCGCAACCGGTTAGCTTTGCGCACCATTTGTTGGCGTATGTGGAAATGTTCGCGCGCGATGCCGAACGCATGCAAGATGTTCGCAAACGCACCAACCGCTTGCCCTTGGGCAGCGCGGCGTTGGCAGGCACCACTTACCCGCTCGACCGCGAATGCGTGGCCAAAACCTTGGGCATGGTGGACGCACAAGGCAACGCACAAGTGTGTCAAAACAGTTTGGATGGCGTGAGCGACCGCGACTTCGCGATTGAATTCACGGCTGCGGCCTCGTTGTGCATGGTGCACATCAGCCGCTTCAGCGAAGAATTGATTTTGTGGATGAGCCAAAACTTTGGTTTCATCAAAATTGCCGATCGCTTCACCACCGGCAGCTCGATCATGCCGCAAAAGAAAAACCCCGATGTGCCAGAACTCGCACGTGGCAAAACCGGTCGCGTGGTGGGTCACTTGATGGGTTTGATCACGCTCATGAAAGGCCAACCCTTGGCCTACAACAAAGACAACCAAGAAGACAAAGAGCCTTTGTTTGACACGGTCGACACACTCAAAGACACCTTACGCATCTTCAGCGAAATGGTGGGCGGGCAAGTCAACCCTGCCACGGGTGCCAAAGTAGGCGGCATCACCGTCAATGCATCGGCCATGGAAGCGGCGGCGAAAAAAGGCTATGCCACCGCCACCGACTTGGCCGACTATTTGGTGAAAAAAGGTTTGCCTTTCCGCGACGCGCACGAAGTAGTGGCACATGCTGTAAAAACTGCACAATCAGAGGGCAAAGATTTGTCTGAGTTGTCATTGGCCACCTTGCAACAGTTCAACCCCACCATCGCACAAGATGTGTTTGAGTGCTTGAGCTTGCAAGGTTCATTGAATGCACGCAACACCTTGGGTGGCACAGCGCCAGCGCAAGTGCGGGCACAAATTGCACGACATCACCAACGATTGGGTGAATGAGTCACACCACCAACACCTCACCCGATACATCGCTTCGCACGCTGCGAAGCATTGCAGCCTTTGAAGCTGTGAAGGGCTTGTTGGCACTATTAGTACTGGGTTTGGTGTTGTCACTCACGCATGTCGATCTGCATGCTTGGGTTTTGTCGCATATTCAATCGTGGGGGCTCAACCCTGAGAACCGTTTTGCTGCCATGGCATTGGACTATGCCGAAGCCCTGCCACACACTGACTTGCATGTTGTGATTTGGCTGGCTTTGGGCTACGCCGCTCTGCGTTTTTGCGAAGCATTCGGTTTGTGGAACAACATGAACTGGGCCAAGTATTTGGGCGCTGGCTCTGGGGCGATTTATATTCCGTTTGAAATTGAACACCTGATCAACGAACCCAACATGGGTTCGATCGCGATTTTGGGCATCAACATTTACATCGTGGCGTATTTGCTGATGCATCTATTGCATGAGAAACATCAGAAGTTTGACGAGGCAGCATGAGCGACATCTTGACCCTCACCATGAACCCCGCACTGGATGTGCTGACCTTCACCGAGCGCGTGGAGAGCACCCACAAAATTCGCTGCGGCGAGGTCATCAAACACCCGGGTGGTGGTGGCGTGAATGTGGCGCGTGTGTTGCATCGATTGGGCGCGTCATGCGTGGCCGTGTTTCCCCAAGGTGGAGTGACAGGCGAGCGTCACCACCATTTGCTGTCACAAGAAAAAGTGCGTTGCCACAGTGTGCCCATTGCAGAAGAAACGCGCGAGAGTTTTTCGGTGCATGAAGCACGCAGCGGCCATGACTTTCGTTTTGTGTTGCCTGGCCCCACTCTGTCTGCCAGTGAGTATGAAGCGTGTTTTGAGTATGTGGCGCAACATTTACCCAAACAGTTTTTGGTGATCAGTGGTGGTCTCGCGCCAGGTGTGCCTACCGACTTTTACGCGCGGCTGGCAGCACTGGCCAAACAACAAGGCGTGAAAGTGGTGCTCGATGCCAACGGCCCAGCCTTGTCTTTGGCTTTGCAACAAACTGGTGTTTATTTTTTCAAACCCAGTTTGCGAGAGTTGCAAGAACTCACGGGTGAAGATTTGCCCAACGATGCTGCCTGCAAAACTGCCGCCCAACATGTGATTCAAAGCGGTCAAGCCGAAGTGGTGGCCTTGTCGTTGGGCGAGCAAGGCGCGATGTTGGTGAGCGCCACGCAAGCCTGGCGTGCGCCGAGTTTGCAGGTCGATGTGCAGACCACCATTGGGGCAGGCGACAGCTTTGTGGGTGGCATGGTGTGGGCTTTGAGCCAATCCAAACCTTTGGATGAGGCGTTTCGCTATGGCATGGCCGCCAGCGCAGCCGCCCTGCTCTCGCCCGGCACGCCGCTGTGCCAAGCGCAAGATGTGAACCGCTTGCTCGCGCAAGTCGTGGTGCACGAGATTTAATTTTTTTCAACCCAGCTGTCGCACTCTTCACAGCCCTTGGCGCGCTGTCGGGCTACCATCGTCTGCATTCAATCAGGAGACCTATCGCCATGCCCGTGATCACCAACATCGAAGACCTGCGCGTTTTGGCGCAAAAACGTGTGCCCCGCATGTTCTACGACTATGCAGACTCGGGCAGTTGGACAGAAAGCACTTATCGCGCGAACGAAAGTGACTTTCAAAAAATCAAATTGCGCCAGCGTGTGGCCGTGAACATGGAAGGTCGCAGCACCGCCACGCAAATGATTGGCCAAGATGTGGCCATGCCCGTGGCCATTGCCCCCACCGGCTTGACCGGCATGCAACACGCCGATGGTGAAATTTTGGCGGCCAAAGCGGCCAAAAAATTTGGCGTACCCTTCACTCTGTCGACCATGAGTATTTGCTCGATTGAAGATGTGGCCAAACACGCAGGCGAAGGTTTTTGGTTTCAGTTGTATGTCATGAAAGACCGCGCGTTCATTGAACGTTTGATCGATCGCGCCAAAGCAGCCAATTGCAAAGCCTTGGTGTTGACACTTGATTTGCAAATTTTGGGACAACGCCACAAAGATTTGAAAAACGGTTTGTCAGCGCCCCCTAAGTTGACCATCGCCAACATGATCAACATTGCCACCAAACCCCGTTGGGCTTTGGGCATGTTGGGCACACCCCGCCGTCAGTTTGGCAACATCGTGGGCCATGTGAGTGGCGTTGAAAACATGGGTTCGTTGTCCGCTTGGACCGCACAACAATTTGACCCCGCGCTCAATTGGGGCGATGTGGAGTGGATCAAAAACCGCTGGGGCGGCAAGCTGATCTTGAAAGGCATTCAAGATGTCGAAGACGCCCGCATGGCTGTGCGCTCTGGCGCAGATGCCTTGATCGTGTCTAACCATGGCGGCCGTCAACTCGATGGCGCACAAAGCAGCATCGAGGCATTGCCCGCCATCGTGAGTGAAGTGGGATCCCAAATCGAAGTGCACATGGATGGGGGCGTGCGCAGCGGCCAAGATGTTCTGAAAGCAGTTGCCTTGGGTGCCAAAGGCACCTACATTGGCCGCGCGTTTTTGTACGGCTTAGGTGCGATGGGCGAAGCGGGCGTGAGCAAGGCCTTGCAAATCATTCACAACGAACTCGATTTGTCGATGGCGTTTTGCGGTCGCACACAAATGCACCAAGTGGACTCGGGCATTTTGCTGCCCGGCACATTTCCAACGGCTTAAAGTCGTTTGCAAAACTAGCCTGATTGCTTGTTGCTCCAAAGCACACCACCGGTGGCCCAGTCTTGTTTTTTGATGTCGAAAAACAAGATGTCCACGCCGTCAGGTGAACTGCCCAACACTTGGCAAGTGGCGTCGGTGATGGCTTTGGCCAAATCGCGTTTTTGCTCGGGGGTGCGGCCTTCGAACAGTTCGATACGGATGGTTGGCATGAAGTTTCTCCTTGTGAGGTGAGTGGCTTGAAAAAAGCCAATTATGCTTGGTGACTGTGAAGACAATGTGAGTTTGCATGAGTACCAAGCGCCGTATCGCCCACCTCGACATGGATGCGTTTTACGCCTCCGTCGAATTGCTGCGCTACCCGCAACTCAAAGGCTTGCCGGTGGTCATCGGTGGCGGCCGACGGCGTGAAGACGACTTGTTTGCGCGATTGCGAGAAGCGCGCCCCGAGCACGCATGGTCTGAAGACAAACTGCACGAAATTCCACTTGATTTTTTTCCGCGCATTGCAGGCTACACCGGGCGCGGCGTGATCACCACCGCCACCTATGCAGCGCGCCAATTTGGTGTGGGCTCAGCCATGGGCGTGATGAAAGCCGCCAAGCTCTGCCCCGACGCCATTTTGTTGCCCGTTGACTTTGACCAATACCGTCACTATTCGCAGCGCTTCAAAAACATCATCACCGACATTGCGCCGCTGATGGAAAACCGTGGGGTGGACGAGGTGTACATCGATTTCACCGATGTGCCAGGCGGCCAACGCGAAGGTGGCCGTGTGTTGGCGCGTTTGATACAAAAAAGTATTTTTGACGACACCGGTTTGACTTGCTCGATTGGTGTGGCACCCAATAAATTGCTTGCGAAGATGGCCAGCGAGTTCAACAAACCCAACGGCATTTCGATCGTGCATGAAGACGATTTAGAAACACTGGTCTGGCCCTTGCCTTGCCGCAAGATCAATGGCATTGGCCCCAAAGCAGAGGCCAAACTGGCGCAACACGGCATTCACACCATTGGCGAATTGGCACAGCGTGAGCGTGTGTGGCTGATGGAAAACTTTGGCAAAAGCTACGGCGCATGGTTGTTTGATGCTGCACATGGCAAAGACGATCGACCGATTGAAACCAGCAGCGAACCGGTCAGCATCAGTCGCGAAACCACCTTCGAGCGCGACTTGCACGCCGTGCGCGACCGCGAAGCGTTAGGCCAAATTTTCACGCGCTTGTGCGAACAATTGGCCAGCGATTTGAAACGCAAAGGCTATGTCGGCAAAACCATTGGCATCAAGCTGCGATACGACAATTTTCAAAGCGTCACCCGTGACCAAACTGTGACGCAACACATTCACGCAGCATCAGACATTCGCCATGCCGCAGGTCAGTGCTTGAAGCGCGTTGATTTAACCCGTCGCATCAGGTTACTTGGTGTGCGTGTGGGCTCGTTGATGAAACTCGAAGAATGGCAAGCAAAAGGACGATTGGCGCAGGAGGCACAAGAAGCGCCGCCTGTACCGTACACAGAATCGTTGTTTTGAATCAGCGCGTTTTATTGGCGTGCATTGCGCACAAACAACGGCGGTGATTGCGGGTGACTGGTGCGCCAAGGGTTGATGTCTAAACCACCTCTGCGGGTGTAACGCGCATACACCTCTAGCTTGGTGGGTTGGCAGCGTCGCCACACATCCATGAAGATGCGCTCAACGCATTGCTCGTGAAATTCATTGTGATTTCTGAAACTCACGATGTAGCGCAACAAACCTGCTTGGTCAATTTGTGGTCCGCTGTAGCTGATGCGCACACTGCCCCAATCGGGTTGACCCGTGACCAAACAATTGCTTTTGAGCAAATTGCTGGTCAAGGTTTCCGTCACAGGCGCTTCATCAAACGTGGCTGTCAGCAAATCGGCATTGGGTTGGTATTGGTCGCAATCGAGGTCGAGTCGGTCCAAGCTCAAACCGTCTAGCTCTTGCACCAGTTCGTGGTCAAACGCATCGGGCATGACCAACTGCACGCCCACAGCCGCTTTGATGGCGGCGTTTGGCCCGCGCACACCCCAAATGGCGGCGCTCAAATCTTGCCGCAGGCGCGACACCAATTCATTCGCATCATTCAATCGCGTGTTGTTGAAACTGTTGAGATACAGCTTGAACGATTTGCTCTCAATGATGTGTGTTGACTCTGCCGGCACCGTGATGCGCGCCAAAGCCACTTGCGGTTTGCCACGCAAATTGAGCCAACTCAATTCGTATGCGGTCCACAGATCGGCCCCAAAAAATGGCGGCTGTCCGTTGATGCCGATTTCTTCACGTTTGCCTTGGCGCGGAATCGGAAACAACAACGACGGATCGTATTGGTCCACATACGACGAGGCTTTGCCCAGTTGAGATTGTTCAGGGGTGTTGTTTGACGCGCTCATCTTGTCCTCGCCCATCAAGCACTCACCTTGCGGCGGAACACCAATCGGTCTGGCTCAGACGCAGAGGGTACAAAGGCGTAACCTTCTAAGTTAAAGCCTTCCAAACCTTTGGGCGTTTTCACTTGGTGGGTGATGGCATAGCGGGTCATCAAACCACGCGCGCGTTTGGCTAAAAAGCTGATGACTTTGTATTTGCCGCCTTTGTAGTCTTCAAACACACACTCGATCACCCGTGCTTTCAAAGTTTTGCGATCGACCGATTTGAAATACTCTTGCGACGCCAAGTTGATCACGATAGGTGTTTTGTCAGTTGCCAAACGCTCATTGACATAACTGGCAATCTGCGCACCCCAAAATTTGTACAAGTTGCTGCCATGCTTGTTTTCGAGCGATGTGCCCATTTCTAAGCGATAGGGTTGCATCCAATCTAAGGGACGCAACACACCATACAAGCCACTCAAAATGGCCACATGCTCTTGCGCCCAAGCCAAGTCTTTTGGCTTGAGGGTTTTGGCGTCTAAGCCTTCGTACACATCGCCATTGAAAGCCAACACAGCTTGCTTTGAATTTTTGGCGGTGAATTTGGGTGACCATGCTTGGTAACGCGCCACATTCAAAGCGGACAAGGCATCGCTCAAACTCATCAGGCTGGCAATGTCTTGCGGCGACTTTTCTTTCAACACACCGATCAACTCGGTGGCTTGTTTCACAAACAAGGGTTGTGTGTGGGGCACGTCACCCACGGGGGTGTCGTAGTCCAACGCTTTGGCGGGTGAGAGCAGGAACAACATGTTGGAATTCAAAAATAAAGGCTTCGCAAGGAAGCCTAAATTATGTAGCTTGTCAGGGTTGAGCCACAAAAGCCTATTTCAAGCCATGACTTTCAACAAGTTTTTACGCCAATTCAAAGCGACAACAGCATCACCGCGTCCAATCTCAATGGCAGCTTCGTTGTAAGCCACATCACGCAATGCCTCGATTTCAGGCGTATCCGTTTCCCTTGCCTGATGCAAGGCGCGAGAAAGCTCCTCATCGGTCATGCCCAAGCTGGCCGTGCGCAACTGAGCATACCGACGCATGTCAGAGTCATTGGCTGCAGCTTTGTCTGAAGGTCGCAATGCCAAATTGAAAGCAGAAAAAACAACGAAGACAGAAGTAAAAGTTAACGCCAACCAAGTCGGCATTTCGCCAGAAAGCGAAACAAAAACACCGCTACCACCCAAAATTGAAATCAAGACGAATGTTGTCTCTAAATTGCGATACAAACGCGCTGTCCTCTGACACAGGCGTTCAGCGTATCGAATTTCAAAGAGCAAGGAAGTTCTATCCATATTTCAGATTGTCCTCTGTTGCGCACGAACTGGCAACTTTGGGTGGGGGTTGTACGGGGGGCAAGGGTCTAGGCGGAATGTGAGATCTGTGCCAGCCCATTATGTTTTTAATTGACAAAGTGCCCACCACCATTAAGTAACCAAGACCTCAATATTGGGCCTGAAACCTAACGAGAAGTAGCAACTTTGAGCTAAAAGTCTTGTGAAGTGGTGGTCTAAGCACCGCAAGCGGGGAAAAGTGTCTGCTGTCTCACCCCATAGGGCTAGGTAAAATGTCCGTTTTCGCATTCAGCGGCCAACGCCAGCCTCACATTTTGCGTGCACGGCCTGTCGTTTTATTTTGTCAAAAGACTTCCCCCATGAGCAACACGCCCGCCACCACCCTCACGCAACCCGGCTTGGACAGTCTGTCCAAATCGTTTGAACCTGCTGCCCTCGAAGCCCATTGGGGCCCCGAATGGGAAAAACGCGGCTACGGCTTGGCGGGTTTCCGTGGCACCGGTGCACCTGATGCGAAAGCCCCCGCCTTTGCGATTCAACTGCCCCCACCCAATGTCACCGGCACCTTGCACATGGGCCATGCGTTCAACCAGACCATCATGGACAGCCTCACGCGCTACCACCGCATGATGGGCTTTAACACCGCGTGGATTCCTGGCACCGACCACGCAGGCATTGCCACGCAAATTGTGGTGGAACGTCAGTTGCAAGAAAAAGGCATCAGCCGCCACGACATGGGCCCCACCCCTGCCGAAGCACGCAAAAACTTTGTAAGCAAAGTGTGGGAATGGAAAGAACAAAGCGGCAACACCATCACCAACCAAATGCGCCGCATGGGTGACAGCGTGGACTGGAGCCGTGAATATTTCACGATGGACGAGAAGTTGTCCAAAACCGTCACCGAAACCTTTGTGCAGTTGTACCAACAAGGTTTGATTTATCGCGGCAAGCGTTTGGTCAATTGGGACCCCGTGTTGCAAAGCGCAGTGTCCGACCTCGAAGTAGAAAGCGAAGAGGAAGACGGTTCACTCTGGCACATCCGTTACAACTTGACCGACGGCAGCGGTTCATTGACCGTGGCCACCACACGCCCCGAAACATTGCTGGGCGACGTGGCCGTGATGGTGCACCCCGAAGACGAACGCTATGCGAACCTGATTGGTAAAGAAGTGCAATTGCCTTTGTGCAACCGCACCATTCCCGTCATTGCCGACGACTATGTGGACCGCGAATTTGGCACTGGCGTGGTCAAAGTCACTCCTGCGCACGATGTCAACGACTACGCGGTCGGTCAACGCCACCAATTGCCCATCATTGGCGTGTTGAACTTAGACGCCACCATCAACCACAACGCACCCGAAAAATACCGCGGCCTTGACCGCTTCGTGGCACGCAAAGCCGTGGTCGCCGACCTAGACGCCGCCGGTTTGTTGGTAGAAGTGAAAAAACACAAACTCATGGTGCCACGCTGCGCACGCACCGGCCAAGTGGTTGAACCCATGTTGACCGACCAATGGTTTGTGGCCATGAACAAAATCAGCCCCACAGACAAAACCGGCAAAAGCATCGCGCAAAAAGCCATCGATGCAGTGCAATCAGGCGATGTGCGTTTTGTGCCCGAAAACTGGATCAACACCTACAACCAATGGATGAACAACATCCAAGACTGGTGCATCTCACGCCAACTCTGGTGGGGCCACCAAATCCCAGCTTGGTACGACGAAGAAGGCAACGTGTATGTGGCCCGCAACGAAACAGAAGCACAAGCACAAGCCCCCGGTAAAAAACTCAAACGCGACGAAGATGTGCTCGACACTTGGTACAGCTCAGCGTTGGTACCTTTCAGCACATTGGGTTGGCCAAGCGAGACAACGTCAGCGGCCGAGGGTGGTAGAGCCGGCTCGGGCGATTTGGCGAGCGCAGCGAGTATGAGCCCGAACGGCTCTGCCGCCCTCGGCCGCGTCGACAGCGAAGCAAGCAACAACAACCATTTGCAAGACTACGACCTGTATTTACCAAGCAGCGTGTTAGTCACAGGCTACGACATCATCTTCTTCTGGGTAGCCCGAATGATCATGATGACCACCCACTTCACCGGTCGCGTGCCCTTCAAACATGTCTACATCCACGGCTTGGTCCTAGATGCACACGGCAAAAAAATGAGCAAGTCCGAAGGCAATGTGCTCGACCCCGTCGACTTGATCGATGGCATTTCACTCGAGCCCTTGCTTGAAAAACGATCACAAGGTTTGCGCAAACCCGAAACCGCACCGCAGGTGCGCAAGAACACGCAAAAAGAATTTCCCGACGGCATTCCAGCCTACGGTGCAGATGCCTTGCGCTTCACCTTTGCTGCATTGGCCAGCTTGGGGCGCAGCATTAACTTTGACAGCAAGCGCTGCGAGGGCTATCGCAACTTCTGCAACAAACTGTGGAACGCGACACGGTTTGTGCTGATGAATTGCGAAGGCCACGACTGTGGTTTGAAAGAGCACACCAAAGAAGAATGTGCGGTGGGTCAGCCCATGCACGGCTACCTCAGCTTCAGCCAAGCCGACCGTTGGATCGTGTCACAACTACAACGGGTGGAAGCCGACGTCACCAAAGGCTTTGACGAATACCGCTTAGACAATGTGGCCAACACCATTTACGACTTTGTGTGGAACGAGTTTTGTGACTGGTATTTGGAAATTGCCAAGGTGCAAATCAACACGGGCACCGATGCACAAAAACGCGCCACGCGCCGCACCTTGATTCGCGTGCTCGAAACCATTTTGCGTTTGGCTCACCCCATCACCCCTTTCATCACCGAAGAGCTGTGGCAAAAAGTGGCGGTGGTTGCAGGTCGCATGCCAGCCGACGCATCGAAAGCGTCGATCAGCATTGCTGCCTACCCTGTCAGCCAGCCAGAGCGCATTGACGAAAAAGCCGAAGCGCACATCACGCGTTTGAAAACATTGGTTGATGCCTGCCGCAATTTGCGTGGCGAAATGAATGTGTCGCCTGCTACACGCATGCCCTTGTTTGCATTAGCAACCAATGCCGAAGAACTCGCTTTCATCCAAAGCGTTGCGCCTGTGTTGCAGGCCTTGGCAAAGTTGAATGAAGTGAAGATTTTTGAAAACGAAGCCGAATGGGCCACTGCCGCGCAAGCCGCACCAGTGGCCGTGGTCGGCGAGTTGCGGGTGTGCTTGTTCATGGAAGTCGATGTGGCTGCCGAAAAAGCACGCTTGGGCAAAGAAGCCGACCGCTTGCAAAACGAAATCACCAAAGCCTCAGCCAAGTTGAGCAACGAAGCCTTTGTGGCCAAAGCACCTCCCGCAGTGATTGAGCAAGAGAAAAAACGCGTGGCTGATTTCACCGCCACACTCAGCAAAGTGCGCGATCAACTCGCGCGCTTGGGCTGATGGCTTCTTTATGAATCACCTTTGAAATAAAACGAATATGAAACAACTCACCAAAGCTGTGTTTCCCGTCGCGGGCATGGGCACGCGTTTTTTGCCAGCCACCAAAGCCAGCCCCAAAGAAATGTTGCCGGTGGTGGACAAGCCACTCATTCAATACGCGGTTGAAGAAGCCTACGAAGCGGGCATTCGCCACATGATTTTTGTGACAGGTCGCAGCAAGCGTGCGATCGAAGACCATTTCGATACTGCGTATGAACTCGAAGCCGAGTTGAAAGCCGCTGGCAAACAAGTGTTGCTTGATGTGGTGCACAGCGTGCAACCCGACGACATGTTTTGCTCGTATGTGCGTCAAGCACGTGCCTTGGGTCTCGGCCATGCCGTGTTGTGTGCCGAACATTTGGTGGGTGACGAGCCCTTCGCCGTGTTGTTGGCCGACGATTTGATGCGTGGCAAAGCAGGTGGCCCAGGTGTGTTGAAACAAATGGCCGATGTGTTTGCAAAGCAACAGGCGTCTGTGTTGGCTGTGCAAGAGGTGCCTTTGGCGCAAGTGCATCGCTACGGCATTGTGGCCGGTGAGCGCATGAGCGACCAACTGGTCAGTGTGCAAAAAATGGTGGAAAAACCAAAGGCCGATGTGGCACCTTCACGCTTGGCGGTGGCGGGTCGTTACATTTTGACGCCAGCGGTGTTTGACCGCATTCGCGCAGGTGGTCGTGGTGTGCAAGGGGAAATTCAACTCACCGATGGCATTGCCGGTTTGTTGGCTTCAGAAAAAGTGTTGGCCTATTCGTACGAAGGCAAACGCTATGACTGCGGCAGCAAAGAAGGCTTTTTGCAAGCCACCGTCGAGTTGGCTTTGCAGCACCCTGAGGTGCAAGAAGACTTTCGCAACTACTTGAAAAACCTCAAGCTCGATTGAAGTGACTTGCGCTGTGGATGTGCCCTGCGCTGTGGATGTGGCCTGCGTTGCTTATCGGCGCTTAAGCACATGCACAAATTCGTTGCCCACGGTTTCTTGTGACACCAGTTCGTTGCCCGTTTGTTTGGCAAACGCAGCAAAGTCGCGCACAGAGCCTGCATCGGTGGCGGTCACTTTGAGCAACTGACCGCTTTGCATCGCAGTCAATGCTTTTTTGGCTTTCAAAATAGGCAGTGGGCAGTTGAGCCCACGGGTGTCGAGTTCTTGGTCGATGGTCATCGTTGTCATTCCACGTTTTGTTGTTCGCGCTCTTCCCAGGTCATGAACCGTGGCTCAATGCCTTGTGTGCGTTGCCAATCAGCCACGGCATACCCCGTGCCTGCTGGCCAGCAAATCACATCGCTGGGCGCGTAAAGTTTGTACTCTACCAACTCTGGCGACAGTTGTATGTCACCATCGGCCACCGCGTGGTACGCAATGATCACTTGGTTCATGCGCTGAAAATCGTACACACCCACCAGTTTGAGTTCACTCACCACCAGCGCGGTTTCTTCAGCAATCTCGCGTGCAATACCTTCTTCGGGTGTTTCGCCGGCTTCCATGAAACCCGTGATCAGCGCAAACCGCCGGCCCGACCATGCCGCATTGCGGGCCAACAAAATTTGACCTCGGTACTGCACGATGCCCGCAAGCACAGGTGTGGGGTTGTTCCAATGCGTCCAGTCACACGCCGCACATTTGAGACGCTCTTTGATGCCGCCGTCTTCTTGTTGCGCCAGCAGTTGCAATGGCGTGGCGCATTGTGGGCAAAAACGAAACGCACTCATGCTGGAAAAACACCAGTTGATAAATAACGGTCGCCCCGATCACACACGATGAACACGATGGTGGCGTTTTCCACTTGCTGCGAAATTTGTTGCGCCACCCAGCACGCACCTGCTGCCGAGATGCCCGCAAAAATACCTTCTTCACGCGCCATGCGACGGCACATGTCTTCGGCATCGTCTTGGCTGACATAGACCAATTCGTCGACCTGCGATGGGTTGTAAATTTTCGGCAAATATTCTTGCGGCCATTTGCGAATGCCCGGTATGCGCGAACCTTCGCTGGGCTGCGCACCGACGATGCGCACATTGGGGTTTTGCTGCTTCAAGTAACGCGACACACCGGTGATGGTGCCTGTGGTCCCCATAGCGCTGACAAAGTGCGTGACCTTGCCATGTGTGTCTTGCCAAATTTCGGGGCCCGTGGTTTCAAAATGAATGCGTGGGTTGTCGCCATTGGCAAATTGGTCGAGCACCAAGCCTTTGCCTTCTTGTTGCATGCGCTCGGCCAAATCGCGCGCGTATTCCATGCCACCGCTTTTGGGCGTGAGGATGAGCTCGGCGCCAAACGCTTTCATGGTTTGCGCGCGTTCGATCGACAAGTCTTCCGGCATGATCAACACCATGCGATAGCCCTTGATGGCAGCCGCCATCGCGAGCGCAATGCCAGTGTTGCCTGAGGTGGCTTCGATGAGGGTGTCACCCTGTTGAATGTCGCCACGCTCTTGGGCGCGCTGAATCATTGACAACGCAGGCCGATCTTTCACCGAGCCAGCAGGGTTGTTGCCTTCGAGCTTGCCCAAAATCACATTGCCGCGCGCGGCATTTTCAGCAGCACCAATGCGCTGCAAAGCCACCAGCGGGGTTTTGCCAATGGCGTCTTCGATGGTGGGATAGGCGTTTTTTTCGTTCATAGGCATGACTGTGCCACAAGCTGCCGCACCCTCTTTTGGCGAGGGATAAGATCGCTTCGGATTCAACAACTTTTAAGCCTACAAATCGGTCCAAATTTGTGGCATAATCTTTGTCTTCTCTCCCGTGCCCGGGTGGTGAAATTGGTAGACGCAGGGGACTCAAAATCCCCCGCCGCGAGGCGTGCCGGTTCGATTCCGGCCCCGGGCACCAGCGATTTCCTGCAAATCGCGGCAATCTTCCCCCCTGACCTTTCCAATAAAACCTGCAAAACAGTTTGCATTTTGCATTCATATGCATTGAGCTAGCGAAAAACTTTGTGGACGCAACGCACACAGCAACGCTTAAGTTTTACAAATCCGTGCCGATTCACACTAGTGCGATAGTTCGTGCAGGCGCGTCCATCAACAAGAGAACTTCTCAGCACAAAATTGGGCGCAACACTAAAATTTTGGTTTTTGTTTCACCCCTTCAAGACCCTTTTCAAGCCATCCTCACTTTATGAGCAACGACGAGTTTTCAGGCATTATCCGAAGCGGCGCCTCACACAGTGTGTCGGTGTCCGAACGCACGGGCAATGCCAAAACGCCTAAGAATATCGTTCGCTCGAATGAAGAAGAAACCTTGGCACGCGCCAAGGCTTATGAAGAAAAAACTGAGGCTGATGACTACCTAGAAAAAATTTCAGGCAGCCACGACAGCGCACATATCGAAAAAGTCAGCACTGGCATTGCAGGCGCTGCAGAGAAACAAAAAGCATCGGGGCAAGGCGCTGATGCGGCGAATGTGCAAAAGCTCGGCACGCAAGCTCAACAAGCCAATGTGCAAACGGTGGCGACGGACAAAAAAGCAGCGCCCAATGTGCAAGCGGTACCGAGGGACAAAACAAGCGCGAACAAACAAAGCGTAGCCACCGATGCAACCAGCGCCAATTTGCAAAAAGCCAAAGAAGCGCAAGGCGTTCGTTCTGACGATCTTAAGGTGGCTAAAGATGCTCTGAAGAGCAATGTGCAAGACATTGCGATTGACGCCACCAAAGCCAACCTCCAACCTGTTGGCACCTCGGCGCAAAAAGACAATCGACAAGGCATAGGCACTGATGCGCTAGATGCCAACCACCAAGCGATCAACAACCCTGCCCAAAAAGACAACCAGCAAAAACTGGGCAAAGAAGGTGTTGACAGCAACCAACAAAAATTGCCTGGCAACAAAGCCGTCAACGCCAATCAACAAGACATCCCTGTCGATGCGATCGCAGCCAATCACCAAGCGATTGACAATCCCGCGCAAAAAGACAACCAACAAAAGCTGGGCAAAGAAGGCATTGACACCAACCGTCAAAACTTGCCTGGCAACAAGGCGCTATCGCCCAATCAGCAAGACATTCCAATAGACGCCGTCGAGGCCAATCACCAAGCCATTCACAACCCAGCTGAAAAAGACAACCAACAAAAGCTGGGCAAAGCAGGTGTTGCAAGCAACTTGCAAGAGGTGCCGATCGATGCTATGGCCGACAATGTGCAAGACCTGCCCAGCAGTCATTTTGGGCAAAACCAAGCCAAGCTTGACAAAGACCCTGAGGGCTTGAACAAACAAGCTTTAGCCAATGACAACCCTGCGCCCAATTTGCAAAACGCAGGCGATGACGATGTAGCACCCAACAAGCAAGGCTTGCCCAAAGAAAAAGTGCAAGACAACACGCAAGGTGTGTCTGCAGCTGTGAACAATAACACTCAGGCCTTGCCCAAAGAGGCGGTTGAAGACAATCATCAAGACATTCAAGAAAAAAGCCTAGACCCCAACCACCAACCAGTGGACGAGGCTTCTGTCGCGCCCAACCATCAAGATGTGCCAGAAGATGCGTTGGACCCCAACCATCAGGCCGCACCAGAAGATTCAACAGAACCCAATCACCAAGCTGCGCCCGAAGACACGCTGTCCCCCAACGACCAAGGGGTGGCCAAAGAACATGTGGAAGACCACATGGAAGCTTTGCCCGACACACATGTGCCTCGCAATACAGTTGATTTTTCTAACAAAGTAATTCACGCAGCACCTGATGCAAAAGCCCCCGCCGCTGCCCGAGGCAAAGTGGTGAAGAAAGCAAGTGGCGCGACAACGCGCGCACCTGCTGTATCAGCAACCGCGGCACAACTTGCGAAAGCCAAACACGACAAATTCATGGAAGCATTTCACGGCCGTTTGGCTGGCATCAAGCATGAGGTGGACGAGGTCAACCACAAGCTAGATGTATTCGAGCAAAAAACAAAATGACACAACTCTTTTCAAATTTCACACTCACTTCACCGCGTGGTCCATTGACTTTGGACAACCGCATCGTGATCGCACCGATGTGCCAATACGCGGCTGACAATGGTCAAGCCACCGATTGGCATTTGATGCATTGGGGCAACTTGCTCAACGGTGGTGCGGGTATGTTGATCATCGAAGCCACCGCTGTCACAGCGCGTGGGCGCATCACACCGCAATGCCTTGGCCTGTGGGATGACGCCACAGCCGCGGCCTTGCAAGACACATTGCACCGCGCACGGCGCTTAGCGCCTCAAGTGCCAGTGTGCATTCAACTGGCGCACGCGGGTCGCAAAGGCTCGAGTGCGGTGCCATGGCAAGGTGGGCAATTGTTGGATGACGCTCAGGGCGGTTGGTGGCCAGAAGGCCCTTCTGCTGTGCCACACCTCACCACCGAAACAATTCCTGAGGCCATCAGCGCGCAAGGTTTGGTAGACATTCGTGAAGCGTTTGTGAAAGCAGCTGAACGCGCACAAACCATGGGCATTGAAGCGATTGAATTGCATGCGGCACATGGTTATTTGTTGCACCAGTTTTTGTCACCCATCTCCAACCAACGCAGCGATGCGTATGGTGGCAACTTTGAAGCGCGCATTCGTTTTCCGAGCGAAGTGTTTCAAGCTGTGCGCAATGTGTATCAGGGCAGCTTGGGCATTCGTTTGTCCGCCACCGATTGGGTCGAGGGCGGTTGGACGCCTGAAGAAACAGCAGACTTTTCCGCGCGCTTGAAACAAGACGGTTTGGACTTTGTGCACATCTCTACCGCAGGTGTGTCGCCTTTGCAAAAAATTGCCATCGGCCCCGAATACCAAGTGCCATTCGCCAAATTGGTGAAACAAAAAACAGGCCTGCCCACGATTGCTGTAGGCCTCATCACCGACCCGCACCAAGCCAACGACATCGTGGCGCGCGGCGACGCCGACATGGTGGCCTTGGCGCGTGCGTTTTTGTACAAGCCGCGTTGGGGCTGGGAAGCCGCCGCTGCGCTCAAAGCCACAGTGAAAGCCACGCCCGCCTATTGGCGTTGCTTACCGCGTGAGGCGCAAAGTATTTTTGGAGATGTGCGCATCGGCATGCGCTAAACCTGTGAGCACATCTGCGTGCTGCAAACGCAGTCGCAGCTCTTGCTTCATGCGGGCATTCACCAAGCGACGCGATTCGCTCATGAAACTCAGTTGCATGGCTGGTAGTTCACTTTGCGCTTGCGCTCGCGAAATGCGTTGCGGTTTTGCCAAGCCATACAACTGCGCAGCGGCATCAAAATAATCGCCCATCTTGAGCTGACTGTCATCGCTGATGTTGTAGCTGCGTTGCGGTTTGCCACGCCACAAAGCCAACTGACAAGCACGCGCCAAATCGTTGGCGTGAATGTGGTTGGTGAACACATCTTCTTGCGCTTGCAACACTGGTGTACCACGCAACAAACGCTCACGCGGCGTGCCGCCCTCTCGGTCGGGCGCATAAATGCCAGGCACGCGCAACACGCTCACACGCAAAGCACTGTGTCTTTGCCGTGCCAACATACGCAGCTGCTGCTCTGCATGCACACGCCGTTGCGCTCTGGGTGTGGTGGGGCTGAGGGCGCGATGTTCGTGCACCCATTCACCTGCGCAATCACCATACACACCGCTGGTCGAGGCATACACCACACTTTGCACAGCCGTGCGTTGCAGCAACACACGGCACAGGGCCAAAGTGCGTGGGTCGGTCTGGCCTTGCAACGGAGGTGGCGCCAAATGAATGACATGGTGGGCCAATGCCGCCAAGCGCTTGAGGGTGTGAGGTTGGTCCAAATTACCCAGCACAGGTGTGGCGCCAGCCGCACGCAACTCGGGCACGCGCTTGGCGTCTGATGTCAAAGCCACAAAGCGCACATGGCGCTGCACTTTGAGCACGCGCAGGCCCACATCGCCGCAGCCCACGATCAAAACGCGGTGGCGACGAAAGCGGCTGGGCAAGGCACCGATTGGGGATTGATTGGAGGGCAAAATAGAGGGTTAGGAAACATTCAATTGCACAAGGATACCCAAAGATGAGTTTCAACATCACGGTCCAGCCCAGTGGCCGCACTTTCAGCGCACAGTCTGACGAAACTTTGTTGGCCGCTGGCCTGCGCCAAGGCATTGGCATGCCCTACGGTTGCAAAGACGGTGCCTGCGGTTCTTGCAAATGCAAAAAGATTTCGGGCGAGGTCACGCATGGCAACCACCAAGAAAAGGCCTTGAGCGCTGCCGAGGAGGCCAATGGCTTTGTGCTGACCTGCTGCGCCACCGCGCACAGTGATGTGGTGCTGGAGTCGCGCCAGGTGACCGAGGAAGGTGCGTTCCCCATCAAGAAAATGCCGGTGCGTGTGTTGTCGCTTGAGAAAAAATCGGACGATGTGATGGTGGTCAAACTGCAACTGCCTGCCAACGATGTGATGCAGTTTCACGCGGGTCAGTATGTTGACTTTTTGTTGCGCGATGGTGACCGCCGCAGTTACTCAATGGCCAATGCGCCGCACACCTTGGTGGCGGGCAGCCCTGCGATTGAACTGCACATTCGCCACATGCCCGGTGGCAAATTCACCGACCATGTGTTTGGTGCCATGAAAGAAAAAGAGATTCAACGCATTGAAGGACCACAAGGCAGTTTTTACTTGCGCGAAGACAGCAACAAGCCCATCGTGCTGTTGGCATCAGGCACAGGCTTTGCACCGATCAAAGCCATGTTGGAACACATGCAACACAAAGGCATCACACGGCCCACGCGTTTGTATTGGGGCGGTCGCCGCCCCGGTGATTTGTATTTGAACGATTGGGTGCAAGCCCAGTTGTCTGCCATGCCAAACCTGAGCTATGTGCCTGTGGTGTCAGACGCTTTGCCACAAGATGCCTGGACGGGGCGCACAGGTTTTGTGCACCAAGCGGTGTTGCAAGACACACCTAATATGAGTGGCTTCGAGGTGTACGCTTGTGGTGCGCCGATCGTGGTGGATTCGGCACGGGCGGATTACACCAAGGCTGGTCTATCCAATGATGATTTTTATGCAGATGCGTTCACATCGGCAGCAGACAAGGTGTGATATGAAACGACACAAACTATTTTTAACGGGTGTGCTGGCTGTTATAGCTGCACTTTTGAGCACTGCAGCGTATGCACAAGCGCCCAACTTTCCCACCAAACCGATTCGATGGGTGGTGGTGGCACCCGCAGGTTCTTCTTTGGATGTGATTGCGCGAGCCATGCAACCCAAACTGAAAGATGTTTTAGGACAAGCCGTGGTGGTTGAAAACAGACCGCAAGCGGGCGGCACCTTGGGTACAGCAGAGGTGGCCAAATCTGCACCTGACGGCTACACCTGGGTCATGTCGTACAACGGGCCGATTGCTTATGGCCCTCACATCTACCCCAAGCTGCCTTATCAACCCCTGAAAGATTTGCAACCGGTGATGATCACCACCTCACAACCGAATGTGATTGCGGCGAATGTGAATTTTCCGGCCAACAACATGAGCGAATTGGTCAAGTTGTTACGCGCCAATCCAGGCAAATACAACTTTGCGTCGGTGGGCAATGGCAGCTCGTCGCACTTGACGATGGAGTACATCAAGAGCGTGACCCACACCTTTGCAGTTCATATTCCATTCAATGGCAGCCCACCAGCTATGTTGGCTACTTTGTCGGGTGAAACGCAATTGATTGCCTCAGTGCCTACAGTCATTGCACCGCAAGTTAAGCAAGGCAAATTGAAGTATTTGGGCGTGACCAGTACACAGCGCTATGCCTTGTTGCCCGAGGTTCCCACGGTGGCTGAGAGCGATATTGCAGAACTCAAAGGCTTTGAAGCTTTGGCATGGAATGGTGTGCTGGTAGCCGCGAACACACCACGCCCTGTGGTTGATCGCATCAACGCTGCGTTGAATGCAGCATTACAAGACCCTGCGGTTAAAAATGTTCTGCGTGGTGCAGGCCTTGAGCCCGTGGGCGGCACGCCTGAGCAATTCACGCAGTTGATTCAAAATGAGTCCACCAAATGGGCGCCGATCATTCAGCGCTCTGGGGCGCGCATTGACTGAAAGACTTCGTATGTTTAACTTGCATCGGCTTCAAGGCATTCGTCAATCATGGCATTTAGCGTGGGTGATTTGTTTGTTGTTGAGTTCACCTGCACACGCGCAACTCAGTAACAAACCCATCCGTTTGATCGTGCCCTACGCAGCTGGTGGTCCGATCGATGTGACTGCACGCATCTTGGCTGAGCGCGTGAAGGACTCGCTAGGAACGGTCATCATCGAAAACCGCCCCGGTGCAGGCGGCAACTTGGGAGTTGATGTGGTGGCCAAAGCTGCACCCGATGGCAGCGTGATTGGCATTGCTGCCACAGCCACCCACGCGGTGAACCCTTGGCTTTACAGCCGCATGCCTTTCGATGCGGGTGCAGATTTCGCCGCCATCACACAAATCTTGCGCGTGCCTAATGTGTTGGTGATGAATGCAGAAACTGCCAAACGATTGCACATCAGAAACTTGGCTGATTTTTTGCGTTACGCCAAAGCCAACCCGGGTCAACTGAACTATGGCTCAGGCGGCAATGGCAGTGCGGGTCATTTGGCAGGTGAGCTTTTCAAATCACGCGCGGGTATTTTTGCGGTGCACATTCCCTACAACGGTGGCAACCCTGCACAGTTAGCGTTGTTGTCGGGTCAGGTCGATTTCAATTTCGACAACCTGGCCACCGCGTCTGCCAACATCAAAAGCGGCAAGCTGTTAGCGTTGGCAGTAACCACGCTGCAACGCAGCCCTGCGATGCCTGATGTGCCCAGCGTGGCTGAAACCTTGCGTGATTTTTCTGTGGACACTTGGTGGGGCTTGGTGGCACCTGCGGCCACGCCCAAAGAAGTGATTCAGCGTTTGAACCAAGCGTTTGTGCAAGCGCTTAACCACCCTGACACCAAAGCACGCTTTGCCAATTTGATGGCAGAGCCTGTTCCCAACAGCCCCGATGTTTTTGCACAGTTCATGCAGGCCGAGCGAACCAAGTATGAGCAGGTGGTGAAAGCCAGCGGCGCGCGCGTGGATTGACATGACAAACACACCGCATCCAGAACTCGACATACAAGAAGTCGACATTCTTCGCCCCATGCAATGGTTGGCCTTGGCATGGCGCGACATGGAGCACAGCCCCACCGCGGGTGTGACGCATGGTTTGATCTTGGCGATGGTTGGCGGTGCGTTGTTTTGGTTTGCGCGCCATGACTTTTGGTGGATTGCCGCCATGCTCTCGGTGTGCATGATCGTGGCACCTTTGCTTGCCGTCGGTTTGTATGACATCAGCCGACGCTTGGAGCGACAACAAGAAGCGCATGTGGCCGATGCGTTTCGCATTTGGTTATGTGGCGACAAGCGACTGATTCAATTTGGTTTGTTGTTGGCACTCTCGAGTGGCGGGTGGTTGGTGTGTTCAGCGGGCTTGGTGCATTGGATGCTGCCTGCGAGCGTGCACACGCCCACCGATTTTTTGCGCTTGGTGGTGTTGCAACCGCAACTGGGTTTGTTTGAAGTGTGGGTGGTGATGAGCGCTTTCATTGCAGCGCCCATGTTTGCGTCAACCGTCATCACCATCCCGTTGCTGATGGATCACCCCACCCTCACACTGTGGCAAGCGGTGCACACCAGTTGGCGTGTGGTGGCACGCAACCCTTTTGCGATGTCGGCTTGGGCGGGCATTTTGTGTTTGTTCACCGCACTTGGCATTGGCTCAGCGTTTTTGGGTTTGCTGGCTGTGGTGCCCATGTTGGGCCACGCGAGTTGGCATGCTTACCGTGACTTGGTGGTCTACGACGCCAGCAAGCATTGAGCGGTCATGACAGAAGAACAATTCGCCCAAATCGGGCTCACCTTTGGCGTGGCGGGCTTCATGCTCTACATGCTGTTCATCATTTACCAACTGGCACGCGAATCGAAAGCCGGCAAGTTCGGCACCTTCGTGTTGTTCTTGGTGCTCGCGTTTGGCATGTTGGGTTTTGTGGCCAAACAAATCATCATTTGGCTGCTGGATATGTGAGTTGGCGCTTTCAGCGTCGGTGACCTACTTCAAAATCATTTTGCCCTGTGCGATCTTGCCCTCTGAGCAACCACAGAGGCCGCGTAGCAAAACTCACGGGCACACCAGATTTACCATCCACCGGTTTGATGTCGCGTGAAAACAAAGAAGTGCCTGGCATGAAACGCAAAGCCACACCGGTGCGTCGGTGTGCAGAGGTGTTGGCTTTGGCGCCGTGAATCATGTAGACATCATGCATCGACATTTCGCCGGGTTGCAATTGCAAGTCCACCGCTTGCGACTCGTCGAAGGTGCCATCGGCCATGCGTTGGTTGAGGGTTAAATCGTTGCGGTCTTCATGCAAATGTTCGTGCAAGGCTTTGTCGCGGTGCGAACCAGGAATGACACGCAAGCAACCGTTCTCGATGGTGCTGGGCTCGAGCGCCACCCACACGGTGCATGTGGCCAAGGGGCGAATGGGCCAATAGTGACCGTCTTGGTGCCACGGTGTTTCAAACCCTTCGCTGGCGGGTTTGCAAAACACATGGCAGCCCCACAAGATGATGTCAGGGCCAATGAGTTGCTCGACCAAATCCACGATGGGCGGATGCATGGCCAGTTCTAAAAACTTGTGGCTGCCGTGCACACCTTCATCGTTGCGACCTTCGATGTGGGCGCTGACCAATTTTTCGGGGCGCACACCGGGGTTGTTGGCAATCAAGTTGTTGAGCGCATCTTGCAAACCTTTGAGCAATTCGGGCTCAAGGCGATAGGGCGGAATGACATAGCCATCACGCTGGTAGTTGGCAATGTCTTGTGCACTGAGTTGGGCCGCTGGTGTGCGCGCATGGGTGGTGGTAGACATACGACATTACTCCCCTAAATAAGCTTCACGCACTTTGGGATCGTGCAACAAATCGCTGGCGGCACCGCTGAGGGTGATCAAGCCCGATTCCATCACATACCCACGGTCTGCAATTTGCAAGGCACGGCTGGCGTTTTGTTCGACCAACAAAATCGTGACGCCTTGTTGTGACACATCGCGCACGACTTCAAAAATTTTATCCACCATGATGGGTGACAAACCCATCGAAGGTTCGTCTAACAACAACACTTTGGGTTGACTCATCAGGGCTCGACCCATCGCCAACATTTGTTGCTCGCCACCCGACATGGTGCCAGCGAGTTGGTCACGCCGTTCTTTCAAGCGCGGGAAGGTGGTGAACACACGCTCAATGTCCACTTTCACTTGCGCAGCGTCACTGCGCAAATACGCACCCATTTGCAAGTTTTCCAAAATGGTCATACGGGTGAACACGCCTCGGCCTTCGGGCACCATGGCCAAGCCTTGTTGCACCAAGTCCCACGGGCCTTGACCGTCAATGGTTTGACCATTGAGTTGAATGTGGCCACCTGCCAGTGGCAACAAGCCAGTGATGGCTTTCATGGTGGTGGTTTTGCCCGCACCATTCGAGCCAATCAACGACACCAATTCGCCTGCACGCACTTCAAGGCTCACGCCTTTGACAGCTTGAATGCCGCCGTACGACACGCGCACATCTTGCACAGACAACAACACTTGCGCTGTTGGTGATGCAAGCTTGGTTTCGGTAGGTGTGGCTTGCATCTCAATGTCCCCCTGTGCCCAAGTAGGCTTCAACCACTTGCGGGTTATGTTGCACCTCAGCTGGTGTGCCTTGCGCAATCACTTTGCCGTAGTCGAGCACAGTCACGCGGTCACACAAACCCATGACCAACTTCACATCGTGTTCGATCAACAACACCGTACCATGGTCGTGGCGAATTTTGTCGATCAGTGCACGCAGTTGCACTTTCTCGGTGGCGTTCATGCCAGCGGCTGGTTCATCCAGGGCAATCAGTTGCGGGTCTGTCGCCAAAGCGCGCGCAATTTCTAAACGACGCTGGTCACCATAGCTCAAGGTACGCGCTTTGGCATCGGCCATGTCGGCAATGCCCACATAGTCGAGCAACTCACGCGCGCGTTGTGCAATGGCAGCTTCTTCGGCCAAGAAATTTTTTGTTCTGAAAATGGCACCCCACACACCCGAGCCGGTGCGCACATGGCGACCCACCATGACATTTTCAAGCGCTGTCATGTCGGCAAACAAACGGATGTTTTGAAAGGTGCGCGCAATACCGGCTTGCGCCACTTTGTGTACATCGCTCGGTTGATAAGGTTTGCCCGCCAACTCGAACTTGCCACTGTCAGGCGTGTACAAACCTGTGATGACATTGAAGAAGGTGGTCTTGCCTGCACCGTTGGGGCCAATCAAGCCATACACCTGACCGAGTTCAATTTGCAAACCCACATCACTCAGCGCTTGTAAACCCCCAAACCGTTTGGAGATGCCCGACACATTCAAAGCCAAAGCAGAAGTTGCAACACTCATGCAACACCTCCAGTGCTTGAACCCGCAGCACTGCGTGCGCTGGATTTGCCATGTTCTGAAGTGGGCCACAAACCACGCGGGCGCCACAGCATGATGATGATCATGGCCAAAGCAATCAACAGCTGTCGCAAGATGGCAGCATCCAACCGACCGTCGGTCATGGCTTGCAAAGGACCGGCCACATAACGCAACACTTCGGGCAGAGCCGCCAACAACACTGCGCCCAAAATCACACCGGGCAAATGGCCAATGCCACCCAGCACCACCATGGCCACGATCATGACCGACTCCATCAAGCTGAACGATTCGGGTGACACAAACCCCTGAAACGATGCAAACATGGCGCCCGATACGCCACCAAAAGTGGCGCCCATCGCAAACGCCAAGAGCTTTAAGTTGCGGGTGTTCAAGCCCATGGCTTTGGCCGCAATTTCATCTTCACGGATCGCCATCCATGCGCGACCAATGCGCGAGTTTTCTAAACGGTGGCAAATGATGACGCTCACCACCACCAAGGCCAAAAACAAATAGTAGTAAAGCGTGACCGATGGCAACTCAACGAAACCCAAGTCAAGCTTTTTGGACAACGGATAACCAAACACCGTGACCGCATCAATTTGTCCAATGCCTTTGGGCCCGTTGGTGATGTTGACTGGATGGTCCAGGTTATTCAAGAACACGCGGATGATTTCACCAAAACCCAAAGTGACGATGGCCAAATAGTCGCCGCGCAATTTCAAAGTCGGCGCGCCCAACAACACGCCAAACAAACCCGCCAAGCCTGCGGCCAACGGCAACACCATCCACAAACTCATGTGCAGGCCGTTGGGGAACATGGCCGCTATCCAAGGAAACGCCTCACTCAAATGCGGCGACGCGAACAAGCCAAACATATACGCGCCCACCGCGAAGAAGGCCACATAGCCCAAATCGAGCAAACCGGCGTAGCCCACCACAATGTTTAGGCCCAAAGCCAACAACACATACAGCAACGACATGTCAGCAATGCGCACCCATGCGTTGCCAAAACTTTGCAACACCAAAGGCAATGCCAACAGCACCACAGCCATCAACCAACGGTTTGAAAACACAGCGTGATTCATGTGTATTCCCCTCTCACGCTCTGTCCGCCACACGCTCACCGAGCAATCCTGAAGGACGCAAGGTAAGCATGATGATCAACACCACAAAGGCCAAGATGTCGGTGTAATGGCTGCCCAACACACCACCGGTGAGTTCACCCAAATAGCCTGAACCAATCGACTCGATCAGACCCAACAACAAACCACCAACCACCGCGCCCGCCAAATTGCCAATGCCACCAAACACCGCAGCAGTAAAAGCTTTGAGCCCTGGCAAGAAACCCATGGCGTGTTGCACTGTGCCGTAGTTAGAAGCCCACATCACACCGGCAATGGCAGCCAACACGGCGCCGATGATGAAGGTGGCAGAAATGACCACATCAGGCTTGACGCCCATCAAACTTGCCACGCGTGGGTTTTCTGCGGTAGCACGCATGGCGCGTCCCAACTTGGTTCGGTTCACCAACCATGACAACACCGCCAACGACACCGCCGTGACGCCCAAAATCATCAACTGAATCGGTGTGATGACCGCTTCACCAATCGCAATCGGTGTGGTGGGTAACAACGATGGAAACGGTTTGTAATTGGGCTTCCAAATGATCATCGCCAAAGTTTGCAACAAGATCGACATGCCAATGGCCGTGATCAGGGGCGCAAGCTTGGGTGCATTGCGCAAAGGGCGATACGCGATTTTTTCAATCGCAAAATTCAAGGCGGCTGCGGCCACACACGCCACCACCATCGACAACAGCAAAATGATCCAGCCGGGTGTAGTGGGCAACAAAGGTTGCAAAATGCCAATGACCGTCCAACTGCACAAAGCACCCACCATCAGCACTTCACCGTGCGCAAAGTTGATGAGGTTGATGATGCCGTAGACCATGGTGTAACCCAAAGCCACCAACGCATACATGCTGCCCAGCACCAGGCCGTTGATGACCTGTTGAAGCAATACATCCATCTCTATTGTCCCGTTTGTTTATTTTTCTCGCGCAAGTAGCGCAACTTTTCTGCTATTTTGATCTCTAAACCGCGCTCGACAGGGCGGTAAAAGCCCGCATTGTGCATGCCCTCGGGCAAATAGGTTTCCCCCGCCGCAAATCCGTCTTCTTCGTCGTGGGCATAGCGATAGCCCTTGCCGTAGCTGAGGTCTTTCATCAACTGGGTGGGGGCGTTGCGCAAATGCATGGGCACGGGCCGCGTGCCATCTTTTTTCACAAACGCTTTGACTTCGTTGTAGGCCTTGTAGACCGCGTTTGACTTGGGCGCTACCGCCAAGTAAACCACGCACTCGGCGAGGGCAAGTTCACCCTCGGGTGAACCCAAGCGCTCATACACCTCAGCAGCATCGAGCGCCATGCGCAATGCGCGGGGGTCGGCCAACCCAATGTCTTCAGCGGCCATGCGAATGAAGCGACGCGCCATGTAACGCGGATCCGCGCCACCATCGAGCATGCGCACCAACCAATACAAAGCGGCATCGGGGTCTGAACCACGCACCGATTTGTGCAAAGCACTGATGGTGTCGTAAAACTGTTCACCACCTTTGTCATAGCGACGCATGCGTTCGCCTAACACTTTGAGCAACCAGTCATCGCTGATGGTCACTAACTTTTCACGGTTGGCAGCCACGGCCAAAGTTTCTAAGGTGTTGAGCAAACGCCTGGCATCGCCATCGGCATAAGCGATCAATCGTTGTTGAGCCGCAGCATCGATGGCGGGCACGGCTTGAATGCTTTGTGCTTTGGCAATGATGTGCGCCAAGTCGTCTTCGGTCAAAGACTGCAACACATACACCGCCGCACGCGAAAGCAACGCTGAGTTGACTTCAAACGATGGGTTTTCGGTGGTGGCACCAATGAAGGTGAACAAGCCCGATTCAACATGCGGCAAAAAAGCATCTTGCTGGCTTTTGTTGAAACGGTGCACCTCATCGACAAACATGATGGTGCGTTTGCCTTCTAAGCCATCGCGCGCCGCCAAAGCCAACTCGACTGCTTCGCGAATTTCTTTCACACCCCCCAACACAGCGCTGATGGATAAAAACTGTGCGTCAAACGCATCGGCCATCAAACGCGCGATGGTGGTTTTGCCCACACCGGGTGGACCCCACAAAATGCAACTGTGCGGTTGCCCCGATTCAAACGCCACCCGCAAGGCCATGCCCTCGCCCAACAAATGCTGTTGGCCGATGACTTCAGCAAGTGTGCGCGGGCGAAGTTGCTCGGCGAGTGGCGAATGGGCGGCGGGGGTTGGTTTGGTCACAAAAAATGGTCAACGAAGTTGATACACAAGTGTAGCCAAGCTCTACATGTGGCGTTTTTGAATTTGGAAGATTTGCCCTCCTTGGTTACAGTGGGCGAATGACAATTCATTACAAAATCAATGTGCCCTTGGCCACGCAAGACATTGTTCGTGTGTACAACGGCTCAGGCATCCGCCGTCCCACCCACGATGTGCCACGCATTGAAAAAATGTTTGCCCAAGCCAATCTGATTGCAAGCGCTTGGGAGGACGACAAACTCATCGGCATCGCGCGTGCGTTGACCGATCACAGTTACTGTTGCTATCTTTCTGATCTGGCGGTTGACCATGACCACCAACGCCAAGGTGTTGGGCATCAACTCATTCAAACCATTCGCGACCAACTGAGCGATCAGGTTTCATTGATTTTGTTGTCTGCCCCCGATGCGATGGATTACTACCCCAAAGTGGGATTCACCGCGCTGACCAACGCCTTTGCCATTGCGCGCAAGCATTAGCGCCATGCCTTAATGCCAGGCCTTAGCGCTATGCCCTATCTCAATGCGCTAGGGCCGCACCACATCCACCCCTTTGGGTGGCACAAAGTTAAAGGCAGCAGCCGTCAAACCACTGGGGTTGACTTCAAAACGCTCAAAGCTCAGTAAAGAGCGTTGACCCATGGCATCCAAAATTTCGAGCTTGGCCAACGCGACTTGTTGGCCGTTCACACTCAGGCCCAAACGGACTAGGCTCAAGGTGCTGTCTTTGTTGTTGGGTGTGGCTTGCACCCACTGCAACCCATCGGCATCGGGTTGCGCTTGCAGCGAGAAATCTTTTTGCAAAGCAGCCACATCGGTCGCAGTAGCAATCAGCGCTGCGGGCGTGGTGTTCAGCGCTTGCACTTGTTTGCGCGCAGTCACTTGTTCCAGATCAACGTCATACAACCACAAGGTTTGACCATCTGCCACGATCACTTGTGGAAAAGGTTTTTGGTATTCAAAGCGAAATTTGGTGGGTCGTATGAATGCAAATGTGCCCGCAGATTGTTTGCTGCGCACAGGCTGCCCCGCTTTGCTGGGCGAGGTGACCACCTGCTTGAATTCAGCGCGCCCACTTTGAGTGGTTTTTAAGAACTGCGCCAAGGTGTCTAAGCTGTTGGCGTTGGCATTTGCACAGAAAGGCATTGCCATGACAAACACCAAACTCAATAAAGCGGCATAGCATTTTTGCAGCGCACCTCTAAGCATAGACAATTTATTCATCGCGCTTCGGCACCAAAATTTCACGTTGACCATTGCTGCTCATGGCGCTGACCAAGCCCGCTTTTTCCATGTCTTCTACCAATCGCGCTGCGCGGTTGTAACCAATTTTCAAATGGCGCTGCACGAGTGAAATACTGGCTTTGCGATTTTTCAACACCACTTCCACCGCTTGGTCATACATGGGGTCTTTTTCGCTCGAAGTTTCACCAAACAAATCGGGACCTGCACCACCGCCCTCACCGTCGACGGTGCCACCTTCGAGCACACCTTCGATGTAATCGGGCTCGCCTTGTGTTTTCAAATAACTCACCACGCGATGCACTTCTTCGTCGCTCACAAACGCACCGTGCACGCGTATGGGCAAGCCTGTGCCACTGGCCATGTACAACATGTCACCCATGCCGAGCAAGGCTTCTGCGCCCATTTGATCAAGGATGGTGCGGCTGTCGATTTTGCTGCTCACCTGAAACGCAATGCGCGTAGGAATGTTGGCTTTGATGAGGCCGGTGATCACATCCACGCTGGGGCGCTGTGTGGCCAAGATCAAGTGAATGCCAGCGGCACGTGCTTTTTGCGCCAAACGCGCGATCAGCTCTTCAATCTTTTTACCCACCACCATCATCAAGTCGGCCAACTCGTCGATCACCACCACGATGTGCGGTAAGCGCTCGAGGGGTTCAGGTTGTTCGGGCGTCAAGCTAAAGGGGTTGTAAATGAATTCTTCACGCGCAGCAGCTTCGTCGATCTTGGCGTTGTAACCCGCGAGGTTTCGCACACCGAGTTTGCTCATCAACTTGTAGCGCTTTTCCATTTCGCCCACACACCAATTCAAACCGTGTGCAGCTTGGCGCATGTCGGTCACCACCGGCGCCAACAAATGGGGAATGCCTTCGTAGACCGACATTTCCAACATCTTGGGGTCGATCATCAACAAACGCACATCGCGTGCTTCGGCTTTGTAGAGCAACGACAAAATCATCGCGTTGATACCCACCGATTTACCCGAACCTGTTGTGCCCGCCACCAACACGTGCGGCATCTTGGCCAAGTCAGCCACCACGGGGTTGCCCACAATGTCTTTGCCCAAACCCATGGTCAACATCGACTTGGCTTCGTTGTAAACATCCGAGCCCAAAATTTCACTCAAGCGAATCGACTGACGCTTCGCATTGGGCAGCTCGAGCGCCATGTAGTTTTTGCCGGGAATCGTCTCGACCACTCGAATGGATACCAACGACAACGAACGCGCCAAATCTTTCGCCAAGTTCAACACTTGCGAACCCTTCACGCCGGTGGCAGGTTCAATTTCATAACGGGTGATCACAGGGCCGGGTGACGCAGCCACCACACGCACCTCGACACCAAAGTCTTTCAACTTTTTCTCGATCATGCGGCTGGTCATCTCCAGTGTTTCGGGGGCCACCGTGTCTTGTCGGGCTTGCGGGCCATCGAGCAAATCGACTTGTGGCAAACGCGAATCGACCATGTCATTGAACAAAGGCTTTTGGCGCTCTTTGGCCACACGCGCACTCTTGGGCACTTCGACGCGCTCGGGCTCAATGACGACCGGCACAGGATGGTGTTCTTCGACTTCAATGCGTTCTTCCAACACCACTTCTTCGCGTTCACGTGCAGCCACCAAACCATACGCCTCGTCTTGCGCGCGTTCGCGGCGCTCACGCCAAGCTTCGATCAAACCGTCAATGAATGCACCAATGTTTTCTGCGGCTTGGCCCCAAGAAAAACGAAACACCCACGACGCACCGACCACACCAAACACAATGAAGATCAAACCTGAACCATTGAAGCCCAACCATTGCAAACTGAAGGGCCCCACCATATAGCCCAACACACCGCCACTCACATGGCCAGGTAAGCGGTCTTCAAAACGGTACATGCGTGTCCATTCCAAACCCACGCTAGAGAGCAACAACAACACCAAGCCCGCCCAAAACGCAAAGCGGGTGTAGCGCCAGCCCATATGCTCGGGTGCAGGCGTATCTTCGTCGCGCAAGCGGTTGGCCAATGCCGACAACCAAGCCACCAAGGCTGCCGCAAAACACCACCACACCGAATAGCCCAACAAGAAAAAACTCATGTCGCTCAGCCAAGCGCCCAAACGCCCCCCAAAGTTGCGCACGGGGGCGCCTGAGCCAGAGGTGGTCCAAGCAGGGTCTTGGCCGGTGTGGGTGAGCAAGGCCAAGAACCAAAAGGCCATGAAAACAAACCCAGCGGTGAGCGCAATTTCCTGCGCAAAGCGTTTGAATCCGGTGGGTTTGGCGTCGTCGTCGGCACCCGAAGTGCGACGGTCGTTGTTGAGTGTGTTGAGCGAATACGTCATGTCAGGGGACAGAGCTTACCCGAGCGGCGACCTGGTGTCGGCAAGGGGCTCTGAAGGGTTCTTACAATCTAGCTTCTGATTGTCTCTTTTCACAGGCCTTTTTTCACATGTCCACCCCCCAACACGCCCAAGTTTTGATTCTCGGCTCTGGCCCTGCCGGCTACACCGCTGCGGTTTACGCCGCCCGCGCCAATTTGAAGCCCCTTTTGATCACCGGCATGGCCCAAGGCGGCCAACTGATGACCACCACCGAAGTGGACAACTGGCCCGCCGATGTGCACGGCGTGCAAGGCCCCGACCTCATGCAGCGCTTTCAACAGCATGCCGAGCGTTTCAACACCCAAATCGTGTTTGACCACATCAACAAGGTCGATTTCTCCAAACGCCCCTTCACCCTCACTGGAGACAGCGGCACCTACACCTGCGACAGCTTGATCATTTGCACCGGCGCTTCGGCCAAGTATTTGGGGCTGCCCTCCGAAGAAGCCTTCATGGGCCGTGGCGTATCAGGCTGCGCCACCTGCGATGGTTTTTTCTACCGCGACCAACCCGTGTGCGTGGTCGGTGGCGGTAACACCGCTGTTGAAGAAGCGCTGTATTTGTCCAACATCGCCACAAAAGTGCATCTGATTCACCGTCGCGACAAATTCAAGGCCGAGGCGATCATGATCGACAAGCTGATGGAAAAAGTGGCCGCCGGCAAGATCGTGTTGGAGACCAACAGCACCCTCGACGAGGTGTTGGGCGATCAGTCCGGCGTGACCGGCGTGCGCCTGAAAAGCACCACAGATAGCAGCACCCGTGAAATCACCGTGCAAGGCTGTTTCATTGCCATTGGCCACCACCCCAACACCGACATCTTCCAAGGACAGTTGGACATGAAAGATGGCTACATCGTCACCAAGAGCGGTTTGCAAGGTTTTGCCACCCAAACTTCGGTGCCCGGCATTTTTGCCGCCGGCGATGTGCAAGACCATGTGTACCGCCAAGCCATCACCAGCGCGGGTACGGGTTGTATGGCAGCACTCGACGCGCAGCGGTTCTTAGAGCAATAAAGTTCGCATTCGGCTCCTGATCGTCTTCGGGGCCGTCCGTTGGCAGCGCGGCCTGAAGTTGGCTATAATGTCAGGCTTTGCTGAATCTTTCCCCCGTCGTTCGCACGGGGCTGGGCTTGCAAAGCTTGGGTTACCGCCACCCTTCTGGCGAGGTGAGGTGATTTTTTGAACAGCGCGTTCAGTGCTGCCCCTCAAGAGTCACCGTTTAGAAAATCATGGAGTGTCCACATGGCACGCGTATGTGAAGTAACGGGCAAAGGCCCAATGTCGGGGAACAATGTTTCCCACGCCAACAACAAAACCAAGCGCCGGTTCTTGCCGAACCTGCAATACCGCCGTTTCTGGGTGGAAAGCGAAAACCGTTGGGTGCGCCTGCGCGTGTCTAGCGCTGCTTTGCGCCTGATCGACAAGAATGGCATTGACTCTGTGCTCGCCGATTTGCGCGCACGCGGCCAAGCTTAATAGCTCATCTGAAAGGAAACGATCATGGCATCCAAAGGCGGACGCGAAAAAATCAAGCTGGAATCATCAGCCGGCACCGGTCACTTCTACACGACCAGCAAAAACAAAAAAACCATGCCCGAGAAAATGACGATCATGAAATTTGATCCCAAAGCTCGCAAGCATGTGGAATACAAAGAAACCAAGTTGAAGTAATTCAACCTCAGATCTTTGCAAAACCCGCCCACGCAAGTTGGCGGGTTTTTTGTTGTTTGAAAAGAGTGCTTGCGCAAGAACAATGAACAAAATAAAAGGCGCCTGAGGCGCCTTTTATTTTTTGAGGCCTGCGCCTCTTAGATGTTTGCCCGCGTCACACACGTGCTGCGCGCAAGTGCATCGAGAACTCTTGCAAAGCGGCAATGCCACTGTTCTCAGCGCGTTTGCACCAAGCTTGCAAATCAAGCGCCAATTGAGCGCGGCTGTGGTGGGTGTTGAGCCACAACTGACGGAGCTCTTCGCGCATTTGCACCATCGTGTCGATCTTAGGTAACGCGGCGCGCGCCAGCTCCAACTGAGTCAACACCACAGGGGGCACTTTTTCAACATCGCGGTGCATCCAGCGCTTGGCCGCTGCCAACACGGACTCAGAAGGACGCGCGTTCAAGCTGTCAATTTCTTGCTTCAACGCCAAGCGCAACTGGCGCGCGTAATTGGCCATCACTTCGTAACGGTTGGCAATGACAGCCTCGAGCGTTTTTTCGTCGGCCACAGGTTGAATGTCACCAAACGCCAATTTAGGTGGCGTTTTCTTGACGGTGGCCATGCCACAGGTTTCCAAAATGCGGATGTACAACCAACCCAAATCAAACTCATAGGGCTTGACCGACAGCTTGGCAGAGGTGGGATATGTGTGGTGGTTGTTGTGCAACTCTTCACCACCAATGATGATGCCCCAAGGCGAAATGTTAGTGCTTGCATCAGGTGCTTCAAAATTGCGATAACCCCAGTAGTGCGCCGCACCGTTGATGATGCCCGCTGCAGTGATGGGGATCCACATCATCTGCAAAGCCCACACCGACAAACCCAAGACACCGAACAAGGCCAAGTTGACGATCAACATCAGGGCCACACCCTGCCACGAGAAGCGGGTGTACAGGTTGCGTTCAATCCAGTCGTCGGGCGTGCCGTGGCCAAAACGAGCCAAGGTGTCTAAGTTTTTGCATTCTTTGCGATACAACTCAGCGCCTGTGAACAACACAGTTTTGATGCCATGCACATGGGGGCTGTGAGGGTCTTCAGCCTGCTCGCATTTGGCGTGGTGTTTGCGGTGCACCGCGGTCCACTCTTTGGTGACTTGACCGGTGGTGAGCCACAGCCAAAAGCGAAAGAAGTGCGAAGGAATGGGATGCAAGTCGAGCGATCGGTGCGCCGAGTGACGGTGCAAATAAATCGTCACGCTGGCAATGGTGATGTGTGTGAACACCAGTGCCGCGATCAGCACTTGCCACCCCGTGAAGTCAACCAAGCCATGGATCATCCAGTTCAACACGGCATCTAACAACTCTGATTGGGGCAACAACATGCAAGACTTTCTAACAAATTGAATATCGTTTCAATTTTAACGAGCCACCCAGGCGGCGGCAAAAAAACCATCGGTTCCGTGTATATGAGGCCACAAACGCAAATAAGAAGTACCGTTTGTCGTACACAAACTCGCCGCATGGGGCACTTTCAAGGCCTCTAGCGTTTCAGCCACCGACAACGGCACAAAGTTGGGATGCTTGGCACTGAAGGCTTCGGCAATGGCTTCGTTTTCTTCTTGCAACACACTGCATGTGGCATAGACCAAACGCCCACCCGGTTTCACCAAACGCGCTGCGCTTTCCAAAATCGCAGTTTGCTTGGCATTGAGTTCTGCCACAGACTTGGGCGATTGACGCCATTTGAGATCGGGGTTGCGGCGCAAGGTACCCAAGCCCGAACAAGGCGCGTCGACCAACACACGGTCGATCTTGCCGCTCAAACGTTTGATGCGTTCATCACGCTCGTGCGCGATGGCGGCGGGGTGCACATTCGACAATTTGCTGCGCGCCAAACGTGGCTTCAAAGCGTCTAAGCGATGCGCTGATGTGTCAAACGCATACAAGCGACCGGTGCTGCGCATGGTGGCACCAATGGCCAAGGTTTTGCCACCAGCACCGGCGCAAAAATCAACCACCATTTCGCCACGCTTGGCGTCAAGCAACAAGGCCAAGAGTTGTGAGCCTTCGTCTTGTACTTCCATCGCACCGCGTGCAAAAGCATCGAGTTTGGTGAGCGCAGGTTTGCCTTGAATGCGCAAGCCCCAAGGTGAGTAAGGCGTGGGCTCGGCTGCAATGTCTGCCAACTTCAATTCGTGCTGCACATCGTTGCGTTTGTCAGTGAAGCTGTTGACGCGCAAATCCAATGGTGCAGGTGTGTTGAGTGCATTCACCAAAGGCCAAAAGCCCTCTCCCACTTGTTCTTTGAGCGGGTTGACCATCCACTCGGGCAAGTTGTGACGGTGGCGTTCCATCAGGTCCGCCACATTGATGTTTTCACAGGCTTCTAACCATGCTTCTTCTTGTTTGGACAATGCGCCCCTGAGGAAATCAAGCGGATCGTTGGTCGCGCGTTGTGCCCCAGCACCATGACGCGTATTTGCCTGACGCCCATTCGCATGCTGTGCTTGCGCATGGCGTGCGCTGACCGATTTTTTGGCGGCGCCCGATGGTGCTTGCTCTTTGGCGGCCGGCGCATGGTCTTTCAAATGCTGTGCAAAGCCCAAAATGGCCAAACGGCGTTCTTTGGGGCCAGAGCCAGAGGGCGCGAAGTGGTCGTAGCGCAATTTGTAGCGCAACACGTTGTAGACCGTTTCGGCCAACACCGCGCGCTCACGCGGGCCAAAGGCGTAGGTCTTGCGGTAATCGCGAAAAAATTTGGACACCACCGAGTCGGCAGGGTGTTCAAACGACAAAGTGAGGCGCACGAGCTCGGTGCACGCGTCTAACAGGGCTTTAGGATGCATGGGTGTATTGTCCCACCCAATCTGGCCTGCTTCGGCTGGCTTTTTTCTGACTCAAAAACGATGAACGACCAAGATTTACCACCGCTGACAGAAACACCCACTGGGCTGTACCGCCATTACAAAGGCGGTCAATATGAAGTGATGGGCACCGCGCGCCACAGCGAAACCTTAGAACCCATGACGGTGTATCGCGCGCTGTATGGTCAACATGGCCTGTGGGTAAGACCCGCCGCCATGTTCACCGAAACGGTGACGATTGACGGCGTGGTGCAACCACGGTTTCAAAAAATAGAGAGCCAGCCATAAAGCACTGGCGCGTGCATCACACGCGCTGATCACACCTTATGCAAACACACCCGCTGTGTCTTGCATGTGTTCAGACACTTGACCCAAGTGATGCAAAGTGTCACCAAAGGTCATCTCCAATTGGGTGAGCTTTTTGAAGTAATGGCTGACGATGTATTCGTCCGTCACCCCGATGCCACCGTGCAATTGCACCGCTTGTTGACCCACATAACGCATGGACACACCGAGTTGGTATTTGGCGCGGCTCATGGCAGCGCGGCGCTCTGGCTCGGGTGCATTGAGTTTGAGCGAGGCGTAGTAGCTCATCGAACGCGCCAACTCCAATTGCATTTTCATGTCTGACACGCGGTGGCGCAAGGCTTGGAAAGTGGCAATCGCCACACCAAACTGTTTGCGTGTGTTCATGTAGTCCACTGTAATGGCCAATGTTTTGTCCATCACACCCACAGCTTCTGCACACACTGCGGCAATGCCAATGTCAAGCGCATGTGCCAGCGCTGTAGCACCGTCTTGCGTGACCAGTTGTGCAGGTGTGTTGTTGAGGGTGATGTCTGCTGCACGGCTGCCGTCTTGTGTGACATAACCGTTGCAAGTGGCACCTGTTGCATCACGCTTGACGATGAACAACGCGAGCTGACCGTTTGTCATGGCGGGCACCAACCAAGCATCAGCCTGGTCACCTGCGGCCACCAATGTTTTGTGGCCTGTGAGGGCCCAAGCACCACTTTTTTCGGTGGCTTGTGTTTTGCAACTTGTGGTTTGGTAACGCGCTTGCCGCTCTTGATGTGCGAGCACCACCATGGCCTCACCGCTCACCAATTTGTCGCACCAAGCTGCTTGCACATCGGCATGGGCGTAGTGACTCAACACAGCGCCAGCGATGAGGGCGTGTGACAAAGGTTCGAGCACGATGCCGCGCCCCAACTCTTCCATCACCACCATGCCCTCTACGGGGCCCATGCCCATGCCACCGAGCTCTTCGCTCACATACAGGCCACCCAAACCCAAATCGGCCAGTTCGCCATAGGCCTCACGCGAAAAACCACCGGCGTTCACGATGCCACGGCGGCGTTCGAAGTCGTAGCCTTTGTCGACCCATTTGCGCACGGCGTCGCGCAGTTGTTCTTGATCGTCTGAAAAATTGAAGTCCATGATTTATCCCAATACGGTTTGCGCAACGATGTTGCGTTGCACTTCGTTTGAACCACCATAAATCGTGGTCTTGCGCATGTTGAAGTAAGTGGACGCCAAAGGCGCGGTGTGTTGTGTGAAGTCGCCTTGGTAGCCAGCTTCCATCGCCTCTTCGATGAAGGGCACACTCGCAGGGCCTGCGGCCAACATCATGAGTTCGCTGTAGCGCTGTTGAATTTCGCTACCTTTGATTTTCAACAAGCCTGCAATATCAAGTGTTTGCTTGCCCGATTTTTCGGCGGACAACACGCGCAACACCAACATCTCGAGCGCCACCACATCAACTTCGAGTTTGGCAATTTCGTCTCTGAAACGCAGGGCCTCGGCGCCCCCGGTGGCGGGGTCATAAACGCCCTCTGCTTTGGCGATGCGTTTCAAGCGTTCGAGTTCGCGTTTGGCGCGGTTCACATCGGCGATGTTGGTGCGCTCATGGGCCAACAAATGTTTGGCGTAAGTCCAGCCTTTGTTTTCTTCGCCAATCAAATTCTCAGCAGGCACTTCGACATTGTCGAACCACACTTCGTTGACCTCGCATTCACCGTCAAGCAACTTGATGGGACGCACCGTCACGCCGGGTGACTTCATGTCGATCAACAAAAACGAAATGCCGGTTTGTGGTTTGCCTTCGTTGCTGGTGCGCACCAAGCAAAAAATCCATTCGCCGTATTGGCCCAAGGTGGTCCATGTTTTTTGGCCATTGACAATGTATTTGTTGCCCACGCGTTCAGCGCGCGTTTTGACCGATGCCAAATCAGAACCCGAGCCAGGCTCGCTGTAGCCTTGGCTCCACCACACTTCGCCACTGGCAATGCCAGGCAAGAAGCGTTGTTGTTGTTCGGCGTTGCCAAACGCCATGATGACAGGCGCCACCATGACAGGTCCAAACGGCACGATGCGTGGTGCACCTGCCAAAGCGCATTCTTCTTCAAACAAATGTTTTTGCACCGCAGTCCAACCGGGGCCGCCAAATTGGGTGGGCCAACCGTAGCCGAGCCAATTTTTCTTGCCCAAAATTTGGGCCCAACGCTGCATGTCATCACGCGTCAAGCGCAAGGCGTTGTGCACTTTGTGCGAAATGTCTTTCGGCAAATTGGCGTGCACCCAGGCACGTATCTCTTGACGAAATGCTTCTTCTTCGGGGGTAAAAGCCAGATCCATGAAATTCCCTTTTCGTTCAACTCTGCGTTTTTAGCACGATCGTGCGTTTTTTCTTGTCGGTGGGGTGACAAATACGGGCAAACCCCTGTGATTTGTTTTGTATGCAGCGCCCCTGCGCGCGGCTCAGATAATCGCACGCAATGAAAAACATTGTGATTTTGATCTCTGGCGGCGGCTCCAACATGGCAGCCATCGTGCAGGCAGCGCTTGCACAGCAGTGGGCGCAGCGCTTTGATGCCAAAGTGTCTGCCATCATCAGCAACAAGGCCGATGCCAAAGGTTTGTTGTTCGCGCGTGAGCATGGCATTGCCACAGCGGTGGTGGATCACACGGCGTTTTCAAAAGCCCCGCAACCTCGTGAGGCGTTTGATGGCGCCCTGATGACCGAGATCGACAAACACACGCCGTGTTTGGTGGTGTTGGCGGGTTTCATGCGCATTTTGACGGCGGGGTTTGTGTCGCACTACGAAGGGCGTTTACTCAACATTCACCCTTCGCTCTTGCCAGCGTTTCCGGGTTTGCACACGCATGCGCGGGCGCTTGAAGCGGGTTGCCAATTTGCCGGGGCCACGGTGCATCGGGTGACAGCCGATTTGGACCACGGGCCAATCTTGGCGCAGGCGGTGGTGCCGGTGTTGCCCTCAGACACGCCCGACAGTTTGGCTGCGCGCGTGCTCACGCAGGAGCATTTGATTTACCCCAGAGTGATTGCTGAGTTGCTGAACAACTCAAATCACCAAGCGTGAACTCTTGGGCACATGGGCTAACAAAAACTCCATTTGGTCGGCCAAGATGCGGCGGTTGCGCAAAATGAAGTCTTCCCACAGGCTGGGCACATAGGGTGCGTACAGCAGTGGCATGCGCGCTTGCTCTGGCGTGCGGTTGCCTTTGCGGTGGTTGCACGATTTGCAGGCTGTGACCACATTCATCCAATGGTCTAGGCCGTGTTGTCCGTAGGGGCGAATGTGTTCGCGGGTAAGGTCGGTTTCGTGAAAGTGGTTGCCGCAGTAGGCGCAGATGTTGCGGTCGCGGGCAAAGAGTTTGGCGTTGGTGAGGCCGGGCTTGAGATCGAAGGGGTTGATGTTGGGCACGCCCTTGGTGCCAATGATGCTGTTGACCGTGATGATCGACTGCTGACCCGTGATGGCGTTGGTGCCGCCGTGAAAGACCGCCACTTCGCCGCCGGATTCCCAGCGCACCTCGTCAGCCGCGTAGTGAATGACCGCTTGTTCCAGCGATATCCACGACTGCGGTAGCCCTTGGGCTGACAGTTTCAAGACCTTCACAAAACACCTCCATTCGCCAAACAACGACCGAGCGAGACTGCATTTGTCTATCAGAGACAATATACATCGAATGTGTGTCATTTCCTTGACGCCTACGGCACCGAATCACATGCAAATATTTCGAGGTTTTCAACATCCGCACATGGCCAAAGCTTGCGCTTTGACCATCGGCAACTTTGACGGCGTGCACCGTGGCCATCAGGCCATGTTGGCGCTGCTGAAAAATGAGGCGCGCCACCGCGGTGTGCCCAGCTGCGTGATGACCTTCGAGCCCCACCCGCGCGACTTCTTTGCCGAGCAGTTCAAACAACCCGATGTGGCGCCTGCACGCATCGCCACCCTGCGCGACAAGCTCAACGAGTTGAACGCTTGCGGCGTGGACCAATGCGTGGTGTTGCCGTTCAACCAAAGCTTTGCCTCAAAGGCACCCGAAGCGTTTATTCAAGATGTGTTGCTCAATGGCTTGGGCGTGAAATATGTGCTGGTGGGCGACGACTTTCGCTTTGGCAGCAAACGCTTGGGCGACTACGCCATGCTCGACGCCGCGGGCGCACAACTCGGTTTTGATGTGGCGCGCATGAACAGCTACGAGGTGCGTGGTTTGCGGGTGTCGAGCTCTGCGGTGCGTGAAGCGCTGGGGCGCGGTGCGATGGCAGAAGTGGCACAACTGTTAGGCCGACCTTATGCGATTTCGGGCCATGTGGTGCATGGTCGCAAGCTTGGCCGTGAGCTGAATTGCCGCACCTTGAATTTGCGCTTCACCCACTGGAAGCCGGCTGCCAGCGGTATTTTTGTGGTGCGCGTGCATGGCATCTCTGCTGAGCCCTTGGCAGGGGTGGCCAATTTGGGCATTCGTCCCTCGATCGACCCCAACGATGTCAACGGTGGTCGCGTGCTGCTGGAAACCCATTGCCTGGACTGGCCCGCCCACTTAGGCGACGAGGGGGGCTACGGTAAAATCATTCGCGTCGAACTGTTGCATAAATTACACGACGAGCTGAAGTACGACGGATTAGACGCCTTGATGCAAGGCATCCACAAAGACTGCGCCGATGCGCGCGCTTGGCTCGCCGATCAAAACCCATGACCCAATCCAAAGACACCGCCGGTAGTGACTACCGCAGCACCTTGAACCTGCCCGACACCGCGTTCCCAATGCGCGGCGATTTGCCCAAACGCGAGCCCAAGTGGACGCAAGATTGGAACAGCCAAGGTTTGTACAAAAAACTGCGCGTGGCACGCCAAGGCGCACCGCTGTTTGTGTTGCATGATGGCCCACCGTATGCCAATGGCAAATTGCACATTGGTCATGCGTTGAACAAAGTGTTGAAAGACATGATCGTCAAATCCAAGCAACTCGCTGGTTTTGATGCGCAATACATTCCTGGTTGGGACTGCCACGGTTTGCCGATTGAAAACGCGATTGAAAAATTACACGGTCGCAAACTGAGCCGTGACGAAATGCAAGCCAAGAGCCGTGCATTTGCCACCGAACAAATTGACCAACAACGCGAAGACTTCAAACGCTTGGGCGTGTTGGGCGATTGGGAACGCCCCTATCGCACAATGGACCCTGCGAACGAGGCCGGTCAAATTCGCGCCTTCAAACGCGTGATCGAACGCGGCTTTGTGTACCGTGGTTTGAAACCTGTGTATTGGTGTTTCGATTGCGGATCGTCACTGGCCGAGTTTGAAATTGAATACGCCGACAAAAAAAGCGAGACACTCGATGTGGCTTTCTTGTGCGCGCAGCCCGACAAACTCGCCGCTGCATTTGGTTTGAGCCAACTCAGCAAAGACGCATTTGCCGTGATTTGGACCACCACCGCTTGGACCATTCCCGCCAACCAAGCCCTGAACTTGAACCCCGAACTCAGCTATGCCTTGGTGGACACCGAGCGTGGTTTGTTCATGTGCGCTGAGTCGTTGGTTGAAAAATGCTTAGAGCGCTGGAAGCTAACCGGCAGTGTGCTTGCCACCACCGTGGGCAAGCAACTCGATCGCATTGAATTCAACCATCCGCTGTCGCATGTGGACGCTGGTTACCAACGCACCGCGCCAGTGTTTTTGGCCGACTACGCCACGGCTGACGACGGCACCGGTATCGTGCACAGCGCACCCGCTTATGGCGTGGACGACTTCAACTCATGCATGGCGCATGGCATGAAGTACACCGACATCTTGAACCCCGTACAAGGCAACGGCGCATATGCCGCTGACTTCCCGTTGTTTGGTGGTTTGCACATTTGGAAAGCCGTGCCCGTCATTTTGGAAACACTGCAAAACGCAGGGCGTTTGTTGGCCACGCAAACCATCACGCACAGCTATCCGCATTGCTGGCGCCACAAAACGCCGGTGATTTACCGTGCTGCGGCGCAATGGTTTATTCGCATGGACGAAGTTGATTCGAAAGGCGCCACAGGTGGTGCGGGGGTCTTCACCAAAGACAAAGCAGCTAAGTCATTGCGTCAACTCGCACTCGATGCGATTGAGCAAACCAACTTCTACCCAGAGAACGGTAAAACGCGTTTGCGCGACATGATTGCCAACCGCCCTGACTGGTGTATTTCGCGTCAGCGCAGCTGGGGCGTGCCGGTGCCGTTTTTCTTGCACAAAGACAGCGGCGAGTTGCACCCACGCACGATGCAGATCTTGGACCAAGCGGCTGACATCGTTGAAAAAGGCGGCATCGAAGCGTGGAGCCGCGTGACGGTGGAAGACATCTTGAACCAAGCCGGTGACGATGCCGCCAGCTACACCAAGAGCACCGACATTTTGGAAGTGTGGTTTGACTCTGGCTCCACCTTTCAGCATGTGCTGCGTGGCAGCCACAAAGATGCTTATGACCGTGCGCCCTTTCATGCCGAAGGCCCCGAAGCCGATTTGTATTTGGAAGGCCACGACCAACACCGCGGCTGGTTTCACAGCTCGTTGTTGTTGGGTTGCGCCTTGTACGACCGCGCGCCCTACCGCGGTTTGTTGACCCACGGCTTTGCCACCGATGGCCAAGGCCGCAAGATGAGCAAGAGCTTGGGCAACACCGTTGCGCCACAAGAAGTGACCGAAAAAATGGGCGCCGAAATTGTGCGCTTGTGGGTGGCCTCGACCGACTATTCGGGCGACTTGAACATCGATGACAAAATTTTGGCGCGCGTGGTCGACGCCTATCGCCGCATTCGCAACACCTTGCGCTTCTTGTTGGCCAATGTGAGCGACTTCGACCCCGCCAAAGATGCGGTCAAGTTTGACGACTTGCTCGAGATCGACCAATACGCTTTGTCACGTGCTGCGCAACTGCAAGCCGACATTCGCGCGCACTTTGACGTGTATGAGTTCCACCCTGTGGTGTCAAAGTTGCAGGTGTATTGCTCAGAAGACTTGGGCGCGTTTTATTTGGATGTGTTGAAAGACCGCCTGTACACCACCGCACCCAAATCGTTGGCGCGTCGCAGCGCACAAACTGCGTTGTTTGACATCACCCAAGCCATGTTGCGTTGGATGGCCCCCTTCTTGAGCTTCACCGCCGAAGAGGCGTGGCAAGTGTTGGGCACCTCAGAATCGATCTTCATCGAAACCTTTGTGGACTTAGGCCAACCCAACGACGCACTGCTGACCAAGTGGTCGCGCATTTGCGAGATTCGCAATGCGGTCAACAAAGACATCGAGACCGTGCGTGCTGCGGGTCAACTCGGTGCGTCGTTGCAAGCCAACATCGCGTTGCAAGTCAATGCCGATGACTTTGCTTTGCTCAGCAGCTTGGGCAATGATTTGAAATTTGTGTTCATCACCTCGGCTGTTGTGTTGAAGCAAGGCAGCGAGTTCGCCACACAGGTCAGCGTCAGCACCGCACCCAAGTGCGAACGCTGCTGGCACTACAGCGACGATGTGGGCCAAGACACCGCGCATCCCACATTGTGTGGTCGCTGCAGCAGCAATTTGTATGGCGAAGGTGAAGCGCGTCATTGCGCTTGATGGCCATGGCGCGACGCTCCTCTTCCTTTGCGTTGTGGCTGGGCTTGGCGCTGGTCATTTTGCTGGCCGATCAATTCACCAAAGTGTTGATTTTGGGCAACTATGCCTTGGGTGAAGGTTTTGCAGTCACCTCGTTTTTCAACATCGTGCGCGTGCACAACGAAGGCGCTGCGTTCTCTTTTTTAGCCACCGCAGGGGGTTGGCAACGTTGGTTCTTCACCGGCCTAGGCGTGGTGGCCGCAGCCGTCATGGTGTGGATGCTGAAAAAACACCCTGCACAAAAACTGTTTGGCTTTGCCATTGCTTGCGTGCTCGGTGGCGCAATTGGCAATGTGATTGACCGCGTGTTGTATGGCTATGTGGTGGATTTTTTAGATTTTCACTACGCAGGCATTCACTTTCCTGCCTTCAATGTGGCCGACAGCGCCATCACACTGGGCGCTGCGTGTTTGATACTCGATGAGGTGCTGCGCGTTCGGCGCGGGCATTGAGGTAAAAAAATACCCCGCCGCAGCGGGGTACCGTTTTAGCTGACTAGCGAAATCAAAGTGTGATGATCGTGCAGCCTGTGGTTTTGCGGGCTTCCAAATCGCGGTGTGCTTGGGCGATGTCGGCCAACTTGTAGGTCTGGTCGATGCGAATTTTCACTTTGCCGCTGGTCACGGCTTCGAACAAATCGTCGGCCATCTCTTGCGTGCTTTCGCGTGTGGTGATGTGGCTGAACAAGGTTTGGCGTGTGACATAAATGGAACCTTTGGCACCCAAAATACCAGGTGCGAAAGGGGCGACTGCACCAGACGCATTGCCAAAGCTGGCCATCAAACCGAAGGGGGCCAAGCAGTCGAGTGATTTGTCCCAAGTGTCTTTGCCCACCGAGTCGTACACCACTTTCACGCCTTTGCCACCCGTGATTTCTTTCACACGCGCCAAGAAATCTTCGGTGTTGTAGTTGATGACATGGGCTGCGCCGTGTTCTTTGGCCAGTTGGCATTTGGCATCGCTGCCTGCGGTGCCAATCAATTGGTAACCCAAAGCTTTGGCCCATTGCGATGCGATCAAGCCCACGCCACCTGCTGCGGCATGGAACAACACAAAATCGCCTGCCTTCAAACCGCCTTGTGGCAAGGTGCGCTTGAGCAAATATTGTGCGGTCAAACCTTTGAGCATCATGGCAGCACCAGTTTCAAACGAAATGGCGTCGGGCAATTTGCACACACACTTGGCGGGCATGACGCGCTCTTCGCAATAGCTGCCCGGTGGTTGGCTAGCATAAGCAGCACGGTCACCCACTTTCAAATGGGTCACACCTTCGCCCACGGCTTCGATCACGCCCGAAGCTTCCATGCCCAACTGCAAAGGCATGGGCAAGGTGTACAAACCGCTGCGTTGGTACACATCGATGAAGTTCAAACCCACCGCTTTGTGGCGAATGCGAATTTCACCGGGGCCAGGTTGGCCCACATTCACATCGACCAACTTGAGTTCTTCGGGTCCGCCGTTTTTTTCAATGATGACTGCTTTGCTCATACAAGGTTGCTCCACTTAAGTGATTGATTTTTGGATGATCGCATCCTGCCACGAAATGGGTCACCGAGATGTCACCTGTGTTATTCCACCTCGGGTAGAGTGCCAACCCTATGTCGATCGCTTCAAACGCTTTAACGCCCCGCACTGCTGCGCTTTTGTTGGTGCCACCTCTGATGTGGGCGGGCAACGCCACCGTGGGGCGCTTGGTCCATGAGCTGATTTCACCCATGACGCTGAACTTTTTGCGCTGGGTGCTGGCCTTTTTGTTGTTGTTGCCTCTGACCTATCCGGTACTCAAAGCCAAAAGCGCCATGTGGCCCCTGTGGAAGCGCTATGGCTTGCTCGGTTTTTTGGGGGTCGGTTGCTACAACAGCTTGCAATATCTAGCGCTGAAAACATCCACCCCCATCAATGTGACGCTGGTCGCCTCGAGCACGCCCGTGTTCATGTTGGGGCTGGGGGCTTTGTTCTTCCAACAGCGCATACGCATGCGTCAGCTGATCGGGGCTGTGTTGTCGATTGCGGGTGTGTTGTTGGTGTTGTGCCGAGGCGATGTGCAAGCACTGGCGCAAGTGGAGTTGGTGATGGGTGATGTGTTCGTGCTGATGGCCACTGCCGCTTGGGCTTGGTACAGCTGGTTGTTGGCTCAACCCAAAGACCCGCCAGAAGTGCGCAGCAACTGGGCTTTTTTTCTGATGGCGCAAATGGCGTTTGGTTTGGTTTGGTCTGGCTCGTTCACCGCGGCTGAGTGGCTCGGCCCAGGCGGTGGCGTCATGGTGTGGGGTTGGCCATTGGCGGCGGCCTTGGTTTATGTGGCAGTCGGTCCTGCATTGTTGGCCTACCGCTGTTGGGGCTTGGGCGTGCAACAAGTGGGGCCGAGTGTGGCTGGTTTTTTTGCCAACCTCACGCCTTTGTTTGCCGCCATCATGTCAACTTGGGTGTTGGGTGACATGCCGCAGATGTATCACGCTGCTGCGTTTGTGTTGAACGTGGGTGGCATTGTGGTGTCGTCTAAAAAATAAAACACAATGCCTCAATAAAAAACCGCGCAGAGTTTGCGCGGTTTTTTGATGGATGTGACAACGCCAGCTTAGAAAGTACCGGGGTAAGCACCACCATCGGTCAAGATATTTTGGCCAGTGATGTAGCTTGCTTGTTGGCTGCACAAAAACGCACAGGTATCACCAAACTCATCGGGGCGACCAAAGCGCAACGCAGGAATGGTTTTCTTGCGTGCTTCAGCAATGGTTTCAATCGGTTGCCCTGTTTTTTCTGCAGCACCTTTCATGGTGCCTTTCAAACGGTCGGTGTCGTAGGCGCCGGGCAACAGGTTGTTGATGGTCACATTGTTGGATGCCAATTTTTGCGTGCGCGACACACCGGCCACAAACCCTGTCAAACCAGAACGCGCACCGTTGGACAAACCCAAAATATCGATCGGTGCTTTCACCGCACTCGAGGTGATGTTGACGATGCGGCCAAAGCCACGCTCAGCCATGCCGTCTACCGTGGCTTTGATCAACTCAATCGGTGTGAGCATGTTGGCGTCCACCGCTTTGATCCATGCATCGCGGTCCCAGTTGCGAAAGTCGCCGGGAGGCGGGCCACCTGCGTTGGTGACCACAATGTCAAAGTTTTTACCGGGGCCACCGGCCACTGACCAAATCGCTTCACGCCCTTCGGGGGTGGTGATGTCCACCGCCACAGGCAACACAGTGGTGCCGAGTTTTCGCAACTCAGTTGCAGCCGCATTCAATGCGTCAGCACCACGCGCCACGATCACCACATTCACACCTTCGCGTGCCAAGGAATGGGCGCAACCATATCCCAAACCTTTGCTCGCGCCACCCACCAACGCCCATTTGCCTTTGATGCCAAGATCCATCACTTTGCTCCATATTTAGAAACGATATACACACCACTGAGCACCAACAAGGTACCCAACCCAATCCACACATTCAGTGGCTCATCCAACAACAACACACCGAGTGTGATGGTTGCCATGGGGCCAATCATGCCAGTTTGTGCCGTCAGCGCAGCACCAATGCGTTCAATCGCCATCATCACCATCAACACCGGCGCCACTGTACAGGCCAAGGCATTGAGTGCCGCCAACCACAACACTTCCGTGGGCACCACAGCAGCGGAGAGCGGGCGCAACACCAAGAACTGCACAATGCAACACACACACGCCACACTGGTGGCCCAGCCCACCAAGCGCATGGCACCCACGCGTTGCACCAATTGACCGCTGTAAATCAAATACACCGCATAGGTTAATGCGCTGGCAAACACCAAACTGCTACCGAGCACCACATCGCTGCCCGCAAACGACAGTTCGTGCGCAAACACCAACAACACACCGCTGTAACTCACACCCATCGCCAACATGCGAATGGGTTGAATTTGTTTTTTGAACAACAACCAACCCAACAACACCACCAGCGTGGGGTTGAGATAAAGGATCAGCCGTTCCAAGCTGGCGGTGATGTATTGCAAACCCAAAAAGTCGAGGTAACTCGACAGGTAGTACCCCACAAAGCCCAGCGCCACAATGCCCATCACATCACGCTTGGAGAGCGGGTTATCGCGTGCAAAAGTTTGTCGCTCTGACCACCAGCCCAGCAACAAAAAAAACGGCAAGGCCAACAACATGCGGTACATGATGACCGTGACCGCATCCACCCCATAGCGATACGACAGCTTGACGATGATCGCCTTGCCGCTGAACGCAATCGCGCCCGCAGCCGCCAGTAACAACCCAGACAAAGCAGGATGACGCGTGGATGACATGCCAATAAAACCTGAAAACACTAAGTTTATGTGAGCCCTTGCACTCAGGCTGTCACCAACGCTCGCTAACATCGGGGGGTATGTCCTCGCTTGAACTCACCTTGATGTATTTGTGCGCCGCCGTGGTGTGCGTGGTGGGTTGCCGTCTGTTGCATTTGCCCGCCATGCTGGGCTACTTGTTTGCTGGCTTGGTGATTGGCCCCAACGCCTTGGCATTGGCCAAAGACTCGGTTGCAGTTGAACACTTGGCTGAATTTGGCGTGGTGTTTTTGATGTTCGTCATTGGCTTGGAGTTCAACCTGCCCAAGTTGATGCGCATGCGCAAATTGGTGTTTGGTTTGGGCTCGGGACAAGTGGTGCTGACACTGTTAGGCACTTTGGCCCTGAACGCGGGCTTGGCCTATGCGGTGATGCAGTTTGGCAAACCTTGGTTGGTGAGCTGGCAAACCGCCCTCGCCTTGGGCTGTGCCTTGGCGATGTCGAGCACTGCCATTGTGGTCAAACTTATGGTGGACAGGGTTGAACTCGAGTCCCCACACGGTCAGCAAGTGATGGGCGTGTTGTTGTTCCAAGATTTGGCGGTGGTGCCCTTGCTGGTGCTGATTCCCGCTTTGGCAGACATGGGTGAGCACAACCTGTGGCAAGCTTTGTCGGTGGCCATGTTCAAAGCCGCTGTGTTGGTGGGCTTGTTGCTCTGGGGTGGTCAACGGGTGATGCGCGCTTGGTTGATGTTGGTGGCGCGTCGCAAAAGCGATGAGCTGTTCATGCTCAATTTGTTGTTCATGACCTTGGGTTTGTCGTGGCTCACGGAGTTGGCAGGTTTGTCGTTGGCGATGGGCGCTTTTTTGGCGGGCATGTTGATTGCCGAGACCGATTTCAAACACAAAGTGGAAAACGACATTCGTCCGTTTCACGATGTGTTGTTGGGTTTGTTTTTCATCACCATCGGCATGAAGCTCGATTGGGAAGTGCTGTTTGACAGTTGGTACTGGGTGTTGTTGCTCACCATCGTGCCGGTGCTGTTCAAAGCAGGCTTGGTGTTTGTGCTGGCACGCATGCAAGGCGCTGCAGCTGGCGTGAGTTTGCGCACCGCCATTTATCTGGCGCAAGCGGGTGAATTCGGTTTTGTGTTGCTGTCGTTGGGCTACCAAAACGCGCTCATCCCTTCTGCGTGGATGAGCCCCATCTTGGCGGCCATGGTGTTGTCGATGATTGCCACACCGTTTTTGATCATGAAGGCCGACGCCATCGTCAACCGTTTGATCAGCAACGATTGGTTGTTGCAATCGCTGGAGCTCACCAACATCGCCAAGCGCACGCTCAAAACCGATCACCATGTCATTGTGTGCGGCTACGGGCGCAGTGGTCACAACTTGGTCAACCTGTTGGTACTCGAAGGCATTCCCTATGTCGCGATGGATTCTGACCCCGACAAAGTGCAAAGCGGACGCAGCAATGGCCACCATGTGGAGTTGGGCGACGCCACGCGTTTGTCGAGTTTGATGTCAGCAGGTTTGGTGCGCGCCTCTGCGGTGGTGGTGACCTACCCCGACACGCTGTCTGCGTTGAATGTGTTGGCGTGGGTGAAAGAGCATGCACCCCATGTGCCTGTGGTGGTGAGAACACACGACGACCGAGACCTCGAACGATTGCGTGCTGCAGGTGCGGCTGAAGTGGTGCCAGAAGTCATAGAAGGCAGCTTGATGCTGGCCAGCCAAACCTTGGCCCACATTGGCATTCCACTCAAACGTGTGATTCGTTTGGTACAAGGCCAGCGTATGACGCGCTATGCCCTCATGCGCGACGCCATACCGCCGGAAGAAAACACACACCCATGAAGTTTTCGTTCAGCAGACGCTTCACATGGGCCAAGCATAAAACACGGCGCCGCGCGATGCAACTGCCACCCGCTTGGCAAGCCATTTGGTGGATGGTGATGGGAGGCGTGATGTTTTCCGTGCTCAACACCATCGCCCGTTTCATGGCCTTGCAAATGGACCCCTTTGAAGCGCAGTTTTTACGCTACCTCTGTGGCTTGTTGGTGATCTTGCCTTTGGTGTTGCGTTCTGGTGTTTCGCAAGGTTTCAAAACTTTTTGGCCCACCGATGTGAAAGGCCAGTTTTGGCGAGGCGCAGTGCACACGGTTGGCCTCATGTTGTGGTTCATTGCCTTGCCCAAAATTCCGTTGGCGGACATGACGGCCATCAGTTTCACCGGTCCCATCTTCATCATGATAGGTGCCTCTTTCTTTTTGAACGAACCCATGCACCGCGACCGATGGATTGCCGCACTCATTGGCTTTGCGGGTGTGTTGGTGGTGTTGATGCCCAACCTCTCAGGGGACGGTGGTGGGTATCACTTGGTGATGCTGGCCTCTGCACCAGTGTTTGCCGCATCGTTCTTGATCACCAAAGCCCTCACGCGCTATGAAACGCCGGGCGTGATTGTGTTGTGGCAAGCCATCACCGTGACCTTGTTTAGCATGCCGATGGCGATATTGCATTGGCAAACACCCAGTGCGTGGCAATGGGTGGGGTTTATTGCCACCGGCATTTTGGGCAGCGCTGGTCACTACTTTCTCACGCGCGCTTTTCAAGCGGCTGATATTTCTGCCACGCAATCGTTACGTTTTTTAGATTTGGTGTGGACTTCGTTGTTGGGATGGTTTGTGTTTTCTGATGTGCCCAGCCATGCCACGTGGTTGGGTGCCTTCATCATTTTGATGTCCACGGTTTGGATCACCCGCCGCGAAGGACAACGCGTTTAGTCGCCCGCTGACACACCTTCACGCCGCGGGTCGCTACCACTCATCCAGCCTTTGCTGGGCGTTTGTGTTTCGGTTTGTGTTGTTGTTTGTAATTGTGTTTGACGCACGATAGCTTGCAAACCACTGGGCAGCGCTTGCTCGCGCACCTCAGCACCCCGCACACGCAAGGCTTGCAAAAACGCAGGTGCAAAGCGCTGCGCCTCTAAAACACTGGGGCCACCGATGGTGCCAAAGTTGGGCAAATCAATCGCTTGCTGTGGTGTCAATCCCCAATGCAACACGCCATACAAAGTTTTGGCGGTGTAGTGAATGATGACCGCACCACCGGGGCTGCCCACACTCATTACCAACTGCCCCGTGGCTTTGTCAAACACCAAGGTGGGAGACATCGAAGAACGCGGACGTTTGTTGGGTTGCACACGGTTGGCAATTTCTTTGCCTTGCGCATTGCGTGGTGCAAAACTGAAATCGGTGAGTTGGTTGTTGAGTAAAAAACCTTTCACCATTTGCCGCGCACCAAACGCGTCTTCAATGGTGGTGGTCATGGCCAAGGCGTTGCCTTTGGCGTCCACGATGCTGATATGCGATGTGCCGTACTCGGGTTGCGTCAACATCGGTGCAAAGCTGCTGCGTTCACCGCGAACGGGGTTGCCCACCGGCACTTGCTGCATGCTGGTGGGACGAATGAGCTTGGCGCGCGCTTGCAAATAATCGGGGCGCAACAAATTCAACCAGTCACCACCTGGGGCTGTCACAAAATCGGGATCGGCCACATACACCGACCGATCTGCAAACGCCAAGCGAGCACTCTCCATGTAGAGATGCATCCAGCGCGCATCGATCTCGCCCGCATTCAAACCAAACAACGACGCAGGCGTGTGATGCAGCTGCCCCAATATTTGTCCAATGGCAATCGCGCCCGAGCTGGGCGGTGGCATGCCGCAAATGCGATACACACGCGTTTGCGCGGTGTGGTCAAAGCACAAGGGATTGCGTTGTTTGCTTTGGTAGTTTTCTAAATCGCTCAACTGCAACAACCCAGGGTTGGTGGGGTGCTGTTGCACTTTGTTCACCATGGCTTGTGCCACTTCGCCTTTGTAAAACGCATCGATGCCATTTTGTGCAATGGCTTGCAACACCTTGGCATATTCAGGATTTCGCAAACGGTGTCCCACAGGATGCGGCTCACCCTGCGGCTGATAAAAATAAGCGCGCGCGGTGGGGTCAAGCCGCAAAAATTTATCCGCTTGCAAAGACGCATGCAAACGCGGACTGACCTCAAACCCTTTGTTGGCCAACTCAATGGCCGTTACAAACAACTGCGACCACGGCAACTTGCCATGCTGTTGATGCGCACGCCACAACATGTGCAACACACCAGGCGTGCCCACAGAGCGACCACCCACCACCGCGTCATGAAACGCCAGCGGTTTGCCTTGTGGGTCTAACAACAAATCTTCGCTCACTTGCGCCGGTGCAGTTTCGCGACCATCCCACGCTTGCACCAAGCCGCCTTCGCTGTGTAACAAAAATGCGCCGCCACCCAAACCACTCGACTGCGGCTCAACCAAACCGAGCACCATTTGTGCGGCCACCGCTGCATCTACTGCCGAGCCGCCGGCTTGCAACATGCGCAAGCCCGCTTGCGTGGCCAATGGATGCGCCGTGGCTACCGCTGTGCGCTGCGTGATGACATCTGGTTTGGATGGTTGAGCAGCTTTGGTGTGCGTGGCAATTTCGGGTTGCGCCAAAGCAGGCACAGTTGAAGCGCCAGATGTTGAACCACCCACAGTGCCTGATGGAGCGTCTTGCAAATGGTTGCATGCCGTCAATAACACAACACTGCTGAAACACAGCCAAGCGGCGCAAGGCTTGCGCAACATGGGTGAGGTTTTTATCAGTTTCTTAGACATGAGAGTGCTGCTTATGGCTTATGGCTTATGGCTTATTGCTTGTTGCTTATCGCGTTGAGCTTTGCTCTTAGTTCACTCGGCAACTCAATAACAACTTAAAAACCTGCCGCCAACCCATCGCGACGCGCATCGCTGGCTACCACATAGCCTTCGACTTTGGGGTCACCCGCGCGCCAAATGAATTGACCTGCACCAAAGTCTTGGTAGCTGTCATTGATCACCGCCATCTCATGACCACGTGATTGCAATGCTTGCACTGTGTTGGCGTTCATGGCGGCTTCTACATTGATCTCCAAGCCTTGGTTGTAACGCCAACGTGGTGCGTCGCACGCCGCTTGTGGGTTTTGTTGGTAGTCGAGCATGCGCACCAAGGTTTGCATGTGGCCTTGCGGTTGCATATTGGCGCCCATCACGCCATAGCTCATCACCGGTTGGCCGTCTTTGGTCAAGAAAGCTGGAATGATGGTGTGAAAAGGTCGCTTGCCCGGTGCCACCAAATTGGCGGGGTTCAAACCCTTGGCTTGCACATTGAAACCATGCCCGCGGTTTTGCAAACTCACACCAAAGTTGGGTTCAACACATCCCGAGCCAAAGCCCATGTAGTTGCTTTGGATGAAGCTGACCATCATGCCGTTTTCATCGGCCGCACTCAAATAAATGGTGCCACCTTTTACTGGGTTGCCAGCGCCGAAGTTTTGTGCGCGTTGCATATCAATCAACTTGGCACGGCTCTTCAAATATGCGGGGTCTAGCATTTGTGCAGGGGTGACCTCCATCGCACTTGGCTCAGCCACATAGCGGTAGACATCAGCAAACGCGAGTTTCATTGCTTCGATTTGCACATGCTGTGAATCGACCCCGTCGACAGACCATTGGCTGACATCAAAATTTTCTAAGATGCCGAGAGCTATGAGTGCCGCAATGCCTTGTCCATTGGGTGGAATTTCATGCAAGGTGTAGCCACGGTAATTTTGCGCAATGGGCGTGACCCATTCGGGTTTGTAATCTGCAAAGTCACGTGCGGTGATGCTGCCACCGTTGTCGGCAGAAAATTTTTCGATGGCGTGCGCAATTTCACCTCCATAAAAAGCCGCACCTTTGGTTCGAGCAATGGCTCGCAAGCCATTGGCTGCCGCTGGAAATTTGAACAACTCGCCCACATGCGGCGCGCGTCCCCATGGCAAAAAGCTCTGCGCAAAACCAGGCAACTGATGCAACTCAGGCGTGGCGGCTGCCCATTTTTGCTGCACCACCACGGGCAGTAGATAGCCGCGCTCGGCAATCTCGATGGCCGGCTGCATCAAATCTTCAAACGGCAATTTGCCAAACCGCTCACTCAGCGCCACCCAACTGCTGACCGCACCGGGCACCGTGACAGAGTCAAAGCCTCGCTTAGGCGGCGCAGTCACATCCTGCCCATATTTTTGTTTGAAGTAGTCAGGCGTCCATGTTTGAGGGGCGCGGCCAGAAGCGTTCAAGCCATGCAGTTGCTGGCCGTCCCAAAGAATACAAAACGCGTCGGAACCCAAGCCGTTGCTCACGGGTTCGGTCAATGTGATGGCCGCTGCGGCAGCAATGGCGGCGTCCACCGCGTTGCCTCCTTGCCACAGCATGCGCAAACCCGCCTGCGCCGCCAAGGGATGAGAGGTGGAGACCACATTGCGCGCAAAAACAGGCAAGCGGGTGGAGGTGTAAGGGGTGTCGTAATTGAACTGCATGCATCTTATTTTGCTTGCAATTGCAAGCGACGGTGTTCACCAAGAAGACAACCATTCAACCGGCATATGAGAACTATTTATTATGATTTATTGCCAAATACTGCATAATATTTAATTATTTAGTTTCAAATACTCTTGAACAGACACAGCTTTAAGGCTCTCTACGAATGACAAACATTTTCACGGTCAAACTCTTAAAAAATGGACAACTGATTCAACAACGCCAAGTGCATACAGGCTTGGCAGAAAGCACCGGGGCCGTTCGCATCAAAGCGCAAGCTGACACGGTGTATGTGTTGAGTTCAGAAACCTCCAAAAAATCCGTCTCCAAAATTGCGACACAACGCATCGGCACCGATCTGCACATGGTGCTAGACGACAGCACAAAGGGCAAGCCACAACTGATCATTGAAGGGTATTTCGAACCCAATCAAAATTCCGCATTGGCCACAATGGGCAGCGAAGGTGAATTGGTGTTGTTCAGCGCACAAAGCCAACAACCCATGCAAGCCACAGCGGACAGCAACCCCGTGCTGGTACAAACAGCCAATGGTGCAGATGCTTCTTGGTGGGGCTCACCTGGCGTGCAACTGGCCATGATTGCGGGGGGAATACTTGCCTTTTCAGCCGTGAAAAGCAAATCAAGCGACAGCGCACAACCTTCACAAAACACCATCGTGGCCTATGCCACCGGTGCCGCACAAGCCACCACACCCACCGATGCCACCTACAAAGAAGCAGGCTATACAGGTGTGACCACCAGCAATGTGGGCGCTATCAACAGTGCCCTGCAACGCACCCGTACACAAGACAGCTCGGGCATTCAAAAAGTCATCACCACCTATCAAAAGTTGATTGACAAAGCCAACGGCAACACCGCAGACACCACCACCAACGACCCCACGCTGAGCGACTACCAAGCGTTGGGCATTGTGCTGTTGAACATCGAACGCGCAAGCAATGGCAATGCCCTGGGGCTGCTCAACGACATTGTCAAATCGCGCAACTTGGGCGATATCAACACGGTCTCCAAACTCGATGGCTTCGCCAGCATTGCCGACAAGATCATGCTGTTAGCGAAGGGCGATGTGCCCTCCTCCCCCTTGTCGATGGCCGAACTCAACAGCATTGGTTTGAGCGATGTCACCGAGGGCAACATTGCAGCTATTCGCAGCGCGATTGGTGCCAGCACCGACGATGGCGAGGGCGTGAAAAGCGTGACGCAGCTCAAAGACATTCAAACCGCTTATTTGAAAGTGTTGGCACAAGCAGATGGCACGAAGGGCAACACCGTTGACGCCAGCAAAACCCCCACCGCCAGCGAACTGCAAACATTGGGTGTGGCCCTGGGAAAAGCAGGTACCAAAGACGATGCCCAACAAGTCAATGCCTTGAAGTTACTCAACGATGTGATCGACGGCCTGAACAATGCAGCCGTAGACACCGTGGCTGAAATCAGCGCATTGGCGACCACCATCGACAAAGTGATGAATGTGGCCAAAGCAGCCAACAATGCCGATGCCATAGCCGTCGGTTTGATGGTCAGTGAATTGACAGGCTTGGGTTTGAGCGGCGTCACCAACGACAACTTGGCGCAAATGGTAGAGGCCATTCGCCTGACACAGTCCAGTGATGGCAGCAAGGTCAACACCTTCAAACAAATGCAAAGCGCCATCGATTTGGGCGTGATCATGCAATACGCTGAATCGTTGCCGTCGGCCAGCACCGGTCATGTGGCACCTTCGCTGAGTCAATACCTGAGCGCCGGTTTGACAAGTGTGGATGTAGGCACCAACAAGGCCATCAGTGCCAACAATTTACTGGCCATCAACAGCGCCGTTGAAGCCGTTCAGGCCAACAATGTGAACAGTTTGGACAAACTGCAAAAGGTCGTCAACGCCTATGCAAAGTTGCTCACCCTGGCAGATGGTGTCAAAGCCAACACCACCGATGTTTTGACCCCAGAAGAATATTCGCTGCTCGGGGCTTTGACCACATTTGATGTGAATACTGGTGCGACCGGCGCCACAGGTACCAACAGCTACACATCAAAAGCAGCCAACGACAGCAGCAGCCCCCAAAAGGTGACAGCGTTGACCTTGCTCAACGATGTGATCAATGCCCGCGTTTCAAGCCAAGTAGACAGCATCGCTGAAATCAACTTGATGAGTGCTGCAGTTGACAAGGTTTTAGACCAAGCCAACGGCACACCCACCGCCACTTTAAAGGTGAGTGATTTTTCATTGCTAGGCATCCAAAATGTGACCGATGCGAATTTGGCGCAAGTTGTTGCAAACTTACATACTGCCGCCGGCACGCAAACCGATGGGCAGCCCATCGACACTTTGGCTGAAATTCAAAAGAGCGTGTCTCTGGCAGTTGTGCAAATGTATGCCGATAACAGCAGCAACAACAGCAACACCACCCCGACCTTGCAAATTTACAAAGACCTGAATTTTTCAGATATCTCTTGGGACAACGCTTTGGTGACTGCGGTCAACACGGTGATTGACTCAAAAAGTAAATCTGACATCAACTTGTCAAGCTTGGAAGGCATTGTCATTGCATTTGAATCTATCTTGGCTGAAGCCACCAATGGCGTGAACAATAAAAACACCGATCCAACTGCCAGTATTTACGAAACAGTCACCGGCTCTTCAACCCATATCTTCAGCGTGAACAACGCGAATCTTCCAATGCTTGACGACAATGCTTTGGTACTGATGAATCAAATTGTTCAGCACAAAACACCGGATCAACTCAATTCATTGGTCAAAGTTGAATTGTTGGCCAAACAAGTTGATCAACTCATGAAATTGGCTTCTAACACCGGCACCATTACTTTCACCGATTTGTCGTCTATGGGATTCAGCATCCCCTCCGGGTGGAGCGATTACAACACCCCCAATAAGATCAATAAATTCTCGCAATTGGTGGTGGCCGGCGCCGATGCAGGGGACGAGATCAACAGTTGGGAAAAAGTTCAGAACATCATCAACTCGAGTGCTGTTATCTCGGCTTGATTGGTTTGTGGCGCAATCGCACCACAGTAGATTTTTTACAGATAAAAAAACGGCACCCAAGGGTGCCGTTTTTCTGTGAAGCTATCGAAAAATCACTCTTCGACAAATGCCTCTTCACGTTTGGACTTCACCGATGGCAAAAGCACAATAACCAACAAGACCAGACCTGCGGCCAACAAACCCGCTGACAACGGACGCGTCACAAACACGCTCCAGTCACCGCGCGAGAGCAACAAGGCGCGGCGCAGGTTTTCTTCCATCATGGGGCCCAAGATAAAGCCCAACAACAGCGGTGCAGGCTCGACACCCAACTTGACGAACAAGTAGCCAATGAAACCAAAGGCAGCCACCATCCAAATGTCGAAGGTGTTGTTGTTGGTCGAGTACACACCAATCGCGCAGAACAACACGATGGCGGGGAACAAGAAGCGGTAAGGCACTGACAACAACTTGATCCACATGCCGATCAAAGGCAGGTTCAAGATGACGAGCATCAAGTTACCAATCCACATCGATGCAATCAAGCCCCAGAACAACTCGGGGTTGCTGGTCATCACCTGTGGGCCAGGTTGGATGTTGTGAATGGTCATGGCACCCACCATCAAAGCCATCACAGCGTTGGGAGGAATACCCAAGGTGAGCAACGGAATGAAGGAGGTTTGTGCACCGGCGTTGTTGGCCGATTCAGGCGCAGCCACACCGCGAATGTTGCCTTGACCGAAAGGCACTTCGCCTTCTTTCAGTTTGGTCTTCTTTTCAATGGTGTAAGCCGCAAACGCTGCCAACAAAGCACCGCCGCCGGGCAACACGCCGAGCAACGAGCCCAATGCCGTGCCACGCATCACCGCAGGCAACATGTTTTTAAAGTCTTCCTTGGTGGGGAACAAACCTTCCACCTTGGCAGTGAACACTTCGCGGTCTTCTTCGGGTTGAGATAGGTTGGAAATGATCTCGCCATAACCAAACACACCCATCGCCACCACCACAAAGCCCACACCGTCGGTGAGTTCGGGAATGTCAAAGCTAAAGCGTGCGACACCAGAGTTCACATCGGTACCGATCAAGCCCATCAAGAGGCCCAACACGATCATGGCAATCGCTTTGAGCAAGGAGCCCGAAGCCAACACCACCGCACCGATCAAGCCCAAGATCATGAGCGAAAAATATTCGGCAGGGCCAAATTTGAAAGCCAACTCAGTCAAAGGTGGCGCAAACGCCGCCAAGATCAAGGTGCCCACAGAACCCGCAAAGAACGAACCCAAACCAGCCGCTGCCAACGCAGGACCTGCGCGACCTTTGCGCGCCATTTGATAACCGTCGATGGTGGTCACCACTGAGGATGATTCACCAGGCAAGTTCACCAAAATGGCGGTGGTTGAACCGCCGTATTGCGCACCGTAGTAAATACCGGCCAACATGATCAGCGCTGACACAGGTGGCAGCGCATAAGTGGCGGGCAACAACATGGCGATGGTGGCCACAGGGCCGATGCCGGGCAACACGCCAATGAGCGTGCCCAAAATACAACCGGCCAAGGCGTACATGAGGTTGATGGGCGTGAAGGCCACGCCAAAACCCAAGGAGAGGTTTGCGATTAAATCCATTGTTTATTTCTCCCGAATCAACCAGTGATGAATGTGGGCCACACGGGCATCTGCAATTTCAGCAGCACGATAAAGGCCAAGTAACTGCCCACGGACAAAATGGTGGCCAAGATCAGCACATCTTTCAAAACGAAATGATCGCCCGCCATGCTGGCAATGATGACCAAAGCGTAAATCGCCAAGATCAAGCCCATCGCTGGCACACCCAAGCTGGGCAAGCCGGCTAACAAAATACCAAACGCCACGTTAGCGCCCAGCACAAACACAATGGGGCGCCATGCGAACTTGCCAACCGGCTCACCGTCTTCGGTGTGTTCGACCAGCGAATAAAACAAAATGCCAGCGCCAAGAACGGCCAACACAATGCCCAACAACAGGGGGAAATAGCCAGGGCCCATACGCGCACCCGTGCCCACCGAGTAGTTGGTTGCACCCCAGGCGAACGCACCACCGATCAACATGAACATGAGACCGGAATAGAAGTCTTTTTGACTTTTAATCATTTCTTCTCCTCAAACAAAGCAGCAAG
>JBEGOM010000008.1:0-98195 GCA_041181985.1 Pseudomonadota bacterium | reverse complement strand
GCGTGTGTGGTGATCGAACCCATCATTGGCAATGCGGGCAGTGTGTCTGCCAGCCAAACTTGGTTGCAGCGTTTGCGAGATTTGTGCACACAGCACGGCACCTTGCTCATCATTGACGAAGTGAAATCAGGCTTTCGCGTGGCCAAAGGCGGTGCGCAAGAGTTGTATGGCATTCATGCCGATCTCACCACCTACGCCAAAGCTATGGGCAATGGTTATCCGGTGGCGGCCTTTGGTGGCAAAGCCGAGGTCATGCAAGTGGTGGGGTCGCATGCCGGTGGTGTGGTGCATGGTGGCACCTACACGGCTAATCTGGTGGCCTTGAGTGCGGCACACGCCACACTGAAAATTTTGGCTGAAACCAATGCGTTGCAAACCATCAACCAAACGGGTGAAAAAATAAAAGCGGTGCTCGGGCGCGTGTTCAGTGCGGCAGGCATGGAACACACTTTCGCCGGACCGCCCGCGATGTTTGGCATTCATTTCAGCGCACAAGTGCCGACCAACTACCGCGACTGGCGCAAAACCAACAGCGATTTGTATCGACGATTCGCTTGGGAATTGATCGCACGCGGTGTCATGCTCGAGCCTGACTCACGCGAACCGTGGTTCATTTGCGAGGCGCATCAGCACATGGATTTGGGTTGGTTGGAAGATGTGGCTACGCAGGCCATGTCAGCTGCGCAAAACGCTGCTTAAGCCGTTGCAAGGTGCGCGGGCGCCAATACTTTCAACCATTGCGTCGCAGGCAACGGCCAGCGTTTTTCAATCGTCTGTGCTTGCGTAAGCAAAGCGTTGTCGTCTAGGGTGACAGGGGTGCGAAAGGCCAACACAATCGCATTGCCTGCGCTGGTGGGTTTGAACGCCCACAAAGCGTTGTTGCCAAAAGATGCAGCCATTTTTTGCAGGCTGTGTTCTAAGTTGGACTGTCGCCCAAACACATTAACCACCATGCATCCGTTGTGCGTCAGCAGTTGTTTGCAATCAGCATAAAACGCTTCTGTGTCAAGCACCGGGCAGAGTGCGTCTGGGTCGTACAAATCCACTTGCAGCACATCAATGGTTTGGTGCCACTGCGAATCACGCGCCACCTCAGCGGCATTGCCTAAAACCACTTGCAATGTGTTTGAATTGGCTGGCAACTTGAACCACTGCCTGCAAGTGTCAATGACATTTGGGTTCAACTCAACCGCGGTGGTTTGTGTTTGCAAATGGTGGTGACAAAACTTGGTCAAACCCGCAGCACCCAAGCCCATTTGCATCACATGCAAGCGATTGACTTGGGTGACATCGGTGAACAGCAACCAAGCCATCATGCGTTGTTGGTATTCCAAATGGATGTCAAAGGGTTTGCTGATTTGCATCGAGCCTTGCACCGCAGGGCTGCCCAAGTGCAAAAAACGCATGTCTCCGTAGTCAAAAAATGTGACGACTGGATGTTCGCCATGGGCTTGCGCGCTGACAGTGCCTGCACCCATGCCCTGACCGCTGAACTTTTGCGCTTGCCGCTTGGCTAGAAACACACCCATCGACACAGCCAACACGCAAAAGAGGCTGTACACCATCAGGTCGGTTGCTGTGAGGTCTAGCCCTAAGGTAGAAGTCATTGTGTTTGTTAAATCCATGTCGGTTGCTTTCAATTCAACGCAGCGAAGAGTGAGGTTCTAATTTTGCTCGGCAAACAATTTTTTGCGCAATTCTGGCGCAGAAGTTTGCGGTGACAACCAAATCGCAAAAAAGCGTTTCGCCAATTCAGCATCTGCAAGGGTGCCCAAGGGTTTGTTGTTGAACAAAAATTTTGCACCCGCGTTGGGCACATAAATGCCCGTCAAGCTTTGCCCTTTGCGCACATTGGGGAAGAGGGCTTCGAGTGCTTTCAGCCAAGCACTTGAGGTTTCTGGTGAGAGCGGGCTTTGCATGTGCATTTCGTCCACTGAGCGTTTGGCAATGTCTTTGCCATCAAAGTCCCTTAGGTAGCGCAACTCGAGCGCCAATCGTTGTGTGTGCCATTGGTCTGGGCGCAGCATACTTTCGCCACTCCACAAACTGGCCCAATACACATCAAAACCCCAATAGCTGTATTTGCCTTGGCCGACGAGTCGAGGTGTGTTGAGGTGTTGCTGCAATGGCGATTGAGCCGTCGCATTTGTACCTGCACTGTCTTTGTCTTGACCATGTGCGTAGAAGCTGATGGGCAGGGCAGAAGCCAGCCCATACTTGAACAAGTGTGTCAGTGCGTGTCGGCGTGCAGTGCTCATGAGAGAGATGCCTTGTGTTGTTCAGCTTGCAAAGCAATGGCTTGCCGTTCTTCTGTGGAGAGTCGGTGGAGGTTTTTCAGTTGCATCAGCATGCGTGGATTTTGCGCCAAGCTGTCGGCATGTTGTATCAGGTAGTTCCAATACAAGGTGGTGAAGGGGCAGGCGTTGGGACCTGTTGACTGTGCGGGGTTAAAACGACAGCCTTGGCAATGGTTGCTCATGCGGTCGATGTATTTGCCGCTGGCAATGTAGGGCTTGCTGGCCATCAAACCATCATCTGCGTACTGGCTCATGCCCAAGGTGTTGGGCAACTCGACCCATTCCACTGCGTCCACATAAACACCCAAATACCAAGCATGTACCTCTTTGGGGTCAACCCCCAACAACAGGGCGTACAAACCGGTCACCATCAAGCGTTGTATGTGGTGGGCATAACCATGCTGCAAAGTTTGACCAATGGCGTCACGCAAGCAAGCCATGTCGGTGTTGCCTGTCCAATAAAACTCAGGCAACGATGCATGAGCTTCCATGCTGTTTCGCGAGAGGTACCCTGGCATGTGTGTCCAATAAATGCCGCGCACATACTCACGCCAACCCAAAATTTGCCTTATGAATCCTTCCACCGCTTCAATCGGTGCATGTCCTGAAACATACGCCGCTTGGGCTGCGTCAACCACTTCTTTGGGGTTGAGCAATTTCAAATTCAAGGCACATGACAAGTGCGAGTGGTACAGCCACACTTCACCTTCCCACATGGCGTCTTGGTACACACCAAAGCTTGGCAATCGTTGCTCAATGAATTCCTGGAGTGCTTGCAAAGCTTGCGCGCGTGTGACGGGCCAACCAAAGGTGTTGATCGAACCCGGGTGATGCGCCAAGCGTTGGTTGACCAAACGCATCACCTCTTGGGTGATGGCATCGGGTGTGAAACGGGTGGGTGGGGGCAGTGCTGGTGGTCCTTGTTTGCCAAAGCTGCCACGGTTCTCAGCATCAAAGTTCCATTTGCCACCGATGGGTTTTTTACCCTCCATCAAAATGCCTGTTTTTTGACGCAGTTCGCGGTAGAAATATTCCAAGCGCAGTTGCTTACGCCCCTCGGCGTGTTGTGCAAATTCGCGCACCGTGCTGAAAAAATGTGTGTCGCCACGCACATCAAGTGGCAGCTTGTGTTGCTTGGCCACAGCACGCAACTGTTGAAGCACCCGCCAGTCCCCCGGGGCGGTCATGACCAGCGCTTGGGGGCTGTGTTGCTCTATCGCTTTGCTTAACTCACTGGACAAGGTGCCTGAGTTGTCTGCATCGTCAAGTTGGGTGTAGCTAACTTGAAATTTTTTGCCACGCAAATGTTCAGCAAAGTGCCGCATGGCACTCAAAAACACCGTGGTGCGTTGTTTAGACGACAGCACATGGGTAGACTCTTCCATCACCTCGGCCATCCAAACCTTGTCCAGCGTTGGGTCGAAGTCTGCCAAGGCTGACGATGCTTCGTCGAGTTGATCACCCAAGATGATCACCAGATGTCGTGTTGTGGTCATGGCCTGTTTCTAAAAGTCAAAACCAAGTTGTTGCTTGGCCTGTGTTTTGTGTTGAGAGGCAGCATGTCGGGGTGACAGTGTTTTGCGAGAGGCATGTTTTTCAATCACAGCTTTTTTGCCCGCGCGCACATCGCTGTCTTGGCGTCTGCTGTGCAGGCGTTGTTTTGATTCACGGGTGGCCACCGTCAAATCCACCAAGGGCTGCGCTAAGTTTGTGCCCACCGCAAGGCCCGTGGTAGTTTGCAATTCTTGCGGCATGCGCCAAGGTTCAAACAGCCAAGTGTTTGGCACAGCGCGCATGTGCGGCAACCAGCGTCTGACAAAACGGCCATGCGGGTCGTGGTCTTGCGCTTGTTTGATGGGGTTGTACACCCGCGTGGTGTTGATGCCAGTGGTGCCTGACTGCATTTGCAATTGGCTCCAATGGATGCCAGGCTCGTAATCTAAAAATTGCGTGGCCAGCCATTCACCCACGGGGCGCCAATGCAACCATAAGGGGTAGGCTGCCACCGAGACCAGCATGGCGCGCATGCGAAAGTTGAGCCATCCTGTTTCTTTGAGCATCGTCACACATGCATCCACCATGGGCCAACCGGTGCGTGCTTGTTTCAAAGCTTCAAAATATTCTTGATTGAAATCATGCTCACGCAGACCATCGTAGCCACGGTGCATGTTTTGCCATTCGATTTCTGGTTCGCTTTCTAGCTTTTGAATGAAATGGCAATGCCAATACAAGCGGCTGATGAATGCCGTCAAACCAGCACGATGGCGCGCGGCATGAGGGGGCAGCTGCGCCACACAAGCGCGGGTTTGTTGCACCACTTCACGCATGCTGATGCAACCCCAGGCCAAATAGGCAGACAAGCGCGAGCAAGCGTCAGGCGCAGACAGCGGCGAAGAAATACCACCGCGGTAACCCAAACTTCTGGCGCTTAAAAAGCTGTGCAAAGTGGCCAACGCCAATGTCCGCCCACCGCGTTGCCGCAAGGTGGGGTTGTGTTGCAAATGGGTCGGTGCCACCATGTTGAGGGTTGCATGGGTTGCCGATGCAGAGGAGGGCCTGAAAGTGATGTGGTGATAGTTCTGCTGCGGTGCCGCCATGTGGCTTTCCCAAGCAGCCCGCCATGCATCCCGATGCTTCAACCCCCGCACCACGCCAAACTGCGCATGTTCCTGCCAGCCAATCTGGTGGCTTTTGCACCACGCTGCCACTTGCAAATCGCGTGCATAGCTCCATGCGTTGCCTGTCTCTTGGTGAGAATGCAATCTGGCGAAGGGTGCGGCTTGCCAAATGTCTTCAAGCACCTGCGTGATGTCGCCGGTGAAGATCTCAATGCCACCACCTTGGTCAACCAAAGCAGTGTGCAAGTCTTGCAATGACTCGCGTACAAATTCAAAATGTTGAAGCGCCGCATCGGGCTGCAACCACAATGACGGTTCCACCACATAAATACAACGCACGGGCCCCAGTGAGGCAGCCTGTGCCAGCGCTGCATGATCTTGCCAGCGCAAATCGCGTTTGAACCAAACCAGTTCGTAGCTCATGGGTGCTGTGTGGATACAGGTTTGTTTTTTCGACAAGCCTCAGAGCAATAACGCACATCGGCCCAATTTTTGGCCCAAGCTTTGCGCCAAGTCATGACGCGCCCACAGGCAAGGCACAACTTGCTGGGCAGATTTTTCTTGTTGCCTTTGAAGCCGGCCTCACTCATGCAGCTGCCTCGCGCAAATCAATGCCTTCGTGCTCGGCAATTTTTTCGAGTGCGTTTTCAAACAACGAACGCGCTGATCCTGAAATCGAACACAGGTACGCATGCAGGTGTGCATCGCTCGCGTTTTGGTGCAAACAGGTTTGGCTGTACTCCTCAAAACTCGCCAACTGCGCGATCAACTCAGCCACATGCCGTGGGCATTCACACAGCACATTGGTCGAAATGCTGGCCACACGGCTCAGCGTTTGGTCAGAGTATTTGCGGCTCGCAATCACCACACCGTTGGTGCCAAATTCATGCGCGCGACTTTGGTCAACGAACAACACCGACAGCAACAGCTCAGCCAATTCGCTGTCAGACACCGGTTCACGCCGCACATGAATGCCCGAAAACTTCATGGCTTGCACAACAGCTTCGGGGGCAAAGTTGTACAGCACGATAGTTTGCGCAAACTTGTGCTTGTCCACCAAAGCTTTGATGCTGGCATGCACATCGGCGTGCAAAGAGTTCACCTTGGCGAGCAGCACATGGGGCGCTTCTAACATGGTGGCACCTTCTGCTGCGGCCAAGTCGGTGAACACATCGCTTACTTTTAGGGTGTTGGTTTTCAAACCGGCGTTGAACCGTTTCGATTCAATGCGGTTGGCCAACCCAAGGCCCACAACCGCCAAGGTGAGTGGATGTGCAGTGTTGGTTGAATGACTGACCTGCGCAGCTTGCAAATTGCGCATGCGACGCAACTGCGCGATGTCTAGCTTGGCGATCGCGCTGATGGCGTGTCCTTCGTTGCACAGTTGTTTGAACAACAGCGCTTTGGTGACATCGTGCTCTTCATACAGGCGTTGCTTGCCTTCGGTTTTGATGGGCTGGAAAGCGCCGTAGCGGGTCTCCCAAATGCGCAGCGTAGAGACCGGAATGCCGGTCGCTTTGGACACCGCGCCAATGCGGTAGTGCAGGCCTGAGGCGTTATGACTGGGGTTCAAAATCGCACCTTTGCGTAGAAATTGAGTAGATTATTTGACGAAATGTTAAATAATTCAAGATAAAAATGTAATTGAGTAGGTTATTAGCTCAAAATACTACTCAACAGGAGCGAATCATGATTTCCAGCAAAGCTTTTTTCGCCGTCGAGTTGTGCGTGTACTTGGCCAACCAAGACAGCGGCGCATATGTCACAACCACCACTTTGTCCCATCGTTTGGGGTTGTCGGTCTCGCATGTTGAAAACATTCTTAAATGTCTGCGCGAGCGCGGCATGGTCAGCGCCTTAAAAGGGCCCGGCGGTGGTTATGCATTGTTGTGCGATGTCTCAGACATATCGGTGTGGGACATTGTGTGTGTGTTTGAAGAAACGCCTGAAACAAGCCATGCATCTGAATCGAACAAGCCTTTGCAATTGGCTGAATACGAGTTGGGTTTGGCGCAAGTGGTGAAAGACACTTTGTCTTCACAAACCTTGGCTGATTTTGTAGATGCATCCATCACACGCTCGGTCAACAATGCACCCACATGGGGGCGCTTCAAATTCAAACCCATGCAGCCCGCGCTGATGCCCAGAGCACCTAACTCGGTTTTTGAATTGCACCGACACTTCTGATGTTGTCGTTGTTCGACCATCCCTACAAGGCTTTGGTGATCGGTGCATCGGGCGCCATTGGCGCTGCGTTTGTGAAGGTCATTCAAGCCGACCCACAGTGCGAGCGTGTTTCGGTGTTGAGCAGAACTGCGCATCCAGATTTTGATTTGCGCAATGCAGCGTCCATTCAACACCACGCTGAAATGTGCCGCGCGTCGGGTCCATTCCATGTGATCATCGATGCCACCGGCGCGCTGACGATGGGCGAGGTGGGGCCGGAAAAGTCTTTGTCCAGTTTGCAGCAAGACGTGTTGTTGCAAAACTTTCAGATCAACGCGATTGGGCCTGCCATGGTGTTGCAGCAATTCGCACCGTTATTGGAAAAAGGCCCCTCTATTTACGCCAAACTCTCGGCGCGGGTGGGCAGCATTTCAGACAACAAAAAAGGCGGGTGGTACGGTTACCGCGCGGCAAAAGCGGCGCTCAATATGTTGTTGCAAACTGCAGCAATAGAGTTGCAGCGTAAGAACCCTGCGTTGCGTGTTGTGGCCCTGCAGCCCGGAACGGTGAGGTCAAAGCTCTCGCAACCATTCTTGGGCTCTGTGGCGCATTTGCTAGAGCCTGACGAGTCCGTTAAAGGTTTGCTCAGTGCAATGAAATCTCTGCAGCCAACCACGGGCGCTCACTTTGTGGATTACCAAGGCCAACACATTGATTGGTGATGGTCAAGGCAGGCACTTTGGATCGGGGCTGAAGTAAGCGTTAGATCAAGCGTTGCAGTACGCGTCAGCTAGGCCGCGCAATGCGCTGGTAAGTCAGCATTTTTCCTTGACGGTCTACTTTGACCAACACCATATCGCCAGAGTCAATGTTCTCACCCACATACTCATAAATGTTGACATGGTGCGTCACCAAAATCAGCGCTTTGTGGCCTTTGTCTTTGAGTGTTTTGTTAACGAACAAATGCAGCGCTTGTGTGCTGGCTTTGGCTTTGGACATGTCATCGAAGAAAGAGGCCAGCGTGGGCTCAACTTTGAAGCCCCCGAACTGCATCAACTCGGCAGTGTCTTTGCAGCGGCACCACGGGCTGCTGTAAACATCAGCCGCAGCTACACCTTGTTTACGCAACCATTCGCCCAAACGCACCGCCTGTTGGCGACCTTCTTGGCTCAAATTGCGCTGCGTGCGGCAATCTGCCAGCGTGTAGTTTGCTGGGTCACCCACGCCGGGGGCTAAGGTGTGACGGATCAGCAAGATGTGGTCGCCAGAGCGAAGTTTTTCAGCCAGGTCACTGCTTTGTGCCCAAGCGGCAGCGAAGGGGTTCAGCATAGCCAACGCCCATAGAAAACACGCCAAGCTGATGCGCGATAGCGCTTGTGTTCGCATCTGTTTAGCCTCGACGTGTGAATGACAAAGTGACATCACCCAAATGAATGCCCAGTTTGGTCATGCGTGCTTTGTTAAGCATGACGCGGTCGTTCATCAAATACATCCAGTCGTCCATTTGCACATTGACCACAGTGCCGTCAACCGGCAAGGCCAGCGTGTAACGCCAATTGAAGGCGTTGCCCAGCGCTTTGCCTTCTGCGGTGCCAACGACATCACCCGCAGTACCGGTGAAGTTGCCGTTGCCGTGATCGGTCAAAGTCCAAATTCTTTTTTCTTTGGTGCCATCTGAATACACAAAGTCTTCGTCCAACACACCTTGTTTGTCGCGCCACTCGCATTTCATCAACACCGTGAAGCGTTTGACAACCTTGCCATTGCGGTCGGTGAAGATGCCCCAAGCGTCCACAATGCCGTTGAAATAAGTGCGCAGGTCAAGAACCGGTTTTTCTGCCGCGTAATCTTCAACGCGAGGGCTGGCACAACCGGTCAAACCGGTGGCGGTGACAGCCACGGCAGCAGTCATACCACTGGATAAAAGCAAACGACGATTCATCATGCATCACCTCGTGTTGTGTGAAATTTGTTTTGAGCCAAGTAAACCATCAAGGGCAGCACCACCATCCATGCAAGTGCTATGCAAAGCATGGCTGTAGACCAAACCGTCTGTATAGACGCTGCTCCCAGTTGAGTACCTGCATGGTAAGTCAGCGGACCAAAAACAAACCCAGTCAGCGCAGACACGCCCCAATGCAGGTTTTTCAAAAAAGCGAGTGAGGCATTCAAGGTCAAGCTGAACAAGACCCACAGCGCCCAAAGCCAAAACGGGCTCAAGGGCCCCAAAGCCCAACCATAAAACGCGATGGCAGAAAAATATTGCAGCAATGTATCGACCACAACGCCGATCAACAAACCAATGGCTGCAAGTTGTAGGTCAGCACGAGGCGTCGCAGACCAACGCAAGTGTGTGATGGCCAATCCAAATGCAAACGCGATGCTCGGTATTTCAAGCGCACCTGCAGCACCCAAAATGCAGGCCCACCAGCCTGCTTGAAAACCCACAACATTGATCCAAAGGGGATACATGCTGCGATTCTAAAAAATCGCCGCAACCTTGGCGTGTCAAAGGTTAATCGCGGGTGGCATACATCGCCGCTTGCACAATGCTGGCCGCGTCCACTTTGAAGAAAGCCCGCAATGCAGCGCGTGTGTCACTCCGGCCAAAACCATCGGTGCCCAGTGTCAGATAGCGTCGTTGCTCAGGCATGTAGGCGCGAATGGTTTCGGGCACGGCACGCACATAGTCGCTTGCTGCTATCACTGGGCCTTTCGAGTGGCTCAGTTGCGTTGTGATGAAAGGCGGGGAGGAGGTTTTTTCACCAGCCATTTCCGCCTGTTCCCAACCCAACCCATTGCGCGCCAATTCGCTCCAACTCGTCACGCTGTAGACCGTCACCTCAAAGCCTTGCGATGCAAGCTGATGCGCTGCTTTGATCACCTCGGTCAGAATGGCACCCGAGCCCAACAAAGTCACTGGCTTGGCATTGGCGTAGTTGCTTGGCATGTGTGCAAAGCGATAGCAACCGCGTATCACATCGGCTTGCACACCTTCTGGTAAATCAGCTTGCGCATAGTTTTCGTTCATGAGGGTGATGTAATAAAACACATCGTGTTGTTCGACCATCATCTCGCGCATGCCATGGTCAACGATGACCGCCATCTCTGCGGCAAAGCCGGGGTCGTAAGCGCGGCAATTGGGAATGGTGGCTGCCACCAAATGGCTGCTGCCATCTTGGTGTTGCAGACCTTCACCGCCCAAGGTGGTTCGCCCTGAGGTTGCACCCAACAAGAAGCCTCTGGCACGCTGATCGGCAGCGGCCCAAATGGCGTCACCCACGCGCTGAAAACCAAACATCGAGTAATAAATGTAGAAAGGCAGCATGGCCAAGCCATGCACGCTGTAGCTGGTGGCCGCCGCTGTCCAACTGGCAATCGCACCGGCTTCGCTGATGCCTTCTTCCAAAATTTGACCGTCTAAAGCTTCGCGATAACTCAGCACCGAACCAATGTCTTCGGGTTCGTAGCGTTGCCCCATGCTCGAATAAATGCCCACTTGCTTGAACAAATTCGCCATGCCAAAGGTGCGTGCTTCATCGGCCACGATGGGCACAATGCGCGGGCCCAACGCGCTGTCTTTGAGCAGGTTGCCCAACATGCGCACAAACGCCATGGTGGTCGACATTTCTTTGCCAGCGGGCTGCAAAGCAAATTGCGCATAGCTTTGCAAAGCAGGCACGGCCACGGTGTCCGCAGCGGTGTTGCGCTGTGGCAGGTAGCCGCCCAACTGTTGGCGTTTTTGATGCAAGTAACGCATCTCCATGCTGTCGTCAGCAGGTTTGTAAAACTCTAATTTTTTGGCTTGTTCATCGGTCAGTGGCAAATCGAATCGGTTGCGAAACGCCAGCAAATCTTCTTCGTCGAGTTTTTTCTGCGAATGGGTGGTCATCTTGCCTTGACCGGTTTCTCCCATGCCGTAGCCTTTTTTGGTGTGCGCCAAGATGACGGTGGGCTGTCCTGGGTGTTGTGCAGCCGCTGCGTACGCCGCAAAAATTTTCACCAGATCGTGACCACCGCGTTTCAATTGGTCAATTTGTGCATCGCTCATACCTTCGACCAATTGTGCGAGGGCTTCGCTTTGGCCAAAGAATTGTTCGCGGTTGAAGCGCCCATCTTTGGCGGCAAAGGTTTGCATTTGCCCATCCACCGTGTGGCCCAATGTGCGCACCAAGGCGCCGGTGAGGTCGCGCGCAAACAAACCGTCCCAGTCGCTGCCCCACACCAGTTTGATGACGTGCCAGCCCGCCCCGCGAAACAGTTTTTCCAATTCATCGATGATGCGACCATTGCCACGCACAGGACCATCGAGCCGTTGCAAATTGCAATTGACCACCCACACCAAGTTGTCGAGTTTTTCACGCGAAGCCAAGGTGAGGGCACTCATGCTTTCGGGTTCGTCCATTTCACCGTCACCAAACACGCCCCATACTTTGCGACCTTCGCAATTGAGCAATTGACGGTGGGTGAGGTAGCGCATGAAGCGCGCGTGATAAATCGAACTGATGGGGCCAATGCCCATCGAGCCGGTGGGGAACTGCCAAAAATCAGGCATCAACCAAGGGTGCGGGTAGCTCGACAAACCGCGTGCACCCACGCTTGGCCCCACAATTTCTTGTCGGTAATGCGCCAAGTCGTTGGCGGTCAATCGACCTTCCAAATAGGCGCGCGCATACACACCCGGTGCGCTGTGCGGTTGAAAAAACACCAAGTCGCCACCTTGTGTGGCATTGCGTGCTTTGAAGAAATGATTGAAACCCACTTCAAACAAATCAGCAGCGCTCGCATAGCTCGCGATGTGTCCACCCAGTTCACCATATGCTTTATTGGCGCGCACCACCATCGCCAATGCGTTCCATCGCATCAACGAACCCAAGCGTTCTTCAATCGCCAAGTTGCCCGGGAAAGTGGGCTGCAAATGCGCAGGAATGGTGTTGACATAGGGCGTCACCAACGGTGGCTCCCACGCGACTTGCGCCACATGCGCGCACTGCACCATTTGGTTCAAGATGAAACGCGCGCGTTGCGGTCCGGCAGACGCCATCAACGAATGAAAAGCGTCTGTCCACTCTGCGGTTTCTTGCGGGTCTGTGTCGGCCTCTAGCAGAGGCTCGGGGTTCAAATGGGTGAGTTGAAGTGCGGCTGTCATGACCACAAACTCTACCGAATCGCGTGCAAAATTGGATTTCGAAATTTTGATTTTATGGCTCTATTTCGGCATAATATGCTGCAAAAGCAACTTATCAAGAAATAATATGAAGATAGATGCGGTCGATATCAGAATATTGAACGAGCTTCAAGCCGATGGCTCTTTGACCAATTTGGAGCTCGCCAAGCGGGTGCATTTGTCGCCGTCGCCGTGCCTCACGCGCGTGAAGGCGCTTGAAAATGCTGGCGTGATCGATCGCTATGTGGCCTTGGTGCAGCCCAAAAGTTTGGGGCTCAATTTGTCGGTGTTTATATCGATCAGCCTCAAAGAGCAATCGAAATCAGCGTTGGCTGCGTTTGAAAAAAGCATTGCCGATCACGATGAAATCATGGAGTGCTACCTCATGACGGGTGACAGCGATTACCTCATTCGTGTGGCAGTGGCTGACATCACTGCACTTGAAAAATTCATCTTGGAACAACTCACGCCCATCGCAGGCATTGAAAAAATCCGTTCTAGTTTTGCACTCAAGCAAGTGAAATACAAAACTGCTTTGCCTTTGCCTGCGATGGGCTAGGGCATGCATCACACCTTGCGGACAAATTCAGATTTGAGTTGAATGGGACCAAACCCTTCGACTTTGCAATCGATGTCGTGGTCACCCTCGATCAGGCGAATGTTTTTGACCTTGGTACCCACCTTGATCACGGATGAGCTGCCTTTGAATTTGAGGTCTTTGACAACAGTGACGGTGTCACCGTTGGCCAGCAAGTTGCCCACGGCATCTTTCCAAACTTTTTCTTCTGCCTGCTCTACGGTTGCGTGTTGTGGCCACTCATGCGTGCACTCTGGGCAAATGAACATGTCGCCATCCTCGTAGGTAAATTCTGAGCTGCATTTTGGACACTTTGGGATGGACACGCGACTTCTCCAGGCGATATGAGATTGAACAAAGCCTCGTCTTCTCGAGGCTTTCATGCACTGATTCTATGTTTTGAGGTTGTACCGCTAGCCAGATGTTGAGAGCGTAGACAAATGGGTGACAGATTGATTCACAGTCAGGCGATATCGTCTTGCCTATTGCAAGTTGGTGGTTTGACACGCTGATCTGCCATAGCATTCGAAAACCAAACCGAAAGAAAATCATGTCGTTGATTCAAAAACTCAAAGCCCGCGCAGCCGAAGGCCGCCCCGTCCGTGTTGCAGTGATCGGTGCTGGCAAATTTGGTTCTATGTATTTATCGCAAGCACCACGCACACCAGGTATTCATGTGGTGGCTGTGGCAGATTTGTCGCCGGACCGTGCGCGAGCATCGTTGGCACGGGTCGATTGGGATGCACCACGCATGTCGGCCACCTCATTGGCACAAGCCGTGAAAGAGGGCAGCACATTCATCACTGACGATGCACCTGCCGTGATTGCCAGTGAATTTGTCGACATGGTGATTGACGCCACCGGCAGTCCCGCCGCTGGCATTGCACACGCACTGTTGTGTTGTGAACATCGCAAACACATCATCATGGTTAATGTGGAAGCCGATGTGTTGGCGGGCCCTTTGTTGGCAAGACGTGCCAAAGAAGCAGGCATCATTTATTCGATGGCCTCAGGCGATCAACCCGCACTCATTGCAGAAATGGTCGACTGGGCGCGCACCATTGGCTTGGAAGTGGTGTGTGCAGGCAAGGGCACCAAATATTTGCCCGTGTATCACCAAAGCACGCCTGACACGGTGTGGGGCCACTACGGTTTCAATGCCGAGCAAGTGGCGGGTGGTGACTTCAACGCACAAATGTTCAACAGTTTTTTAGATGGCACCAAATCAGCACTTGAAATGGCGGCTGTGGCCAATGGCTGCGAACTCACGCCACCCAAAGAGGGTTTGTATTTCCCCCCTTGCGGTGTTGACGATTTACCGCACATCTTGCGACCCCGTGCAGACGGCGGCATCTTGGCGCAAAAGGGCATGGTGGAAGTGGTGTCATCGATCGAGCGCGATGGTCGCCCAGTGTTTCGCGATTTGCGTTGGGGTGTGTATGCCGTGTTTGAAGCGCCCAGCCAATATGTGATGGATTGTTTTCAGCAGTACGGTTTGAAAACAGACGCCTCTGGCAAGTACGCCGCCATGTACAAGCCCTACCATTTGATTGGTTTAGAGCTGGGCATTTCCGTCGCCAGCATTGCGGTGCGACAAGAGGCTACTGGCGCGACTGGTGAGTGGCGCGGTGATGTGGGTGCGACAGCCAAACGCGCGCTGAAAAAAGGCGAGAAATTAGATGGCGAGGGTGGCTTTACGGTTTATGGCAAGCTCATGCAAACCGCTGATTCGTTGCGCTTGAATGCGCTGCCCATCGGTTTGGCCCACAACATGGTGCTCAAGCGCGACATCGCTGAAGGTGCGGTGGTGACTTGGGACGATGTGGACTACGACGCCACCAAACAAGCCGTGGCCATCCGTCGCGAACAAGAGCATTTGTTTCGCAAAGAAATGAAGCTTTGAGTTTGTCGTTCAAGCCAATGCGCTGGCTAACAAAAGGATCAACACCCATGAGAAAACTTTTAATGAAAAATTATTTTTCAAAACAACTCATGGTGTTGAGTTTGGTGACGTTCAGCAGCATCGGGTTTGCACAAACATATCCCTCCAAACCGGTGCGTATCGTGGTGCCTTTCCCCGCAGGCGGTGCCACAGATATTTTTGCACGCGCGTTGTCACAAAAGTTGCCTGAAAAATTAGGCACCACGGTGGTGATTGAAAACAAACCCGGCGCAGGCGGAACACTGGGTAGCGATTTGGCGGCCAAATCGGCGGCTGATGGTTACACCTTGTTGCTGGCTACCAGCAGCACGCACACCATTGGCCCCTTGTTCAACACTCGCTTGACCTACGACGCCGTAAAGGACTTCACGCCCATCGTGCATGTGGGCAACGCACCCAACATCATGTTGGTGCCCAACAGTTCTCCCGCCAAAACAGTGAAAGAGTGGATTGCGTATGCCAAAGCCAATCCGGGTAAATTGAACTATGCCTCTAGCGGCAATGGCACCATCATTCAATTGACGACTGAGTATTTCAAAGCCGAAACCAATCTGTTTGTGGTGCACATTCCGTACAAAGGCACAGCGTTGTCAATTCCCGATTTGGTCAGTGGCAAGCTCGATGTGTTGTTCGATTCATTGCCCAGTGGCATGCCACATGTTCGCGATGGCCGCTTGCGTGCCTTGGGTGTGACTTCGCTCAAGCGAAGCCCTTTGGCGCCTGAGTTGCCGGCGGTATCTGAAACCGTGCCCGGCTATGAGTCTGTGACTTGGTTTGGTTTGTATGCACCCAAGGGTGTGTCTGCTGACATCGTGAGCAAGGTGAACACAGCAGTCAACCAAACACTCACCGACCCTGAAGTGAAAGAAAAACTCTCACGCCTTGGCATCGACCCTGTGGGAGGTTCGGCTGCAGAGTTCACGGCCATGCTGAGCCGTGAGTCCAACAAATGGCGCAAGATCATCACCGACAGAAAAATCTCAGCTGACTAAACAAATTTTTCCATGACACAAACCTCTCACACATCTGTTGCCGTTGTCACAGGTGCCGCACGCGGCATTGGGCTCGCCACCACCCGCTGGTTTTTGAACCAAGGCTATCGCGTGGTGTTGATAGACAACGATGCCACCACCTTGGCGCAAACTGCTGCAACGTTGAAACAAGAAGTGGGCGATGCTGCATTGGCCATTGCATGCGATGTGTCGAACGAACAGCAAGTGATGGCAGCCGCAGAACAAGTTGACAAAACATTTGGAAGGGTTGACGCACTCGTCAACAACGCAGGCATTGCGGTTTTCAAACCGATCGCACAAACCAGTCTGCAAGAATGGCAGTCGGTGATGGCCACCAACCTTGACGGCCCCTTCATTTGTTCGCAAGCCTTTTTGCCCCTCATGCGACGCACCGGTGGAGGCAGCATTGTCAACATCGCTTCTATTTCTGGTTTGCGCGCCAGCACTTTGCGCGTGGCCTATGGCACCAGCAAAGCTGCCGTCATTCATTTGACCAAACAGCAAGCGGTCGAGTTCTCGAGCTATGGCATTCGTGCCAACGCTGTGGCCCCAGGCCCTGTCGAAACGGCGATGGCCAAGCAAGTTCATTCGGCAGAAATTCGTGCGGACTATCACAACGCCGTTCCACTGGGCCGCTATGGTTTGGAAGAAGAAATCGCAGCCACCATTGGTTTTTTATGCAGCCCCAGTGCAGGTTACATCACTGGGCAAGTCATTGCAGCAGATGGCGGGTTTGATGCAGCCGGTGTGGGCATTCCCACATTCAGACAGCAATTCGCCAATGCGGCAGATGAATAGGTCAAGCTCATGTCAAACCATTTGCCATTCAGCGCAGCAAACGCTGCAACTTTGTTTGCTAAATGTTGGGCAACATCTCAGCCCTTAGAAAATATCCATGAAGATTGCCGGCCCACCACACGCGCCCAAGGCTATGCCGTGCAAGCCTTGTTGCCCGACCATGTAGGGCCAGTGGGTGGTTGGAAAATTGCGGCCACCAGTGTGGCAGGGCAGCGCCACATTGGCGTGAGCGGCCCTTTGGTGGGGCCTGTGTTTGCAAAGCGCATTGTTGCTGATGGGGCCACGGTGTCTTTGGCATCTAACCGCATGCGTGTAGCAGAGTGTGAAATTGTTTTTCAGTTTGGTCAATCGCTCGCGCCACGACCAACAGAATGGTCAATGCAAGACATTTTGCAAACCCTTGAAAGTGTTCACCCCGGCATTGAAGTGCCTGACTCTCGTTTCTTGAAATTCGAAACCGCTGGTGAAGCGCAATTGATTGCCGACTGTGCATGTTCCAACGACATGGTGTTGGGCAAAGGGTTGAAGCCCGATGACCGGTTGCACAGTTTGCGCGACCTGCAGGTGAAGGCGCACATGCGCGATGGTCGCCATTTTGATGGCGTGGGCACCAATGTGTTGGGCGACCCACTTGAGGCCTTGCGTTGGTTTGTGAACGAGATCACACAAAGTGGGCAAACCATTCAGCAGGGGCAATTCGTCACCACCGGTGCCTGTGTGGTGCCCATACCCGTGTTGCCCGACCAAACCATCGAGGCCAACTTCGGATGGTTAGGCAGCATGTGTGTTCATTTTTCTTAATGCCAAGCGGCCACCCAAGAAGTGGTATGGTTTTTCACATTGATTCAGTGAGATGACACATGCAGTACTACAAAAATGGCTTCAGGGGCGGCAACCCTGACATCAAAGAAGCAGCGCCCAACCGACGCAATCGAGGCATTAACGAGCCCTTGCCCGAAAAAGTCGATGTGTTGATTGCTGGCACCGGTCCTGCAGGGTTGTGTTTAGCCGCGCAGTTGTCGCAGTTCCCTGAAATTGACACCATGATTGTTGAGCGCATGCCCAACAACATCATCAAGGGCAAGGCGGACGGTATCAACACCCGTTCGATGGAAATGTTTCAAGCGTTTGGCTTTGCCGACAAGATCAAGCGCGAAACCTATTGGGTAAACCAAACTGCTTTTTGGATGCCCGACCCCGCCAAGCCCGATCACATCAGGCGTGTGGGGCGTGTGCAAGATGTTGCGGATGACAGTTCAGAAATGCCGCACATACTGATCAACCAAGCACGGCTGCATGAGTTGTTTTTGGAGGTCATGAAAAATTCACCTTCGCGACTAGAACCCGACTACAGCTGGGAAATTCAAAGTCTAACCATTGATACCAACACCGATGATCATCCTGTGACCGTCACCCTCAAAGACGCCAGCGGTTTGAATTGGGGTGCCACCCGCACTGTGCGAGCCAACTATGTGGTGGGTTGCGATGGCGCACATTCATCGGTGCGCAAAGCCATTGGTGGTGAATTGCATGGCGACGCTGCGCACCAAGCGTGGGGCGTGATGGACATTTTGGCCAACACCGATTTTCCAGACGTGCGGCAAAAGTGTTTGATCTCATCGGCCAACGAAGGCAATGTGTTGATCTTGCCGCGTGAAGGCGGCTATGTGTTTCGCATGTATGTCGAGCTCGACAAACTCAGGCCTGACGAAAAAGCAGCGCATCGCAAGTTCACTCAAGATGACATGATTGCAGCAGCCAACCGCATCATCAAACCCTATTCGCTCGATGTGAAAGAGGTGGTGTGGTGGTCGATTTATGACATCGGCCACAGCCTGACCGACAAGTTCGACGATGTGCCAGAGGGTGTTGACCGCAACCCGCGCGTGTTCACAGCAGGTGACGCTTGCCACACCCATTCGCCCAAGGCGGGGCAGGGCATGAATGTTTCCATGCAAGACACGTTTAACCTAGGGTGGAAGCTGGTGCATGTGTTGCAAGGCCGAGCAGACGCCCGCTTGCTGCGCAGCTACACCAAAGAGCGATTGACAGAAGCCAAGCGTTTGGTCGAAACCGACCACGCATGGTCGCGCATCATGTCCGCACCCACCACGCAAGCAGAGCGCGATGGCACGCAAGAGCCGCGCATCATTCGCCAGTTCAAAGAAAACTTAGAGTTCACCGGTGGCACGGCTGTGAAGTACGACGCGTCGTATTTATTTGCCGCTTCGCCGCACCAAGCGTTGGCAAAGGGTGAAGAAATTGGTCGACGCTTTCACTCAGCACCCGTGGTGCGTTTGTCGGATGCCAAGCAAATGCAACTCGGGCATGTGGCCGAGGCAGATGCACGTTGGCGCATTTATGCCTTCGCTGGCAAAGCAGACAGTTCTGATGCAGGCTCAGCCATTCACAAACTGGCCGATTGGTTAGAAACCAACCCCAACTCGCCCATCGTCAAGCACACACGCAAGGGTGAAGACATTGATGCTGTGATTGATTTCCGCGCCATCTTCCAACAAACCTTCGAGCAATTGGCTTACGAAAAAATGCCCTCGATGTTGCGCCCGAAAACCGGCACGTTGGGTTTGCAAGACCACGAAAAGGTTTTTTGTGTCGATCACAAAGGTGTGGGTGATATTTTTGACATGCGTGGCATCAATCGCGAAACAGGTTGCATGGTCGTGGTGCGCCCCGACCAATATGTGTCGCATGTTTTGCCGCTAGATGGTTATGCCGAGTTGACCGCTTACTTTGCTGGCATCTTGCGTTAATCAACATCTCTACTGACTGGCACTCAACGGCATCATGCCTTTGTCGCGCATGATGGTTTTGCCTTGAGGTGAATTGAACGATTGCAAAAACGCATTCGCAATTTCACCCTTGGGGCTCTTGGCTTGCAGCGCAGCGGCGTAAGTGGTGTAGTTTTGAATGGCCTCAGGCAGTGGACCAACCAACACCGCGCCCTTGACCGGCAATATCTCACTGATTTGGTGAATCGCCACATCGGCTTCACCAGAGATGAGCTTTTCTGCCACCAACCCGCCATTGACTAGCACTGCTTTGGCTTTCATGTCATCGGTCAAACCCATCCGTTGAAACAAGCCTTCTAAGTAAATGCCACTTGAGCCACCTGAAGCTGGGTTGATGATGGCCACGCGGCGCGTGTTTTGAAGCATGCGTTTGAAGTCATCCACTGTCGCTAGGGGCGGGTGCGCCGTGCCATCTTTCACCGCCACGCCAATGCCCACTTTGGCGAGTGACACAACGCTGTCCTTGTCCACAACTCCTGAGGCTGCAAAGGCGCTCATCGCTGAAGGTGGCAACACCAACACATCAAAGTTTTCGCCAGCAGCCACACGCTTGGCAATCGCACCTGCGGTGTCGTTTTGAATGTCTATCGTATGCCCAGTGCGCTTTTGGTAGTCATCCGCCACCGCCACCACCACCTGTTTGAAAGCACCTGTGGTTAAAACCTTGAAGGCGTCAGCCCACACATTGGAAGCACACAGCAAAGTGGCAGCCAATAATGCAATAAATGAACGCTGTTGTGTTTTGAAATGCTGTGTCATGGAACCCCTTCAAAGTTTGGGTTGATACGCACGATGGTAGTCAAGAATGCATCATAAGGAAACACTCAAACACTGCCCTTGGTCAGTTGATGCGCAGCGCGATGCAAATGCGAAATGAAGTGGCGTATCGCCAAAGACACCGCCGAGCTGCTGCGCACGATGATGCCCACCGTCAATGGCAAGCCCGGTTCTTGCACAGGCACTTGCACGATGTTTTGCCCCAGCGGGTGCGAAATGATTTGCTCGGGCATCAAGCCTAATAAATCAGCTGAGCCCAACAGCGAGAGCAGGGCGAGGGTGGAGTTGACCATCGCGCCTGCGGGTGGTGGTGGCATGCCGTGCATTTCAAACAAACGCGCCGCATAACCGCTTTGCTGCGAGTTGCCGGTGTAGATCCACGATTCGTTTTTCAAATCAGCCAACTTTTTTGCGCGCACATGACGGCTGCCTTTTCTCGCCACCACCACCATGCGCGTTTCCATCAGCGACTCGGTGATGAATTCACCCGACGGCAAACCTTCGGGTATGCCGCCCACCACCAAATCGACATCGCCTTTTCTGAGCTTTTGCAATTGCTCCACAAACATTTCTTCGCTCACCCGCAAATGGATGTCCGGAAATGCGCGGCTGTAAGTGCGCAGGGTTTCGGGTATCAACAACATCATGGCCACGGGCACAGCGGCGATGTTCAATTCGCCGTGCATCTTGCCGTCCATTTGCTGAATCAACTCGGTGGCGGTGGAGAGTTCACCCAACACTTTTTTCGCATGCTCAAACAGCACCTGGCCTTGTCCGGTTGCGATCACCCCTTTGGAGTGGCGCTCGAGCAAGGGCGCGGCCAGTTCTTTTTCTAACTCGCGCACCAGCTTGGTCAAGGCGGGCTGAGAGGTGCCAATGCGCCGCGCCGCACTGCGCAAACTGCCTTCTTCAACCGCTGCCACCAGCGCCTCTAAAGCTGTGATTTTCATGTCTCAATCCGCTTTTTGTGATAACCAAATGATATCGCGACTTCGATCTTGTCATCTGTGCAATGTGCGGGTGGTTTTTCACAATCGCGCTTTTGAAAAATTCAAACATGCCCCACACAAGGAGACCTTTCGCATGATCCGTCGCATTCTTTCCGTTTTGGCTTTGGGTTTGACGCTGACCGCGCAGGCGCAAACCTTCCCGAGCAAACCCGTTCGCATCATCACGCCATTTCCAGTGGGCAGCGGCCCTGAAGGTGTGGCACGTTTGGTGGCCGACAAACTTTCTAAAACTTGGGGCCAACCTGTGACGGTGGAGAACCGGCCCGGCGGCAATGGCTTCATCGCGATCGACGCTTTCAAACGCGGCGCGACCGATGGCACCGATTTGATTCAGCTCGACAACGTGCACTTAACGGCCTACCCGCATTTGTTCAAGAAGTTGCCCTACGAAGCCAAAACAGATTTCGATGTGTTGTTGCCTTTGTTCAAAACCTATTTCTTCTTCACCACATCGACCGAGAGCAAATACAAGAACGTCGCTGACATCGTGGCCGATGCCAAAGCCAACCCCGGCAAGCTCAACTACGGCTCATGGTCAGTGGGCAACCCTGTGCATTTGGGTTCGGCCCTGTTCGAAACCGTGACCGGTACCGAAATGCAGCATGTCATTTACAAAGAAACTTCACAGCTCTACACCGGTGTGGCCACGGGTGAATTGGCGTTCGCGATGGGCACCAGCGCCACAGCAGGCCCGTTGTACCGTTCGGGTAAATTGAAATTTGTAGCCATTGCAGCCCCACGCCGTTTGCCTGCTTACAAAGATGTGCCCACCGTGGCTGAAGCCGGTGGTCCCAAAGATTTTGAAGTCAGCGGTTGGACCGCGATTGCTGCACCCAAAGGTTTGCCCAAAGCCGTGGCTGACAAAATCAATGCCGACATTGCCAAAGCTTTGGCTGAGCCCGATGTCCGTGAAAAATTTGTATCGTTTGGTTACGAGCCATTCACGCCCACACGCGAACAGTTTGTGCAATACATCCAAGCTGAATCAACACGCTTGGCCGCTGTGATTCAAAAATCAAAAGCCGCACTCGACTGATCGAACAAAAAGGACAGACCACCATGGCACGCATTGTTGGAGGCATTGGTGCCTCGCATTCACCCACCATCGGTTTCGCCAAAGACACGGGCAAACACAACGACCCGGCGTGGAAGCCTATCTTTGAAGGCTTCGACGCCATCCGTGCTTGGGTGCATGAGAAAAAAGTAGATGTGTTGTTCACGGTTTACAACGACCACATCACCTCTTTTTTCTTTGACCACTATTCGTCGTTTGTGCTCGGCATTGACGACCAATATGTCGCCGCCGATGAAGGCGGTGGGCCACGCGATGTGGCACCTGCCATGGGGCACTTGGGTTTGTCTCAGCACATCGGCATGTCTTTGGTGGCTGACGAGTTCGACATGTCTTTCTTTCAAGGCAAACCTGTTGACCATGGCTTTTTGTCGCCACTGTCGATGTTGGGTGACGCCAACGGTCCCTGGCCCGGCAAAGTGGTGCCTTTGCAAGTGGGTGTGTTGCAGTTGCCCATCCCCAATGCCAAGCGCATGTGGAAGTTGGGCAAAGCTTTGCGCCGTGCGATTGAGAGCTATCCCGAAGATTTGAATGTCGCCATCATGGCCACCGGTGGTTTGTCACACCAAGTGCATGGTGAACGCGCTGGTTTTTTGAACGAAGCATGGGATGCCGAGTTTTTAGATCTGCTCGAAAAAGCCCCCGAGCAATTGGTCAACATGCGCTTGGCCGAGTACGCCACCAAAGGGGGCATGGAAGGTGCAGAGGTCATCATGTGGTTGATCATGCGCGGGGCGATGTCGGACCAAGTCAAGTTGGTACACAAACAAACCTATGCACCTTCGGTCACCAACATTGCCACCTTGGTGTTTGAAGATTTAGGTGGTGCGCCTGACGCATCAGCGGTGGAGGCACACCGCCAACACATCGCCTACGAGCTAGAAGGTGCGGGCAGTTTGGCGGGAACCTATCCCTTCACGCATGCTCGCAGCCACGCCAATTTGCGCATCAATGCGTTTTTGCATGCGCTGATCAAACCTGAGCACCGTGCCAGGTTTGTCAACGACTTTGAAGCCTTGGCAACCGAACATGGTCTGAGCGAGGATGAAAAAGACTTGATTCGCAAGCGCCAATGGATTGAGATGATTCGACGCGGCGTGATCTTTTTCGTGCTCGAAAAAATGGCCGCTGTCTTGGGGGTGTCCAACCCCGAGGTGTATGCTGCTTTCCGAGGCGAAACCATTGAACAGTTCTTGGCCACCCGCAAAGTGCCCATGCGCTACTCGGTGGCGGGGGGTGACAAGGCGAATAAAATCGGCAGCTGAGCCTGCATGCCCGCCAAGGTGCTAGAGTTCATACAAAAGATCAGAATTTTTCAACAGGAGACAAAAATGAAATTGATGAAAAAAGTAGTGCTGGCTTCACTGTTAAGCGCAGCCGCCTTAGCCCACGCCCAGACCGTGAAAATTGTGGGTTTGGTCGAGCTCACTGGCACCGGCACCACATCGGGTACCAATTTTGACAACGGCATCAAACTGGCTGTGAAAGAAATCAACGCAGCTGGCGGCATTTTGGGGCAGAAGGTGGACTATGTGTCGTATGACACGCAATCCAACCCCGGCGTAGCCAAAGGCTTGGCAGACAAAGCGGTGGACGATGGCGCGTATGTCGTGATGGGTCCTGTTTTCTCAGGCTCTATTTTGGTGAGCATGGCCTCTACCAAGCGCGCTGAAATACCCAACTTCACGGGCGGCGAAGCGGCTGCCATCACACAGCAGGGCAATCCCTATGTGTTCAGAACATCGTTCACGCAATCAACGGCCATGCCCAAGATTGCCAACTACATCAAAGACAAAGTCAAAGCCAAAACAGTGGATGTTGTGTATGTCAACAACGACTTTGGCAAAGGCGGCCGTGACTTGATCATCAAGGCACTCGAAGCACGTGGCATCAAAGTCGGTGCGGACATTTCTTCCGAACCCGGTCAGGTCGACTTCAGCAGCGTGGTGGTTAAAGCCAAGCAGTCCAATGGTGACGCTTTGTTTGCTTACACCAACGAAGAAGAGTCAGCCCGCTTGTTGCGCGAGTTGAAAAAGCAAGGCTATAAAAAACCCATCTTGGGCGAAACCGTGTTGACCAGCCAAAAAGTGATTGAGCTCGCAGGCGATGCCGCCAACGGCGCGATCGCGCACGTGGGTTTGACGGCTGATGCCCCCCAAGCCGGTGTGAAAAAGTTTGATGCCGCTTTCCAAAAAGAATATGGCTCACGCTCAGACCACAACGGTTTGAAAGGTTACATCGGCATGTACACCGTCAAAGCTGTCACTGAAAAAGTGGGTAAGTTTGATTCCAAAGCATTTGCGGCGGCCATGAAAAATGTCAGCTTGTCTGCCAAAGCCAACCCCGGTTTGTTGCTCGACTTGTCTTATGACGAAAATGGCGATTTGGACCGTGAAAGCTACTTGACCACCGTGGTTAAAGGCAAACAAGTGGTAAGCGCTGTGTTGCCACCCGTGAACAAAAAGTAAAGAAAGTTTGAAGCATGTCAGACAGCAATCAATTCAAGTTGGCAGGTGTCATGGGGATGCCGGTTTTTCAATCGCGCTCACCCATCCTGCACAACTATTGGATTAAGAAGTACAACATCAAGGGGGCTTACGGGCATTTCCCTGTGCAAGTTGAAAACGTCGAAGCGGCTGTCAGAGGCTTGTCTGCATTGGGCATCGCAGGTTGCAACATCACGCAACCTCACAAACTGATGGCCATGAAAATGATGGACCACTTAAGCCCTATGGCGCAACGCATTGGCGCGATCAACTGCATCGTTGTGCAACCCGATGGCAGTCTGCATGGCTTCAACAACGATGGGTTTGGCTACATTCAAAGTTTGAAAGATGCCAACCCTGCCTGGCGCGCTGACACAGGGCCCATCGTGGTCTTGGGTTCGGGCGGCGCTGCGCGTGCTGTGGTGGTCAGTTTGGTTGACGAAGGTGCGCGCGAAATTCGTTTGATCAACCGCACCCGCGCCAAGGCCGACGAGTTGGCCACCGTAGCCCCCCATGTGGTCAAAACCTACGCATGGGAAGAACGGCATGCTGCTTTGGACGGTGCGGCCATGTTGGTCAACACCACCAACCAAGGCATGTATGGTCAACCGCCCTTGGATATCAAGCTAGATGCATTGCCCAAATCAGCCATGGTGTCTGATTTGATTTACATCCCCCTTGAGACACCATTGCTTGCAGCTGCGCGTGAGCGCGGCCATGTCACCGCAAACGGTTTGGGCATGTTGCTCAATCAAGCCATTCCAGCGTTTGAAGCATGGTTTGGTGTGAAGCCCGAAATCACCGAAGAATTGCGCCAAGCCATTCTTGCAACGTTTTGAGGCATGGGCATTTTCACCACGCCCAAAATTGACGCGCACTGCCATGTGCTAGAGCCCAGCCGTTTTCCCTACGGCGAAAATGTGGCGTACCGTCCTGCAGGGCAGGAGATGGGCAGCGCCAAATACTTTCAAGAAGTCATGGCCTGTTACGCCGTGAAACACGCTTTGTTGGTGGGCCCCAATTCTGGCTATGCCACAGACAACCGTTGTTTGTTAGATGCCATTGCTTGTGCGCCAGAGGTGTTCAAGGGCATTGCAGTGGTGCCCAACGACATCAGCCTTGAAGCTTTGCAGCAGTTCAAATCGCAAGGGGTGATTGGTGTGGCGTTCAACCCATCTTTGATGGGGTTTGATCACTACGCCAACATCGAGCCTTTGCTTCAACGCTTGAAGCAACTCGACATGTGGGCACAGTTTCAAGTTGAGAACGATTTGTTGCTTGACTTTTTGCCCATGCTCTCGCGGGTGGATGTGAAGGTGATGGTGGACCACTGTGGTCGCCCCAATTTGCAGGCAGGTGTCATGCAACCTGGTTTTCAAGCGCTGTTGTCCTTGGGTCGCGAAGGTCGCACCGTGGTGAAAATTTCAGGGTTCGCCAAGTTTTCACAAGTGGGTTATCCATTTGATGATGCGCGTGTCTACATCGACGCTTTGGTCAAAGATTTTGGTTTGAAAAATTGCGTGTGGGCTTCAGACTGGCCCTACATCAAGGCACCGTACCGTCTTGACTACGGCCCCATGCTTCGCGTGTATGACGCCATGTTCACTGCAGAGGAACGGCATCAATTGATGTGGTTGTCTGCACAACATCATTACGGTTTTTAGTTTGTTGTGTTTTGAAGATCAGGCTTGTTCAGCAAAATATTGCCTGATCAAAAGGTCGATTTGCACGGCCAAATCAAAGTCTTTCGTTGTAAGACCGTTGGCGTCGTGTGTGGTCAGTTTGATCAACGCCTTTGTGTAAGTTGATGTAAATTCAGGGTGGTGGTTGGCACCTTCCGCTAACTCTGCCACTTTCACAAAGAAACGAACGGCTGTTTGAAAACTTTCAAATACCCATTCTTTCTGGATATAGGTTTCATTGGCTTCAAGCGTCCATTGATCCAGTTGTGCCAACGCGTTGGTAATTTGAGAGCCCTTGAGTGTTTCAAGCATGAGAGTGATTGCGTAAAACCCGGATCATCGCCTAAAGACGCTCAGTGATGGCGGCGGCTGACAAATAGCCTTACATGAAGAAATAGAAATAAACAATCATTTGCATGCGACGCAAACCATCAGCGCGACCTATTTGGCGGCCAGAAGCGTCATAGATGCGATCACCATCCAGTCGGCCCATTTGTGCGCCAGACGCGCTGTAAAGCCGTTCGCCATCAATCCGACCAATTTGGCTGCCTGAAGCGTTGTAAACACGATCCCCATCCAACCGTCCCAACTGACGCCCTGAGCCGTCATAGATGTACGAGCCCTCCACGCGACCGATCTGATGCCCCGAACTGTCGTAATACCGCTCTGCGTCAACGCGACCTAACTGCCGACCGCTGCTGTCGTACATGCGTTGCGCATAAGCGCTTGTGAGGCAGGTCAAGGTGAGGACAATCAACGCTATCAGTCGATTCATGTTGCTGCTTTCTGTTAAAAAAGTAATCTAATTCTGCCAAACACCATACCCAGCATCACGCAGTCGAATGGCCAAATCCACTTCCATGTACTGAGCATCACCATAGGGCATGGGATTGAGCTTCTCATAAATTTCGGGCATCAAACGCATGCCATATTTGTGGGCAAACTTGTTGGCCTTGATGCCTGCTTTGTGTTGGTCAAAACGTGTGTCTGGATCATGGCCCGTCATACCAACATACACACAAGGTTTGCCTTGTATGTAATCCGGGTTGGCTTTTTTGAACTTAGGCTCGTAAAGTACATCACTGCTTAGTGCGATGACATACACATTGTGGCGTTCGCGCATGTTTAGTGAGTCGGGTGATTTTGGGGACAGGCGCAGTAACTCAGTTAGGCGCCCCGCTCAAGCTTGTCATGGATGGCTTGAAGCAAAGTTTGGTCGGTGAGGGGTTTATAGAGTACAAGCAGCTTGGCCTGGTTAAATTTTTCTACATGCTCTGCAGAAGAGTCACCGGTGATCAAAATGCAGGGCTTATCGGCACCGTATTTTTTTTGAATGGCATGTATCAAGTCCGTGCCAAAGTCCTCACCCAGGCCGTGATCCACCAGAAAAATATCGGGCTCTTGGGAGCTGGCTTGCACCTCTAGCCAAGTTTGCGCAGCGTTTTGCGCCGTGAGAACCTTGGCTCCGCAGGATTGCAGTAACTCTTGTGTGGCGTTCAGAATGCTGGTGTCATTGTCAATCACAGCGATGCAAACATGTTGCAAACTGAAGGCGCCGTACGAAGGTTTTTGAAGCTTGTCGGAAGTCTCATCTTGACTTGGATGCAGGTCGTATTGCAAAGGCAAATCGAATGCAAACACAGAACCTTTGTCTGGGTAGCTGTGCAGCCTGATGCGTGTGTTCAACAACTGTGCCAAGCGGGTCGTTATGGCCAAGCCCAAGCCAAGGTTTTGACTTGACTTTTGGTTGACGCTGATGCGTTTGCGTGCGAGATCTGTTTGGTAGAACTCTTCAAAAATTCTGTCACGGTCAGACGGTTTGATCCCAGGACCTGTGTCCACAACCCTGAACTCCAAACGAGCTGAACCGTCTACTTTTTTTACTTTCAACCGCAAGCGCACACCACCTGTCTGTGTGTGGGAGGTTGCATTTGCCAACAAGTTTCGAAGCATGCGCTCCAGCATGATGCTGTCTGCCATCACTTCTATTCGGTCTAGCTTGTCAGGCAACACGGTCTCAAACACCAAGCCGGCATGCTCGGCCACCTGTGCGTATTCTTGAGCAAGGTGTTTGAGCATGTTCCCAATTTTGATCGGTGCCATATTGGGTTGCACTGCGCCTGCATCTAGCTTTGAAATGTCGAGCAAAGCTTCGAACATCAGAGTGAGTTGGGTAGCACTGTCTTGAAGGTGATGCACATGGGTGCTGTTGATGTTCTGCCTCTCACTCTCCGTCAAGCGGGTGTTATCAGTGGGCTCGAGAGAGCGCTTGAGCACCGCCAAATACAAGTTGATGGCGTGCAATGGTTGGCGCAAATCGTGGCTGACCGATGCCAAAAACCGCGATTTGGCGCGCGTCGCTTTTTCAGCAAGGTCTTTTTTTTCGGTCAACTCTGCCAGCAGCTTTGCATTTTTGTCTTGCAAGAGCACGTTGTGTCTGAAGTTTTGCGCCCATCTGAACGCAAACATTTGAGACACCAAAACCACCAGAGAAATACCCACGGTTTGGGCCACCCAAAGCGTTGAGTTATGTCGCACCTGCCAGAGGGCGGGACACAAACTGAACAAGCTGAATGATATGTAAGCCGGAAGATGAGGGCTGTAGGCATACAAACCACCGAACAACATCACGATGTTGGTGAACAAAAAACCCATTTGAATTTCTGGGCTGAGGTAGGCATAAACATTGAGCCATCCCCAACCAAATGTCATGCCAGCGATCACCGCCGTCAGGGTGGTTTGCGTTAAATAGCGCGACAGTGTTTGGCTGGAAGGGGGCTGACCAAAGATGTCTTTGTGACGAAAAAATAAAACAATGCGCCAAACGGTGGTGAGCGAGCCCAACAGCAACCACACCAACATTTCAAAGGGGCGGTTCAGCGAAATGCCCAGCAAGTAAAACATCACCACCACACCAGCGGTGCCCACAATGGGTGTTGGCAACACCGATTGCAAATACCTGACTTTGGCAAGTTCAACGGCGTGCTGATTGCTGGCGTCGAGCGACTCTTCGACCAATCGCATGGATTGGTTTTGCAGCAATAAATCTTGCGTATTAACTTGTGAAAACATTGCTTGGCTGATGAGGCACCGAAGTGCAGAATTCAGCCAATGTTACAGCTTAGCGAGAGAGCGAAGCAGGGGGTGTTTCAGACTCCAAAATTCGCATGGTCGTGAACCGCGCAATGCCCAAAAGCCCCGCATTTGCCGCGCGAATGGATGTCAAAGCCCGCAAAACTGGAATGGTGATAGCCACCACGGGTGTGCGGGCAATGATGCTCACCTCGGCAATGCTGTCCGAAATGCCTTCGGCCAAACCAATCACCGAACCAGGGCCCAATGTACACAAACCAGATTTCGCGCCAGAGAGGGTGGCTTCACCGGCGGTGATGATGAATGCGGTGTTGGGTGTATCGCCAACGCTCAAGATTTTTTGGTTGGGTGAAAACCCAGTTGATTCCAGCGATTTGTTATCGAGCAACTTCAAGAACAACGCGTCTTTGGTTGGCAAGGTACGCGCTTCTTCGCTGGCCAAAAACGCGGTCAATTCTTCGCGTGAAATTTTGCGCTCGAGCGGTTCTGTTGGCTTTTCCACCTTGGGGCGGGCAGCTAAAAGGCGGGCTCTGGCTTCGGCTTCTTTCTTGGTGCGCAAGCGGTCGTACACCATGGCGACTGTTTCGCCAGGTTTCAATTGAATTTTGTGTTTTTCAGCTTCAATCTCGCGTTGAATGCGCTGCAGTTCTTCCGCAGGCAGTTCGTCGTAGGTTTCGTTGTCGAGCATGGGGTTGATAAAGCCACCCGTGAATCGCTTGGAGACCTCAAAAAATGATGCACGGCCCGATGCACGCGCATTTTGCAACTCGTTGTGCATGGTGAGCTGCAACAACAAGGCCTCGATGGTGGGGCGCAGCAGGCCTTGTTCAAATTGCAACATCTCACGCAGTTTCATGGTGGTGATTTCCATGCAAACTGTGTCTTGTGTGGCTTTGGCTGATGCGCCTCGAATGCCGCCTACCAAAATAGCTTGTTCACCAAACGCATCGCCCTCAGAAAGCATGGCAATTTGTCGGCCTGAGATTGGGTCGAAAATTTCGACTTGCCCGCTTGCAATGATGTACAAGCGTGTTGCAACATCGCCTTTGTTGAAAATAACGGTATTGGCTGCAAACTTGAGTTGCGGAAAATTAGGGGACTGGCTCATGGTGAAAGCGGCTTTGCAAGAATGAACGATTGAATCTTATACTTTGGAATATATTCCAGCAAGCATAACAAACCAGCGCACCATGCAGCAACCCCAGCCTTCTTTTGACCATTTGTCCACCTTGTCCGTTGGCCTGATGGAGCGCTATGCGCAAAGCGGCGATGTGCTGGTGGCTTTGCGCTGGGTTTTGCCTGAAATTTTGCAGTGCATCAATGCTCAGGCTGGCTCGCTGTTTTTGTTGCAAGCCAATACGCAAGATTTGCATTGCAAAGTTTGTGTTGGGCCGGTGGATATCACTGGCATCAAAGTGCCCATCACCTCGGGTTTGGTGGGACAAGCCTATCGTGAGCGCCAGGGGTTGCTGATTGCCGATGCGCAACAACATGCGTCACACCATTCGGCGGTAGACAACCAAACCGGCTTTGTCACGCGCTCCATACTGACGGTGCCCATTGTGTTTGGCGACCAATGTTTTGGTTGTCTGCAAGCCATCAACCGTTTGGATGAGCAGGGTGACATATGCACCTTTGAAGAAGTTCATTTGTCCGCCTTTCAACAACTCGCCACGATGCTTGGCATTGCCTTGCAAAACGTCGATCTGGCAGGGCAGTTGGTGCACGACGCATTGATCAAGAAAGATTTGAAATCAGCCGAAGAGGCGCAAAGCAGTTTGTTTCCCGGTTTGAGCAGCTTCCCCTTCATTGCAGGGCAGGTTATTCCTGCACGCAATTTGTCTGGCGACTTTGTGGACTACTTCACGGTGGGCGATCACATCGTTTTTTGCCAGGGCGATGTGGCGGGCAAAGGCATTCCTGCAGCCTTGACTGTCGCGCGTTGCTTGGCGTTGTTTCGCTTGTTTGCCAAGGCCGGTTTGCCACCCGAACAAATTGCCCACAACATCAACCATGAGTTGTTTGAATTGGCGTCACGCTCTGAAATGTCGGCAGGCTTTGTCACCTTTTTGGTGGGATGCTTTGACCCCAACACACGGCAGGTCACTTTTGTGAACTGCGGCCATGGTGATGTGCTGTTGGTGCATGCCAATCAAACCGTTGAGCACATGGGGGCTTTGCTGCCGCCCTTAGGCGTTGTGGCCAGCGACACACTGAATTTCCAAACGCACAGCTGGCATTTGCCCAAGCAAATGGCGCGCATGTATGTTTTCACCGACGGCATTTTGGAAGCCAACGCGAATGGCAAAGAATTGGGTTTGCAAGGCGTCACCGCTTTGGCCAAGGCCGTGGTTCATTTGCCCGTTGAACAAGCGCTGACAAAAATCATGGGGCTGTTTCAGCAAGCGCGATTGCAAACCACCGATGACGCAACACTCATGATTGTGGGTGAATGATGGATGACCGCATCAGCCAAGCGTTGAGGCAATTACGGGAGGTGCCAATGCCTCTTGAACAAGTTGCGCACAACGCTTGTGCACTGGCTGGGCTTGACCCGCACAACCCCATGTACCGCTCGCTGTCGCTCAGCTATTTCAAAGTTGTTGCAGGCGTTCACGCAGCAGGCGAGCAGTTGTATCAAGCGGGCAAAGAGTTGGCCTATCACAACCGCGCGCATGCAGCGGATGCCATCACCGCCTTGGCCTGTTTGCTGGCGGACACGCCGGACCTTTCTGACACAGATAAATGGTTGGCCATGATTGCCATGGCAGGGCACGACTTTGGGCATCAGGGCAAAACCAATCAGCAGTTGGGTCATTCGCAAGAGGAAATCACAGCTGCGTGGTTGCAAGCCGAGGTTGCCGCGCACCTCTCAACTGAGCAGATCAGCCGTTTGACAACCTGGGTGATGGGTACCGACCCCGCCTTGGTGGCGGCCAACCATGCTGCGTACGAAGCCTCACCCAAAGATGTAGATGTGTTGCTTCAGGTGCTGATCAATGAAGCCGACATAGCCGCCAGTCTTTTGCCTGAATTCGCCCTTGGGCTAACGCGCCAACTGTTACAAGAACGCGGTTTGCCCGACCAAGATGCATCCGAGGTGCAGGCTTTTTATGCTGGCTTTCGCTCCCACGCCCGTGTGAGTTCATTTGCTGGCAAGCGTTTGCTGATGTCAGAGCCTACGATGGATGGTTTGGGTGGCGCAGGGCAACGCCTGTTTCAGGGCAGCTTTGACGCGTCGCCCACCGCGGTTGGGGTGGCTCGGGCTGAGGTCATGCAAGCGCTGGCCCAACTCAAGATTCAGGAACCTTCTCGCTTGGATATCGAAATTGCCTTGGGGGAGGTGCTCCAAAACATTGTCCGTCACGCGGATTTCAGCCAGAAACCTGTGAGGAAATTCGACATCGAGGCCATTCAAAACCGCCCAAATCTGATAATTCGCGTGACAGACTCAGCCCAGCCTCTGGCCGACCTGAAGTTTTTGAGTCAGCAACATGCTGCCAGTGAGAAAGGCGGCATGGGTTTGGCTCTTATTCATAAAATTAGCTCTAAATACTCTATTCAGCCTTTGAAAGAAGGTAATTTATATCAATTGAATTTTCAGGATTTGATCCGTTTGGATTGAAGTAGTGCATTCATCTCGTGCTGTTAGTGGTTGTTGCTAAACAATTTTTTGACACTTTTGCAACGGTACAAGCTGCGGGTGTTCGATTTTTTGACACTTTTCTCGTTTTTGGGTTAAAGTTGATATAACTAATAAAAAGTTTAATCGACTAAAGGCTAACTTATGAAGCGAGATCGGAACGATGTCCTCAGATCGATCAGTCAGCTCCTGGCAGAGGTGAATCAGGTCTCTAGGGCTGCCCATTCCCCCGCGCCCAAGCAGAGCAAAGAAAGTGCGCTTGAGGGCGGGCTCATTTCAGACAGACAAGTCAGTGCCATCGCAGATGAGCTGCAGCGTTTTGTTGCTGCGACCGGGCAGGGGCGGGACCGCAAAGCGCTTGAGCGTTTGGTGCAACGCACGCTGAACTCGGCCATCCAAAACTGGATGGATGCCAATTTGCATGACATCGTGAACGAAATCATCGATCAAGAGTTATCCAAGCCAAAGAACAGGCGGGTGGGCTGATGCGCTATCAACATTTCAAACAGCCTGCGGGCATTTTGTCTGCATCCGTCATGGCGCTGCTGTTGGCCGGATGTGCCGGGCCAGACATTCAGTACTCCATGTCAGATGCGAAGTCGACCTTCAAGTCGCGTCAACTGGCAGGTGCCGACATCAATGACGCCAAAAATACCAACCCAGACAACAATGAAGGAGCTGCAAAGCCACGTCGCAAGTTGGTGCAGTTCAGATATGCGCCGCAAAGTTTTGAGAACCCAGACTTTCAGGCTTTCTTGAAACGTTTGTCCAGTGAGTCTGCCTATGTGACGGACATCACAGGTGCCACCAAGTCAGTCACTTTGTCGGTCTACGAGCGTCAAGTGTTGGGAGACGAGAGAAACCAAAAAAGACGCATGCTGGTGGTGCGCGACATGCAAAAAATGCAAGGTCTGCTCAGTGCCTATGATGTTGGGCAAAGTGCCAAATTGCAAGGCCATGCCAATTTGACATTGCGCGAAACATCGGTGGCCGTTGCCATGCGCAAGTTGTCTGATCAAACCGCGGCTCCCATTCGATTGAGTGACAAATTAAAGAATGCGCGCACACGCGTGTCTGGCGACTTTCAGGGCAGCGTGTTGTCTATTCTTCAACAAATGTCACGCACCAATGGTTTTGAAGTTCGCTTTGACACCAAAGAGCAAACGCTGTGGGTGCTGACGGCCAAAGAAGCACAAAGCCCAGAATTCATGTTGGCGCACATTGTCAACCCATTGGTGCAAGCGATTGGCAGTTCACAAGATACCGAAAAGTTAGCCGCTTACCGTGAATTACTGACAGCCTTGGGCACAGGCCAACCTGAGCGTTTCACTGACAGTGTCAAGCAATTGCCCATTCCCACTGAGGGCGGCATGGTCGCAGCTGCCTACGATGTGTTGGTCAAAGGTGCCAATCAACTGAACCAAAATCTCAAGCGGTTTGATGCCGAAACAAAAGCTTTGTTGAGCGGAAAAATCTCTTTGGCCAGTGTGACTGAGGGTGAAATCTCACCGGCTGTGATGTCAAAAGGCTTGTTAGATCGCAATGTTTGCCCCGGGCAAGAGTTGATCACTGAAAAACTTTTCATCTACCAAGAATCTCCCAAAGAAGTGGTGAAGTTTTTAGAAAACTACTTCAAGTCCACCAACACAAACAGTGCACCACCTGCTACGAATGAAGCAGTGGCAAAACCACCGCAAGCTGCGGCAAGCGATGTCGCTCCCAAAGCACCAGTTGTGCCTGTGGTTGCCAAAGATGCGTCTGCTGACCGTTGCGCGAATGAATCAACATCGGTGTTCAAAGTCATCGAAGACCCAACCGGCATCATCGTGACAGGTACCGCACAACAAATCGAATTGGCCGTGCGTTTGACAGACGATGTGGACATTGCCACCAAGCAGGTTTTGGCTGAGGTGTTCTTGGTCGAAGTGCAAAAAAACTGGGAACGCACCATTCAAACCAAGTTTGGTGCAGGTAACGCCACCCGTACCGTGTCTGTGGGTGCCGTAGGCAATGTTGTCGATGCCGCCACATTGGCGACATCAAAGGGCATCAACGGTATGCAAGGCAAATTCACTGCCAATAGCCCTGACATCGAAGGCTTCATCAATTTGCTAGAAACGAATGCGGTGGGACGCAACATTTCGAGTCCCACGTTGATTGCCAAAAATGGTGAAGAGGCCGAGATCAACAAGGTCATCACTTTGCGCAAAACCGTGCAAACGGTGGTAACTGCTGCGCAAACAGGTGCGGTGGCTCAACCAGCTCTGCCCAACCAGCAGGTGCAAAAACTCGATGTGCCTTTGAAATTGAAGATCAAGCCCATCATCAACCAGCACAACAAGCATGTGACACTGCGTTTTGAATACGAAGAAACCAGTCTCAACCCTGACCCCGCGGATAGCCCGATTGAAAAAGGCACCACGAAAAACTCGATCACAACAACGCTAGAAACAGCGCCCGGTGAAGTGGTGGTGTTGGCCGGTTTGTTCAAAGAAGCCAACTCTCAGTTGACCAACAGCCTCCCTGGCATCAGTGGCATGGGGGTGTTTTCAACCTTGTTTGGTGGGTCAAACGCGCTGTCCACACAGAGCACCGAGTTGTTGGTGTTCATTAAGCCAACAGTGATCGAACCCAAATCACAAGTGTCGCAAGTCAAAAGTGGCCTTTAAGGTGAAAAAATGGAACCCAGTTTTATTGAATACTTGATCAAACAAACCCTTCTGCGACCCGATCGCATGATTGAGGCTTTTTCGGTTCTTTTGGCATTGATGGTGCTTTTGATTTTGGTCGCCATTTTTCGCCGTCCCAAACGCAAGCCTCTGCCCGTGTTTCAGATGCCTGAGGCTTCAGCGGCAAATGCACCATCAGGGGTAAGGAAAGACTTGTTTTCTCAATCTATTCCGACGCGCTCTGCTCAGGCGGGTTCGCACATGAACATGGCTGAGCTGTTGGACATCGAGGAAGCTTTGTTGGCCCTGCGTGAGCTGTATCACCGCAAGTTGATTTCTGCCAATGTGTATGTCGATGAGTCGATGAAGCACTCAACGCGTTTGATGCGTTGAGCGAAAGAGTTGACATGGCATCGCAATCATCGGGTTTTTTCGGAATAGGTATGCAATCTTCTAAAAGTCAGTTGGTGTTAAAGCTCGCGCCCAACCATTGGCTGTTGGCAGATGTGCAGAGCAACGACGGAAAGCCAATGGTCAAGCGATTGATCCATTCACAGTTGCCTAGGCAAGTCGACCCCAATAAACCCAATGTAGACCTCGAGGTATTGCAAGAAACCTTGGCCAGCTTGGTCGATCAGCATGGTTTTGTGGGCCGTGATGTCACCATTTTGTTGCCCAGCTCGTGCAGTGAGGTGCACACACACGCTGTGCCGTTTGACTTGACCAAACGCACCGATATCAATGAGTTTCAAATCAGCGCCAATGAGCGCGAATTTTGGCAAGAGTTTGAGCCTGATGTTCAGTATGTCAAGCTGCCTATTTTTGATTCCCAATACATTGCCCCTGGGCTAGAGGCCAGCACCTCACAAGTGGCGGTGTCGTGGGCTGATCAAGAGCTGTTGATGAAATACATCGACTTGGCTTTGAGTGCACGCATGCAACCGGTGGCTTTGGTGCCGGAATTGCAAGGCGTGTTGAATTTGCTTGTGCCACAACTGAGCCGTCTTGACCGCGAAGGTTATTTTGGTTTGCTGCATTTGGCACGCGGTCGCAACAAATTTTTGGCAGTGGGGCCAGAGCGTATCGCCTCAGCCAATGTCAACATTTCTGAGCTTGATGAAGAGTTGCTCGACGAAATTGAGTCGGTCGACAATGTGACCAACGAGTTTTGGGGTGAAGTGGGTGAGCGAGTGGGCAGCGCACTCAAGCAAGCCGTGTTGTATTTGCGCGAGCAAGAGGGTATACCACCTATCCGCAATATTTATGTGATTTCTGAAGAAACCACCTGCGACAACATGCTGACCTTGATCAGCAACAACTTCACTTTGGGCGCATTGCGGCAGTGGCGCCCGCTGGACAGCTTACCCAAACAAAAAGAATTGACGGTTGAGTCGGTTTCGCACATTCAAAATCAAACTGTTTGGGCCAGCTTGATCGGTGGTGGTTTGCAGAAACTAACGCCCACTCGTTTGGCAGTGCCCGCGGGTGAGTTGCCTCGGTATCAATTGAATTTGCATCCGCAGCGCAATCAACTCAGCCGTAACCGTCAGTACAAAGCGGTGGCCAAATCGCTCAATTGGGCATCGGTCGCTGCCATCGTGTTGTTTGGCATTTGGGCGACGGCTGACTTTGGCCTTGACTTTCTCCGCTTGCAAACCTCCTCGCAGCAAGTCAAATCTGACTTGAACACGCTAGAGACAAAACAAAACGAGTTGAACCAGATGAACTCGGCCATTCAATCGGCTGAGTCACAAATTGCGAATTTGGTGAAGGCTGATGTGGTCAACGCCAAATCCAAATTTGTCATGACCTTGCCCAGCTTGTTGCCCAATGGTGTGGAGCTGAGCTCGATGTCGGTCAACGATTCAACCATTTCGTTGACTGGCGTGGCTTTGACCAATGTGGGACCACAAGCCTTTTTGAACAACATCACAAATTCACGATTGATCAAAGCGCCATTGCTGGAAGTCAACCGTGCAGAGTCAGGAAAAATCACTTTCAAAATCGAGGGTGTGACAGGAACGGTGAACTGATATGACGACGCATACCTTGCCCCCAGTTGATTATTCGGGACAGCTCTCACGCAGAGCTGTGCAAATGCTGCGCGATTTAAAAGGTCTGAGCCTTTTAGATGGCAATGTACCGACCCTTTCAGAATCTGTGCAGTTGCCACCTCGCCATGTTGCAAGTCACGCACCGCAGCGCGTCGAACCTGTCTTGCGTGCTGACGCTGCTTTTTCAACACCGTCATTTGCAACCAAAGGCAAGGGCGGTGGCTCTGATTCTGGCTCTGGTTTTTCGCGTGAAGCTTATTTGAAAGAGGTACGCGAATCATTGTTTGGCACAGTGCTAGTCAGCTTGGTGGGTTTGATGGTGGTGTTGGCAGGTTTGTTTGTGGTGGGCAAAGATGTGTTGAAGCCCGCATTTTCAGAATTGAAAGCAAAACAATCGACCATCGCCGACTTGCCTATGGCTTTGAAAACAGTTGAAGCACAAATTGCTTTGCAACAACAAAAACTGGAAACCATCACGCAACAAAGCGCTAGGTTGACAAACTACTTCCCTGATTCGCAAGACATTGAGGTCAGCTATGTTGATTTCTTGAACTTGTTGGAATCTCAAAAAGTCAATGTTGCGGGTCAATCGAGCAGCGTGACGCAGTCTTCGGTCAATCCTCTGTATGCCAGTTTCAAAGCATCTGGCGATGACAAAAAACCGATGGCCACCAACGCAGGCAAGTCTAAGGCGGTGAACCTGAGTGGTGCCACCACCACAGGCTTGAATTACTACCACTTAGAAATCGCCTTGCAAGGTAGTTATGTGGGCTATTTGTCAGCACGTCAGGCCTTGGTCAATGCCAACCCCAATTTGATTGTGCATGCCGAAACCATCTCTGCCAGCACAGCAAATCCCGGTCAAATGGACATGGTGGTGTTCGTCAGTCTGCCATTTTTGAGTCAACCATGAAACACACAAGCACACACAATTTCCGTTCAGTCCTGCAGCACACTGCTTTGTGGTTGGCTTGCCTGACATTGGCGGGCTCGGCTTTGGCGCAAACTGCACCTAGCAACAACAAAACTTCGAATGACCAAGTGCCTGTGGTGGATCCCTTTGCACGCAATGTCAATCGTCCCACGCAATATGGGGCGGTGCCGGTGGTCAAACCCAAAGAGGTCAAGCGACCTTCTGGCGTGGCCGACTCGCAATTTCATTACGACGACGATCTGGCGCGACTGCCTGATTTGCGCAACTACCGCGTGGTCACCATCTCCACCAAGGTGGCACCTGCAAAGCCTTTGATTTTGGGACCTGACTTGGTCATGCCCCCTTTGGGCACTGCACCACGTAAATCGTATTTGCGTTTGTATTCACACACCAATTTGGCGCAAGCGCGTCAGTACATTCTTGATTTTTTTGAAGCCAACAAACGACTGATTGATGCCAACTTCTTGATCCGCAAAGACAAAGAAGATGGCAAATTGATTTACCGCGTTGACATGGGGCCCTTTGCGAACGATCGGCATGCCATGCTTTACTGCGCACAAGTGGTGAGCGATAAGTCTAAAAATGCTCAGGTCTGTGAAGTCAATCGCGAGTTCAGAACACAAGCTGAAAAACCATCCTTCAGAAGCACCGCTTCGGTGGGTTTGTCTGCTGCCATGGTGCAACAAATAGCCAGTACCAACAAAAATCTAGAGGCTTCGCGTTTGTTCTCTGCTGCTTATGAAGTGTCTGAGGGCGACAACCTTGGACGCAACGATTTTGTGGTGATCAAAATCAACCAGCGCGGTATTTTGCTGGCGGGTGACTCGGGCCATTTGTTCTTGCTGCCCTCAGACATCATTCCTTTGCCCTCGACAGCCGACGACGCGGCTGAAGAATAAGAGGGCGGTGGCGGATGCATTTGTATTCTGAGCCTACCAGTGCGAAGTTGCTGCGTGTCTTAGCAGCAGCAGGGCGCTTGCCTGACAACGAGATTTCACAAATCGAATCGCAAGGGGGTGCTTGCGCGGCGTATTTGGAAGAAAAAATTGCAGCAGGCGCTGTGAACGAAGACACGCTTTGCAATGTCTTGGCCAAGGGCTACAGCATGCGCCGCATGAGTTTGGCGGTCAAAGATGTTGACCCCAAATGCATGGCCATGCTGCCGCAAGATGTGGTGCGCCAACACGCAGCCATTGTGTTCAAAGTGGAGGGGCGGTTTGCCCACATTGCGTTGGTCGACCCCATCGCCACGGGGCAGGCGCAGTTGTTCAAATCGCACACGCAGTTGAACAGCGAGTTTTTTCTGATCTCTCCGTCCGATTTCAAAGCTGTTTTGCAAACGCTTGGCAGTGCATTGGTCACGGCGGGCCCATCGTTTGGGGCTACGACAGCACCATCGCCTTCTGCAGCTTCGGCGCAGGTACAAAATTTTCCAACTGTCAAGCGTGCAGTGGTGAATGCAAACACTGTGGGTAGCAACACCCCAGCCGCACCCGCAGCGAAACGCGCACCGGTGGGCGATAAATCGCCCGCTCGTGCCAAGCGACAGCTGCGTGTGAAATGGCAGGTGTACGACCCCGAGCTGGTGGTCGATTTCTGTGAACAAATTTTGCGACATGCCATCGCGGATAGAGCATCAGACATTCACATTGAAGGTTTTCGCGATAACGCTCGTGTGCGCATGCGCATTGACGGCACATTGCAAATCAAAGATATTTACAGCGAGTATTTGTTCAAAAACTATGCTGCAGTTATCTCGCGCTTCAAAATTTTGGCCGAATGTGACATTGCCGAAAAACGGGTGGCGCAGGACGGTGCCATCACCTTGACAGACGAATACGGTCAAGACATTGATTTTCGTTTCAGCTTGATCCCCACCAAAAATGGTGAGCGCATTGTGATGCGTATTCTGGCGGGTGACCCTGCTTTGTCGCTCGACAAAATTGGTTTTGATCCCGATGACTACAAGAAGGTGATTGACGCCATCACAGCCCCGCAAGGCATGGTGCTGGTGACGGGGCCAACGGGTAGCGGCAAAACCACCACGCTTTACGGTGCGTTGCAGCACATCAATTCGCCGGACATCAACATCTTGACGGCCGAAGACCCAATTGAATATTACTTAGAGGGTGCCGGTCAGGTTCAAGCCAATGAAAAAATTGGTTTGAGCTTCAGCGCCATCTTGCGTTCATTTTTGCGTCAAGACCCTGAAGTGATTCTGGTGGGTGAAATTCGCGACCAAGAAACGATTGACATTGCGGTCAAAGCCGCGCTCACCGGTCACTTGTTGCTGTCTACATTGCACACCAACGATGCGGTGTCCACCATCACCCGCATGTTGAACATGGGTGTGCCCAATTTCATGATTTCTTCAGCTTTGGCGCTCATCGTTGCGCAGCGCTTGGCGCGTAAAAATTGCGCCAGTTGCCGCGCCGTGGACGAACGCGTCACACCTGACATGCTCACGCACATTGGGTTTACCGAAGAAGAGGCTTTGCATGTCAAACCCATGCGTGGCACGGGTTGCCCAACTTGCAATGGCTCCGGCCTGAAAGGGCGCCGAGGCATTTATGAAGTCTTGCGCAAAACAAAGCACATTGAAGAAGCCATTTTGAACAACGCACCTGCGCCTCAAATTTTGGCGGCTGCACGGTTGGATGGCTTCAAAACCATGCAAGAGATTGGGCGTGAATTGATCAAGGCGGGTGAAATTTCGGTAGAGGAATTCCAGCACACCTTGGTGATGGATTGACATGGCTACCCAAGCGCTCAAGAAGTTCAGCTACACCGGCATCAACCGTTATAAAAAACGGGTGAAGGGAAACATCAGCGCGGTCAGCGTTTTTGAAGCCAAGTCGTTGCTGCGCGGCAAAAAAGTCACTCAGTTGATCGTGCGCGAAGTACGCGCAGAGAAAAAGAGCAAACGCAAGAAAAAACACCAGTCCTGGATGGACATGCAGGTCACATGGGGACCGTTTGGTGATTTGTCGACCAAAGAGTTGTTGATATTCACCAAGAAGTTGGCCACCATGGTTCGCTCGGGTCTGCCCATTTTGGATTCATTGCAACTGATTGAATCACAAACCAATCATGCGGTTTTTAAGTCTGTGTTGGTCGATATTGTGGACACCATCAACAATGGTGCTTCGTTTTCATCGGCCATCGCCAAGCACCCCAGATATTTCGACAACATTTACAAAAACATGGTGGAAGCCGGTGAGATGACCGGTAAGTTAGACGCCTTCTTAGAGCGCATTGTGTATGGTCTGGAGCGCATGGAGGCCATTCGTTCTGGCATCAGGAGTGCATTGTTTTACCCCCTGACACTGGTGGTCGTGACCTTGATCATTGTGTATTTCATGCTGACCAATGTGGTGCCTATTTTTGTGCAGATGTACGCCAATATGGGGGCCAAATTGCCCGCAGCCACACAAATGATTGTGGATGCCAGCGAGTGGATTTTGAACGGCACCAATTTGTTGAAAGTCGCCTTGACTGTTTTCTTGGTTGTCACGGTCAACAGTTGGTTGTTGAAAAAGGTTTCAGCCTATCGGTTTGCCGTTGACGCCATGTTGCTCAAATTGCCGCTGTTTGGCAACATCATTGTCAAGTCTACGGTGGCGCGCATGGCCTTGTTGATGGCCAATTTGTTTGCCGCGGGTATTGCCATCAATGAAATATTGCGTGTGGCGGCCACCTCTAGTTCGAATGTTTTGTTTTCTCAAGCGCAGCAGCGCATTTCTGAGCGGTTGACATCGGGGGCTGAGCTTTCAGAATTGTTTGAAGCTGAAGATGTGTTTCCACCTGAGTTGGCTCAGTTGATCAAGGTGGGCGAGAAAACGGGCAATATGGAAGACATGCTCAGCTCGGTGTCGCGCTATTACCAAGAAGAGTTTGAGTCGGTCATCAAAGGGTTGATCACCGTCATTGAACCTTTGATGATTGTGTTTGTCGGCAGCATGATTGGCCTGTTGGTGTTTGCACTTTATTTGCCTATATTTGGCGCTGGCGAAGTTTTTTCGGGGCGCGGTCCATGAGTGAGCGTATTCACCATTACTTAGACGCAACACTGCAACAACATGTGGTGTCCGATTTTCATTTGCACTCTGGCAAGCCTTTGGCATTTCGCGAGCATGGCGATATTGTGAGCCGCGATGACATGCCCCTGACTGCGGAGGACATCGACGCCTTTTGTCATCAAGAGCTGACCCCAGCCGAGTACGACAAACTGCAACTGCAAGGCGATGTCGAGTTTTCAGTGGTGTCAAAAGGGGTGCGTTTCAGAGCCAGTGCATTTCATGTTTCTGACGGCTTGGCTTTGGTACTGCGCGTCATCGTGCCAACCATTCCCAGCATTGAGCAATTGGGTTTGCCGCCTGCGGTGCAGCAGGTGTTAGACATGCCCTCGGGTTTGGTGCTGGTCACAGGGGCCACTGGCTCGGGTAAATCGACATCGCTGGCGGCCATGATCGACAAAATCAACCGCACACGCAGCCGCCACATCATCACGATGGAAGACCCGATCGAGTTTGTCCATACCCCGGTGAAATCAATCATTTCACAGCGTGAAATTGGTCGTGACGCGCAAAGCTTCTCATCAGCCCTCAAAGCCGCCTTGCACCAAGACCCCGATGTGATGTTGATTGGGGAAATGCGAGACCTAGAAACCATATCCCTTGGTCTAACGGCCGCCGAGACCGGCCATTTGGTGTTTGCCACCCTGCATACCAATGGGGCGCCTGAGACGATCAACCGGATCATCGATGTGTTTCCGCGCGAGCAACAGGCCGTGGCCAGAACCCAGTTGTCGCAGTCGCTGCGCTTGGTCATGACCCAGCAACTCTTGAAACGCAAGGGTGGCGGCCGGGTAGGGTGCTACGAGGTGATGGTCAACACCCCTGCCGTGGCCAACCTCATTCGGGAAGACAATGTTTACCAAATCGCCAATGTCATGCAAACCGGCGCCAACCAGGGAATGGTGACAATGGCGAAATACCGCGAAATGTTGCAAAACCAAAATTATTTGTGATATCCTGACTGTTCAACTTTCGTCTAACTATCCGCGAGGAAAAAATGCAAAACCAAGGTACTCAAACCCACAAGCAATCTGGCTTTTCTTTGATTGAACTTTTGGTGGTGGTCGCCATCATCGGTATTCTGGCTTCGGTCGGTGTTGTGAGCTACACCAAATATTTGGACGGCGTGAAGGCTGATACCCAGAAATTGAATGCACAGACTTTGGCTCAGGCCTTGGACAATATTTCAACTTTGAAAACGGCTAACCTGACAATCAAAGAGGCAGGTTGTGGCCTCGTCAACGGTACTCAAGCATCAGTCGCAGATTGCGCTTCAGCAATTGTTACCACCAACAAATGGAAATCACCCTACATTCCCTCTTATGTCAACGGTAGCTATGTGGTTGTTTCTTCAGCGACGGATGGAACAGGAACTTGCCCAACCAGTTCAACAAGTGCGCCACCTGCGTTGTTGATTACTACCAGCACAGTGACTGGTTCTGCAGCTGCTGGCAAAGTCCATGATTGTTCTGTCACAACTCAAGACGCTACGACCAAGGCATACGGAAATGCTTTCAACTTCACCGCTTGGTAAGTCTGACAAGACCTATGTCGTTTGATGTTCAACTGGTCGGTCGTGTCTTGCATGTTGTATTGAAAGACTCGATTGACCTGTCTGTCACCCCTACCTTGAAAGAGCATTTTGCTCAGTTGATGTCTTCTGATGTCACTGAGGTGCGAATTGAGGCTGGGGGGCTGACTTATATTGACTCATCTGGTGTTGCTAGCTTGCTCTTTCTTCGAAAGTTAGCAACGCGTTTTGAATCGCACTTTTTCATGCTCAGCATTTCAGATGCTGCGGCGCGGGTGATTCAGTTGGCTAATTTAGATTCTGTTTTGAGTGTTACTTCTGCAGCGCGCGTCAGTCCAACAGCGCAGCCATCCAGCGCAACCAATACCGGTGATGGTTTTGAGTTTTCAGATGCCGATGCCTTGAACCTGTTTCAAGACAGTTCTAACGGCAACAAATAATCTATTTATTTATTTTTCGGTGCCACCGATGCTTGATATCTTTCAAGCAGTTCACGCCCATCTGGTGTTGGGTATCGTCCGTAATAGTTTTCAACTTCCGGTAGCCATTGCTTGATCAACGCTTCGCTATCGCTGTGATCCAATACCCAATTGGCGGTGTTGAGAATAAACAAATCTTTCGCATATTCATCCAACAAAGGATGGTAAAACTCAGGTGAGCTCACCCATTTTTTTAAATAATCATGGTCGATGGTTTTGGGGCTATGAAAGCTCACAAAAGCCACATGGCTTACATAAGCCGAATGCATGAGAAACAAGCTGATCATGAGCCCCGCTGCACCGTAACCCCCAGCACCAAGCAACCACACAGGGCGCCGCCACATGATTGGTTGCGCCTCGGTGACCAGTTTTCGCAGCCCCATGGACAGTATGAGTCCAAACAAAAACCAATGCGCTCCGGACCCATGTAACGGGTATTCTGTGAGTGCATGCAGTGCTATGGGAAACAAAGCTGCAAACCAAGCTAAACCAAATTGAGGGAATTGTCGCAACACAAAATATGTCAACAACACCCAAGGCACAATGACCAAGCACGCGCCAACCAGACCGGTTTCAACCAACCAAAACAGCAATTCGTTATGCGGATGGGTGAGTGCGCCAGCAGCTGGGGAAAAACCATAGCCTGAGGCAATCATGCGATCCAACTCGGGTAGAAATACTTTTGTAAAGCTGCCCAAGCCGTGACCAAACACAGGAGATTGCCACCACAAGGACACACTGACCCACCACATCTCCTTGCGGGCTGTGCTAGCCCCCCCTTGCGGTAAATCGGCCAGTCGTTCTGTGACCCAATATTGAGGCGCAACACCCAAGTGTTGCGCTTGTAAAGATACAACAATTGCCAAGCCGATGGCCAACAGCCACAGGATGAGATTTTCCTTTTGATCAGCCCTGTATTTCAGCACCCAAACGGCCATCAATATTGCAGCAAAGCTCAGCCCTATATAGCCTGTGCGCGAACCGCAAACCCAAACCGCAGTGCTGCAAATCAATGTGAGCACAAAGAACAAAAGTTGATGCGCGCGATGCTTTGTAGCAGTGTTTGCTAAACCTAAAAATCCAAATACGATGCTTGCCGCCACATAACTGGAATAATTATTGACTTGTTGAAATCCGCCAAATGTGCCCTTTAGCAACATGGTCAGCGCATCGTAATTGGGAATGACATTGAAAAACGAAGGGCTGCCCAAAGTTAGCACTGACAAGACGGCAGCACTTGCAAGAATCAGCAAAGACAAGGCGCCATACTGATAGTCTGTCAATTGCAGTTGCACCAAACACAAAACCCAAAGTGCACCCAAGAAGAGGGCAAAGAAGGCCAAGGTTGGGTAGTGGGCAAAAGCTGAGGTGGGGCCGAGCCATCCATACAGAGCCACAGTCAAAGGCGGTAAAAAAAGCCAAGCAAAGTTTCGTTGCCAATAAAAAGCTTTTCTGTAAAAAACAACCAAGCCACACCATGTGATGCCCAAACCAATGCAAGCCCAAGACAACAAACTGCGCGGTGTGAGGTTGTGACCTAGTGTGGGTAGGTTAAAGACCAGTACCACGAAAGCGAAGAGGGTGGTAAGGGCAAATAGGACACGAAAAGGTGAGATCAAAACCATGTGAGGTTACAGCTTACAAGTGTTGAAAAATTCATAGGGCAGGACCATGATGTCTTTTTTGAGCCTGATATTGCTGTTGATGCTGCCTTCTGCTGGCGTGCTGGTGCTGCCACTACCCCGGTTGTCGCCAAATTCGATGATGGCGTAGCCGTTTCGCCTGCCGGTGGTGTCGCTCGCACCATCAGTGTCGCCGCCTACGTCGGTATTCCAGTATTTTTTTGGCGTTTCACTATTGCCGGCGATGTCGAAATAAACTTTGTAACCATTCGTTCCAGTTGAATCATTGAAAAGAGAGACAAAATAAAGGCCTGCAGCGCCACAGTTGTTCTGTGCTGTTCTACTAGAGTTTGCGAACTGATAGCCTGTGCAGGCAGTCTCAAAACCTCTGATCCAATTGTAGGTACCGTTGTTGTACTCCCCCCCAAGCCAGGCGCTACCGCTGCTGGCACTTGTTGTGCCACTGCTAAAGGCATTGCCATAAGGGGCAGTGCTTGAGTTAGCAGGTTGCGTTTGCGGATAGACCATATTCAGAACCTTGGTGCGCACCAATTCATTTTCACCTTCTGTGGAGAGCGTTGCCAAGTGGCCTGTCAGTCGAGGTGGTGTGAGCGAATCGCAACTTGTGCCTGCGGTCGTCGCCCCTTGGCCCAGCGATGTTGCAGGGTTTGTTTTAAAGGATGGATAGCACATGCGTTTGGCAAACGTGTCTGCTTGCAAGAAATTTTGTGCAGAATCAAATTTAACGGCAAAGTAAAAATGCGAACTGGGTATGCCGCCCGGTGTGTAGGGTAGCCCTTCACCTAGGCTGAAAGTGAAGCGCTTGGGTAGGGTGTCTGTCGTGATGGCAGGTGCACCGTTAGCGCGGGTGTATTGCACATCGCCCAATACAGTTAGCCAATCTGCAACGGTCAGTCCATCGGTTGCGAAAAGATGCAGAACACCAAGACTATCGAAGGGTGTAGCGGTGACATTGCTGCGCGATCCCAGCAAACGTATTCGGTCGTTGGTGGGGTCTGGGTTGAGGGTGATGCTCACGATCACCGTTCTGATCAATGAGCTGCCGTAGTCGGTAAACCATGATTTGTCAGGTGACGCCACTCGGCAATCGTGAAATGTTGGTGAATTCGCGCTCAGTCGGGCGACTGCTTGATTGATGCCACCAACCAGCGTGCCGCTGCCCATCGAGGTTTTATAATTGAAGTTCACTTCTCTATAGCCAGTGCTTTCAAGGGCTGAAGCGGGTGTGAAAAAATCTTTGCCCGTTACTTGTTGAAAGATGGGTTCAGACAAGGCAACCGCATTGCTGCTGGTGGGTGATGTGGCACAACCGCTGTCTTTCAAAAAAAACGGTTGGAAGGCTTTAGATGTGTTGTCCCATCGCATGGTGATGGAGAAAGTGACTGAGTTGCCTCTGATCAGCCGATCCATTTCGATGCAGTTTTTGGTTCCTGATCCAGCGGGCGCGCCACTGTCTTGTGCTTGATCGAACAGCCGAATCACGCTTTGCGTTTTCCTGACTTCCTGTGTTATTTTGTCCAGCGCCGTGCTGGTTTTGGCCAGGTCTGCAGAGATATTGAACGAACGATACGCCGAGGCCGTCATCAAGCCCCGCAGTTGGTAAACTGCGACCAACACCATGCTAAGGATGGCCAAATAAATGACCAACTCAACCAATGTCATGCCCGCTTCGAGACGATCGCAACTTGGCGCAGTTGCAATTCTCTTGGTCATTGGCTTGTTGATTGTGGTGTCCATGATAGGTGCCAGTGTGCTGAGAATGTTCTCGGTGGAGTCTAAGCAAACCACCTCAGACGCGGTGGGATTCAGGCTTGAACAACTGGTGCTGATGGGGCTTGAATCGAACTTCACATTGTTGCGGTCCATGGGAGCCACAACCACTTTGTTGGGAGATTCGCAGCAATTGATGTCGTCCTCATCGGCCACCTATCGCACCGCTACTAATTGTAACTATTTCCCACGTACAGACGACGCAAAACTGCCCGCTCAGTCGGGGGGGAGTTTTCAAGACAGCGCACTATTGGCTTCGGGCACCGTGACCTGTTTGACTGCGCGACCACAACATGCTTCCTTGGCGCCGTCGCAGTTGGCCCGTTATTCCTCCATCAGTTCTAGTAACTTGTTTGATGCGACCGACATCAATGACAGACTCAACACACTCAACAGCACCACCGACACCAGTTTTCGCAGCGTGTTTCCTTGGATTCGGTATCCCAGTTCTGACGCTGCTTTGAACGATCGTTTTGGTTCTTCTGAAAACATGGCGAACAACTTAAACCAATGCGGTTTGATGTCGCAATTCAAGTCCACCGCAAGTCAGTCAGGTGTGCCACTTCAGCGCTATCGCTATCAGCAAGATTTCGATGGCTTGGGCTACTATGTCGATTTGGGCACCTCGACCATGAACATTTACCAAGATGGTTTGACGCTAGAGGCTTGGGTGTGGATGGGTAACCCCACCAACTCACAAAGGACATGGCAGCGGATTTTTGACATTGGACGCACTTCGCAAGACGGCAATGTAGTGTTTGCTTACGATGGTACTAGCGGAAAAATTCAGTTGCACGTCAAAGGCAAAGGTAATTGTGGTGTCAGCCCTCGGGTTGCAACAACCGACCCAACCCCTGACAGTAATTGTGGCGAAGAATTTTTCGCATTGAGTGCCTCGGAACTGATCACAGTTCCCACCAATAATGTTGATGGAAGTTCGCTAGACACCTCGGGGGGTAACGATTTATGGTTCTATGTTGCCGCAAGAGTTGATCCGGCATCGGTCACTAGCCCCAAGGTCAGAATTTATACCCAATGCAAACGCGATGGCGGAGGCACGATTTCAGGTACTGGCTACAGTAATGGATGTAATCCGGGTGGTACACCTATACGCGGAAGTGGCACCACAGGTTTGTACAAGCGAATTGAAAAAGACATCAGCTGGTCTACACGCACCTACAACAACTACCAGCACTACAGAAAGACTTGGGTCGGTAAAAGTCACTGGGGTGATGCTGACTTTTTGGGAAAGATGAAAGACTTGCGCGTTTGGAACACCACGCTCACAGAAGATCAGTTGAATCAACCGATTACGGTGTCAGTGAATGACAACAACACGCAGTCCAGCATCATCACCAACACGGATCAAAAACTGTCTTTGCGCATTTCCCCGCTCTACACTTTTGGCAATGACAGGTTGATCCTGTTCACCGTGAAAGAGTTTGGTGGGGTGTTTGACAACACATGGCGCTTGGTGAGTTGTGCTTGGAACAACCAAAGCCCCAAACGGGTGACCAAATCGTTACGATTCCGTGTTCTCGGTTCGGCGCGACCTGAAGTGATGGAGTATCTGTCGTATTAATACTGCTTGGGGTAGAAGGTATTGTTGGTGCCAAACCTGTCCCGAGGCGCATAAAACGATTCAAAGATGGCTTGTGTGAACAGTTTGTCCGAACTGAATACTACAAGCCTGGGTACGGTGAACATGCCGCGATGATCAGAACTGGTATTGGTCGGAGTTGGCGTGAAACAGTTGTTGCGATTGTTGTCTACCCGCAGTGTCATATTGCTCTGCGCCAATACATAACAAATGCGACCGTCAAGCATGACAATGGGCAGTTCGTTGATTTGATTGTTTGCAAACGCCTGTGCAAAACCTAGATAGGTTGCCCCGTCCGGACACACAAAATTCCAAGTGTTGTTTGACGAATTGGCAACCGTCGTGAATTTGCAAAAACTCGTCGATTCGTCGGGTGCACTGATAACTCTGTATTTGAGAAGGTCGTTGTAGTCGGTGCTGGAGTTACCGATTTCAATGCGCGAATTTGCAGCGTCAGTGGTCAGAGTGGTGGACGAGCCAGAGAACCGAATGTTGACCACCCCCGTATTGAGCGCTTCAATGCTGCTGGCGTAGTTGGTGCTGCCGTTGACTTGGTTGTACACGCGATAGAAAGCAGCAAAGGCTTCTTTGTATTTTTCTTTTGTGTTGTTTTCGGCCACCACATTGGCTCTGAACTTGTTGGGCACATTCAACATCGAAAAGCCGACGAAAACAGTCAGGCCTAGCAATGCTGTGGCCACCAGCACTTCAATCAAACCAATGCCCAGCTGCTTTTTCATGTCCCATCACCTTGTGGCTGTGGCAGTGTGAAATAAAACACAGCCCCTTTGTCGGGTTCTGCTTTGCTCCAAATTTTGCCGCCCAACCGTTGCACCGCGCGGCGAACAATGCTGAGGCCCAAGCCGTGCCCAGTGCTGAAGCCGTTTGCACTCAGTCTCTCGAAGGGGTCGAAATGCCGTTGGTCTGATGCGTTCATAAAGCCAATGCCGTTGTCATACACATACATGCATGGCTCGTTGTCGTGCACGTCTTGCGCAATGCTGATGCGCAATTGCGGATTGAACAGGTTGAACTTGATGGCGTTATCAATGAGGTTGTCGAGCACAATGCGCAGCAGCGCTGGGTCTGAATAGAGCTTGCCCATGTTGCTCACCAGAAACTGCGGCATGGGCGCTTCGGGGTGTTTTCTTTTGAGGGTGGCGCGGGCTTGGTCGATGCGCTCTTGCACCAAGGATGCAAGGTCAACTTCGACCATGCGTTGTTTGAAGTCGACGGGGGTGGCCAAATTGAGCATGGCATTGACCAGGTTTTGAGAGGCATTGACTTGGTCTGAAATGCTTTGAAGTTGAAACTTGGCTTGCTCTAGTTGGCCTTTGTCCAACTGCTGTTGCGCCAAGTAGGCGGCCAAGCCAATGCTGCCCAATGGGCCGCGAATGTCATGCGACACATTGCGATTGAACGACTCCAGGTCAGCAATGATTTCATTGAGCAAAGCTGTGCGGTCTGCCACGCGAGTTTCTAGGTCTTTGTTAAGGGCGATCAACTGCGACTCAGCGGCGTGGAGTTGGTCCAGACTTTTCTTGATCACTTCTCTGTCGCGCAGCAAAGAGGCTGCCAAGATGGTGACTGCCAAAATAAAGAGGGGAACCGCTGTCCAAAATCGCAACACAGCAGTTTTGAGACCAAAGATTGGAAATGCGATGGTCAAAATAGGGGTGCACAAAATCAGCAGGCCCAACAATCGGTGCCCTTTGCCTGGCTCAACACTCTCAGCCCGAAAAGAAGCAATTGCAATGACCGTGATCGATGGGATGAGCGCCCAAACTGCATAAGCCCGAATGATTTTGACTTCAAGCAACAAAAGAACTGTCACAACGATCAGATAAATGATCGGTGGAATGACAGAAACGCGTTTGAGAACAATGCGTGTGGTGGGGGAGATGGGCAAGTAGTCAACAATGCCAATGCTCAAGCACACCACGCCAATTGAAAAAATGGGTTGAGCCCACCACCATTGCCAGTCAACATAGAGCTTGCCGGTGTTTTGCAAGTCTGTTGTGCCCCAGGCAATGGCACAGAGAAACATGCCTAAGCCGAGCCAGAAAAAGTACTTGTCTTCTGTGCGCCGCTTGACCTCGGCGAACATCACGCTGAGGATCAGAAATATCAGGCCAACGATCTGAGGCGATGAATAGGGGGTTTGCCCAAAAAATTCAAGCCATGACATGGGGGTGTAGCGGGGCTTATTCCTTGAAGCCCAGTTTTTGTGCCACCAACAAGGCTTGGGTTCTGTTTTCGACACCCAGCTCCCGCAGGATGGCGCTGACATGCGCTTTGGCCGTTGCTTCAACGGTGTTGGTGTGATCCGCTATTTGCTTGTTGCTGTAGCCTTTGCAGACCAGGCTGAGCACTTCAAGTTGACGGGAGGTGAGGTGTATTTGGGTGACCTCATTGAGGTTTTTTTGACCTTCAATGGTCAGCCACACTTGTTCTGACAAACCTTTGCGCAATGCGCGGCCGATCAAATCGACAATTCGGTCGGGCGGGGCGTTTTTGCTGATGAAGGCTCGCACGCCCGCACCCAAGCAAGCGCCCACGCGCATGGCGTCGTCAGAGCCAGAAATGGCCGCGATTTGCAACTCTGGATGCTCGGCGTGAATTTTTGCAATGAGCTCTAAACCGGATAAGCCGGGCAGGCTGAGGTCTAGCAGCGCCACCGAACGGGCTTTGGTTTCGTCGGATTTGGCTGTCAAAAATTCGTACGCTTCTTCGGCTTGGTTGTAACCCACGATCTCATTTTCGGGAAAACTCAGCCGCAACAAACTCATCAAAGCTTGCTTGTAAAGAGGGTGATCTTCAATGATCAGGACAAAGGATGGTTCACTCATGCCGTCGATTATGCCGAGGGCGTTTTCTGGGTGATCGCTACTTAAGTCTTGCACTGAAATCGGCTTTTTTGTTGCTTATGGTTACTCTACTAAAGTCTTTATTATGAGCTAAAAAGTAGATTGAATGGGGGCATACGAGGGCATATTGTGAGTCAGGTACGACGCCTGCCCACTGTGATGCGCTCAATTAGGAATGAGACTTTTCCATAAAAAAATGAATTAAAAAGAATTATTTAATTCTGTAAAACACTTGAGATATCGCTGGTAGTTGCTTGATTTACAACGGTTTGTCGTTTTTTTCGACAGTAATTTAATAGATTCGCTAGAATCGCGACAAGAAAAATTGACATTAGACTTTGGAATAATCATGCGTCAAAAACATCTCGTCGTCTTGTGTGCCTGGATGCTTGCTTCTGCTGGCGCGTTGTCTGCAACTTTAGGTGAGCCTACGGGTGCAAAAACCAGCGATGGAAAGTTCAGCTATTCATGGCCGTTGACTAACTTGGCGGCTAGTGGGCTGGCCATGGCATTTGAGTTGGCGGATGTGGGTCACTACATCAAGGCGGGTATCCGTCCGCCTGCATCTTTGTCGGATCTTGCGTTGAATGTCACGCAAGCGCAGGGGCAGGCTAAATTGGTGTTGTCTTTTTCTGCCAAAGAGCCAGTGGGTCAAGTCGGGGTGATACATGAGGGACGTGTGTATTGGGTGGCTTTGGACAAAGCGCAGCTGGTACAAACTGTGGCGTCTAGTGGCAAGCAGGTGGAAGTTGTTAAGGACGGCGCAGTGGATGCCAAGCTGAGCATCACTTCTGTTTCGATCACTGGTCGGCCTTTGGTGGGCGAAACGGTGGGCGTTGATTTTGCGGTTGTATCGAACAACAAAAACGATCCATTGGCGCGCACTCGTGTGACATGGTTATTGGGTGAATCACGTCAGTTGGTGGGTTCAGGCCGAACTTATTTGGTGCATGAGGCCGACAAGTATCAGCCATTGTTTGCCTTGATCACACCAGTGACCAAATCAGGTGTGCGTGGAGTTTCAAATGAGTTGGCGCTCGGGCCTGTCGCTGCACAGGCAGAACACATACTCCCAGTCATGAAAGAGCCTGCGCCTATCATTGCTCCGCAGCGCGTTTGGAGTTTTGTGGTCAAAACACAAGCTCAACAAAAAGAACAAAACTTGGTTGTGTCCATGAACGCGAGCCAGCATTTGGCGCAAGCGGATGTTGAAAAGTTGATGACCACTGCGTTTGCGAGTGGTGTGAACACACAAAATTTAAAAGCATTGGTCGATGATTTTTCGGCACTTTACAAAGCTAAAAAATTGCCAGAATTCAAAGCTTTGGTACCTGAGCAAAGTTTTTCTGACGGTAATCTTCAATTGATTTTGATGGAGCCTGTGGTGGGCAATGTGGCGTTTTCTGGTCATGAAAACGAACCTTATCTGACCATGCTCAAGCATCGCCTGGGTATTCAGTCAGGTCAGTTGCTTGACTTGGATGCCATTGACACAAAAATTCAAGTGTTCAACATGCGTAATCGCGGTAAAGCGCGCGTGTTGTTGGCACCAGGGGACGCATTGGGTGAGTCTGATGTGATGGTGGATGTCACGCCTGCACCCAAAGTTGAGATAACCGCCAATCTGAACAACACAGGCTCAGAACAAACAGGCCGTCAAATGCGCAGTGTGAAGGCGACGGCGTTTGGGCAGCTCTATGGCACCGAGACAATTGGTTTGTCGCGTGTTGACGCAAAGTCTTTGAGCGTGATGGGCATCACGGTGGATATGCCTCTTGCGAGCCGTGATGTGATGTTGGGGTTTGGACGCACTGAGGTGAAAAGCAAGCCAATTGATAACCCCGTAGATTTGGCTACGCGTGGATCTACCAGCTATGTTCAGGTGCTACGCCCCTGGGTGATTTCGCCTAATTTGTCTTATGACTTCAGCCTTCGTGGGTCGCATGTGATCAACGGCACTTCATTTTTGGGTGCGACTGTTGATAACCGAACCAATGCAGACAAATACACATTGGGTGTGAACCAAGACTTGTTGCTGAACTCTGATTGGATGCGCTCTCGTCTGACAGCAGGTGCTCAGTACACCTTGATCAGCACCCACTATGTGGATATTTACAAAGACATCACTGACAGCCGAGCTTCTAAGTTGAACTTGAACTTGTTGTACCAACTCGATGAAACATCGGGCTGGGGTGGCAAGTTGGAGATCAACGCACAGCCACAACGCAAACTGATGCCATCGGCTGAAAAGTTTGTGGTGGGCATGGACAATGTGCGCGCCTACAAGCCAGGTGCCGCTCAGGGCGATGCGGGTATGTCAACAAGTTTAGATGTTTACAAAACCATGTATGTCGACTTAGATGATGCCGGTACCAAGTTGTTGACGCAGCCATACGCTTTTGTCGATTACGCCAATGTGCGAGATGGTGCGTTTGAGTTTGCAAGCACCTCTTATAAAGCCATGGGTTATGGCTTGAAGGTGCCTTTCTTTGCGGCGTACAAAGGCTTCTCATTCGATGTTTACAAAGCCAAAGCCATGGCCAGCAGTGCCAACCGTCCAGGCGGTCAGCGTTTTGGTTTTGCTTTGAACTATTTGTATTGAAACCACAGTCAGCTGCGCTAGTTTATGTTTGAGCCCGTGAATTCTTCTTTGCTGATCCCTGAGGGGGATGAGCGGGCGGGCGCGTCTGTAACTTTCAATTTAGACGCTGCATTGGCAGATGTGGCGAAGCAATTTGCAGCCCTACCGCGTGAAGCGTTGGCACCCACATTGAAAGGTGGCAAGTGGCGCACTAACATTGCCATGGTTCGCCGTGCGGATCAGCAATTGCTGCAGGCTTGTGACCAGGTGAACCAAGCGATTGACAACATGGTGCATGACGCAGCCATGTTGCCGCTGATGCAAATGCCTGGCTTGAGTGAATTGCCTGCGTCTGACGCGGTCGCGCAAGCACTGGCTCGTTTTCAGGTCGCATTGAACGATGTAAGTGTTGAGGACTTTGCTGTTTATTTGGGTGAGAAAAAATCCAAAGGCGGTGTGCGTCTGAAAGACAAAGTCATTGCTGTTGCTGTTAGTGAATTTGAGCAAAGCCTAAACAACATTCAGCCAAAGACTGCCGATCAGCGCCAAGACGCCAAGCGCCGTTTGCTGGCCTTGATTGTTGGCAAAGCCTTGGTGACCAGTGCCTTGATGAACAGCACCGTGGCGTTGTCGGCTGGCCCATTGCCCGCTGGTATTCCTGCGCAAATCATTGCAGATGGCAAAACGCTGACGACTTTGCAAACACAAGGCAACCGTACCAACATCACTACCAACACAATGGTGGGTAAGAGTGCGGTGAACTCGTTTCAAAAGTTTGATGTGTACGCAGGCAACACCGTCAACTTGATGGTGCCCACACAAGCGGCTAATTTGGTGAACTTGGTGCGCCAAGGCGTGACCAACATCGACGGTATTCTGAACAGCTACCAAAACGGACAAATTGGTGGCAATGTGTTCATGCTCAACCCCAATGGGGTGGTGGTGGGTGCCAGTGGTGTGATCAACACGGGCTCGATGGTGATCGCAGCACCGGCTATGAAAGTGATTGACTCACTTTACAAAGACACCGGTTTTGATGAAGACGCCATGAAGCGTTTGTCTGCAGGTGAAATACCTTTGACTGGGGGTGGTCGTGTGGCCATCAGCGGCACGGTGAATGCCACTGGCGGTGTGTCGATCGGTGGCAGCACGGTGTCGATTGATGGTGCGATCAATGCTGCTGGCAAATATCAAGGTGTGAGTTTGGCAACCAACACCGGTGGTGCAAAAACGGCTGATTCACTGGAGGTGGTGGACGGCAAAATTTTGGTGCGTGCTGAGCAGCAACTGGATGTGTCTGGCAAATTAGATGTGAGTCAAACCGAAGGCAAGGCAGGCCAGATTGATTTGCGCGCCGGTGGCGATTTGAATTTGAATGCGGGTGCACAGTTGTTGGCCAAAGGTTTGGGCGATACAGCATCGGGTGGTGAGATCAAAACATGGGCCGATGGCAAAACCACGCTCAAGTCAGGTGCTGCGCTCAATGCCAGTGCCGAGGGCGCAGGCCCTGGCGGCTGGGTGGAGTTCAGCGGTAACAACATTGACATTGCGGGTGGTGCGTTAGACGCATCGTCAAAGCATGGCGAACAAGGCAATGCCTACATCGATCCCGCTGCATTGACGATCTCTGCCAATTTGTTGCGCGACAGCACAACTGCGGGCGGTACAACATCTGCTGATGGCAGTGCGTCTAGCGCGACCTGGAATGCGGGCAGTTTGAAAATTCAGGCCACTGAGTCGATCACAGTCAACAACGGGGCCATCATTTCATCGCGTGTGTTGGCAGCTGGGGTGACGGACCATGTTGCTGGCAACTCAGGCGCTGATTCGGGCAACATCACTTTGGAAGCACCTAGCATCACTTTGGGTGGTGGTGCAAAAATTTTGGCGCATGCCACCAATGGTTTTGCGGCGGGCGATGTGTCGCTCAATGCCAAGTCGACAGGTAACACCAGCATTGCCATCACCAACGCGACCATCAAGGGTCGTGATGTGTCGATCACTGCAATATCGGACACCTCTGATTCGCAGGTGTGGATCAATCCGGTGTCGCACATCACATCTACCGTGAACATCAGCAATACCGGAACGGATGTCACGGCTAACCGCTCAGTCATTGCAGCCACTGGCAATTTGACGGTCAGTTCGCAAGCGAAACAGTCAGACCCTTACATACCGGCTGATTTCAGTTTATTTGGGTTTGATGCGCGCAGTGCCACCGCAAAGACCACGGTGACCAATGCAGATTTGTCAGCGGTGAAAGATTTGTCAGTCACTTCAGCAGCTGAGACCAACACCGATTTGAGCTTGGCCTATTTGACGCGATTGGCGCGTAAAAAAGGTTTGATCGATGACGATGTCAAACCTGACGGCAGCGGCAAGTTGGCCACCAAAGCCGGTGTGCAATTGGCCGCTGGCACAGCTGATTATTTGTTGATGGAGTTGCTGACCACCACACCGTTGTCGGTGAAGGTGGGCAAGACCATGGCAGAGGCATCGACCACGGTCGATGGTTCAGCTGCATTGAGCACCACAGGTGCGACGGGCATTGTCAACAATGTCAGCAAAGATTACGGCAACATCACGGTCAAGTCTGAAGCCTCAAACACGATGAACATCAACGCCGTCAGTTCGACGGCGGTGGGCGGTTTGACCACAAGCGTGGGCTTGGCTTCTGTGAAGGCGCGTACCGAGGTGAAAGACCAAGCGGTGTTGTCTGCTGCTGAGGGAATCGAGGTCAATGCTTCAGGCAAAACGACCATGCAAATCGTGGCGGATGCAGCGGCCACGGGGTCGTTTGGTGCGCCAGTGGGTGTGGCGATTGGTATTGCCGTCAGCTACGCCGATGTGGATGTGTATTCGGGTGTGAATGGCAATGCGAAGTTGACCACCACTGGTTCGGGTGACATCAAGGTGGTGGCCAATTCAGCCAACCAATTGATCACAGCAGCACGCTCGGGTACCGAGTCAGGTGAAACAGAAGAAGAGCAGCTCAACAAGTGTGAAGTGGCGGGCTCGGAAAACTGTAAACCTGACGAAGCTAAAAAACCCAAAGACACCTTGAAAGCTGTATCAGGTGTGATGGACAAAGCCAGCACAACTACCACCGAAGCAGCTACGGCCGCACAAGACGCCACCACACCCGCTGGCAAAGCTGAAGCGTTTTTCACCCCTGTGATTGGTTTGCTGAAAAGCCAAGTGGTTGAAAAACTGGGAGACCTTATCAAAAAGATGAAGTCTGTGGTGACCAAAAAAGCCAATGGCGGCGAAACAGAATGCGCTGCGATGGTGGAGGGCGGTTGCGATGAAAACAGCGAAAAAGCCGCTACATCGTTTCAAGCCGCAGGTGGTGTGGCTGTCACTGTTTTTAATAACAAGACCGTCGCTGAGATCACTTCAAAACCTGCCGTTGGTACGGACCCTACCATTCAATCGGGTGGTGGTTTAACGGTTTCTGCCAATGCGTCTAACCATGTGGCTGTGATCGGCAGCGGACAAAGCGCCGGTGGCACGATTGGTGGTGGTGCTGGTGTGGGTGTGTTGGTGGCCAACAACTCGGTGGATTCAGCCATTCGCACAGAAACAGCAGGACAAAAAGTGTATGTGCAAGCACAAGGCCCCGTCACTGTTGAAGCCACCAGCAAGCGCTACACAGAAACCGACCCCAGCAAAGACACCCACAAGAATGCGTTTGGTGTGTGGGCGTTTGCGGGTCAAGGTGCGAGCAAGGGAGACGAGGGCGGTGTTGGTTTAGCCGGCGCCTTGGGTTTCGCGGTGGTGGAAGGCAATGATGTCATCGCCCGAATCGACAACGATGTGGTGGTGAAAACCAAAGGGCAGATCACCATCAGCGCAAGCAACTTGACCAATGTGCAGGTGATTGCTGATGGCAGTGACAAAACCAAAGAAACATCAGATGCTGTGTTTGGCTTTTTGGAAGATGCCGCAGCCAACCCATTGTTTAAAAAAGAAGATGAGAAGGTCGACGAATACAGTTTGACTGGTTTTGGCGGCTCTATTCTCAAAGGTGCTGCAGCGGGTATCAAACCAGAGGAAGACAGCGAGTACAAGCGCGGTAAGTTTGGTTTGGGTGCTTCAGTTGCTGTGGCGACCAGCTCGAATGTGGCGCATGCTTATTTGGCACAGGGTACGGATTTGTTGGCTTTGGGAGGTGTCTCCCCCGGTTTGCATGTCAAAGCAGAAGTGGGTGGTGAAACTTCTGCTGAGTCGAAATCTGCAGGTGACGGCGGAGTGGCGATTGTGCCGCTGGCTTCTTTGGCGTTGGCCAGAGGTCGTGCATTGGCCGAAATTCAAGGTGGTGTTTATGCAGATGCCAACGATTTGAATTTGGCAAATTTGGGCGTTGTGTCTGAACAAAACATCACTGTTAAATCGGTGACTGATGGCCGTACCGGTGGGTCAGACGAGTCGAAAAAAGAAGGCGACAACAAAACTGCCAGCGTTGGCATTGGTGCTTCGTTCAGCGTTGCGGTCAACTTGACCGATTCACAGGCCACAGTTGATCGTGCGGCCAATGTTTCTGGCAGTGTGAATGTGGCGGCGTTGGGCAAGCGCGATGTACAAGCCACCGCCAAGGCCGCAGTGAACAAGGCAGGTGAAGAGGACGAGAGTTCTGCAGTTGTGCAAACTACCGGCGGTACCAAACCCACGAAAGTGGCCATTGATGTGCCCTTGCCCACAGCGACCAACATCACCATCACGGCATTGCCCACCGTGGGTACAGCTACCCTAACGGAAACGGTGAATGGCGTTGAGACCACACGCAACATTGCGATAGGCGATGTGCTGACCATCGATCAGCTGAAGAAAGTGGTTTACACCAAGCCCAAAGATGTGACGCCAGAAGAGGCGCAAACGGGTTTGACTTACACAACGCAGTTGTCGTTGACCCGACTGAAAACGCCCACCATCACAAAGCCAGCGGCAGATGCAACATCGAACGCGCCAAGCTATGAATTGACGCTGCGTCCTACCAACGGTACGTTGTATTTGGAAGGTGTTGCTTTGTCAGCCGGTGTGACTGAGCTCACGCCCACACAGTTGGCGAACTTGAAGTTTGTTGAAACCGGCAAAACTTTGGCCGATGCGGTGCCCGCCACACAGCTATCAAGCACTTATTTCAAATACCAAGTCAAGTTCAATTTAACTTCCAGCGCATTCACTGCTGAGACGCCAACTGACGGCAACACCTTCAATGGTTACACCTTCACTGGGCAGCCGGACATGGGCAAGTTTTATGTCTTGCGCAATGGCGGTTTGGTTGAGTTAACTGCCGACATGCCTGTGACTTTGGCTGAAATGCAGTCTGCGGTGTTCAAAGGCGCTGAAAACAAATTGTTGGCTGACATCACTGCGCCAGAGCTGAAATACAAAGTGAATTACAGCTTGGGTACGCCTGTCACGGTCACCACTTACATGGCCAACACGGCAGCTGATGTGACCATCAAAGCTGGCACCATCAAGCTAACCCGTTTGCCCAACGATGGCGATGCAACCAAGGGTGTGTTGTACCGTGAAGACGGCACAACAGTGGTGAATGTCGGTGACACTTTCACGCAAGACGAATTTTCTAAGCTGAAATACATTGCGGCAAAAGGCACGGAAAACACCGTGACCAAACTTGAGTACGACGTCAGCTACCAAGTGGACCGCAACGGCAAAGCAACCGATGTGGGCGACACGGTGGTCAACATTGGTGGCAGTAACCATGTCAACTTCTGGATCACGGCCGTCAAGGCACCTGTCAGCGCGCCCTCTATTTCACAAATTTTGACGCAAGGCGTTAGCGTTGCGAACAGTGCTATCAGCAAATCTGCTGCCAAGTCGAATGCCAAAAAAGAAGGCTCAGATGACGGCAAAGCGGTGGACAACGATGTGGTGTTGAAGAGCGCTTCAACCGACACCTCAAAGTTGGAAAGCAAAAAAGATGCTGACAAAACCGCAGAAGAAAAGAAAGAAGACGAATCCGCATCAGAAGACGGTAAGTTGTCTTTGGCAGCTGCCATTGCGTTGAACTATGTAGATGTCAAGACCAAAGCGACGATCAACAAACGCATTGTTCAAACAGGTACAGATGCGGATAAATTCCAAATTTATACCGTCAATGAAAATGATTTGACTGTCAAGTCTGACGGCGGCGCTGGCTCGGGCAGCACGGCCTACAACATTGCTGGCTCTGCGGCCATTAACGTTTACAAGAACGTGAATATTGCGAGCCTGAACGCAGATTCGCAAGTAGGCTCGGGACTGTTCCTGTTGGGAGCAGGTGGCACGGTTTCTAACACCACGGGTTTGATTCGCGACGGTGCCCTAGGTTCAGTGGCCGGTTCTGCTTTGTTGGTGCCCATGCTCAATGGCACCACCTTGAGCACTGAGCAAACCGCAGGCACCAGCAAAATTTCAGCAGTGGCACAAGCCGGTGCAGGTGAAGGTAAATTGTCAGTTGCGGGTGGTGTGGCATTGAATGTGGTGTTGCAAAACGACAATCTCGCTTCGTTGAATGCCAACCTGTCGGGTCTTGCTGGTCTACAAAATAATTTCACCGTCAGCGCCTACAGCAATTACGAATATGAAGCCAAGTCGGTGGCGAAGGTGGGCGGTGATACCCCCATTTTGTTGAACTTGACCAAAACGGCTGAGTCTGTGAAGTCGATGGGCAAAGCCATTCAAGGTGCAGCCGGTGGTGACTACAGTGGTTTGAACACCGAAGGTATGACGCTTTACAAAGCGTTGAGCAAGAAATTTGATTCAGAAGCCGGTAAGTGGAAAGCCGGTAAGTTTGTTCCTCAAGAAGAAGAAAAAGAAGAAGAAAAATCTGGCCCTGCAGGCGTAGGTATTGGTGTTGGTTTTGCCATCAACGCCATCACCACAGAGGTGACCCGTGCAGAGGTGAAAGACGGCAAAGATTTGTCTGGGCGCATTGGTAGCGTGAATGTTCAAGCAGCTTCGAATTCGAAGATGACCACATCCGCACAGGCAGGTACAGCGCCTGATGAAGATTCAGAAGGACAGAACTGGGCGTTGGATGCTGCCGTGGCTGTGGGTGTGTTGATCAAACGCACCGAAGCTGAGTTGGGCACGGGTGCGGCATTTACTTCTACCAGCGCCAATGGCATCAACATCAAAGCCAGCAGCACAACTGATTCGGTCACCACAGGTGCCGGTGACGCAGTTGGCGCACGTGCAGCCGTGGGTGCTGCGGTGGCCGTTGGCGTGGTCTTGGACAACGGTTTTGCCAAGCTAGAACGCAGCGTGACCGCTGATGGTCCGGTGACCATAGACATGGTCAGTGCTTCAACTGACAAGGTGACCGCAGACGCAACAGCTTCAGGTACAGCGGTTAAAAAATACGCTGACAAATTGGGTGTGTTGAACCAAGACGCTGACAGCATCGTCGACAAAGGTTACGACAAAGCCAAGAGCACTTACTACACCGACAAATCTAAGAAGGGTTCGTTTTCACCTGCCACCAGTATGAAGGCCCTTGGCGGCGATTTCTCTGACGGTGATGGTGCAGAGCTTGACACCGATCCTTCCAAGGTGACCGAAGCTGGCGATTCTGGTGGTGGTGAAGACAAGAAAAAATCCATCAACTTCGCAGGTGCTGTTGGTGTGAACGTGTCAACCCATCAAAGCTTGGCGCAAGTGGCAGACAACGTGGTGATATCCACCAACGGTGCTGTGAATGTGACCACCAGCAACGATGTGAACTACAACACCCGTGGTTCGGGTTTGACGGTTTTCTCAGACACCGGCATTGGTGTGGGCGTGGCGATTTTGAAAACCGGTCGCGATGCACAAGCGGTGATTGGCCAAGGCGTGACGATTCAAGGCGCTGGTGGTGCAGGTACCAACGCCGGTGCCTTGCAAGTGAAATCAACCTATACCGAAAACGCCAAAGGTGCAGACCCTGCCACATGGGATCGTCCAACGGATAACTTTGTGGCATTGGCTTCATCTGAAGCGATTGCTGGTGCAGGTGCTGGCAAGTTGGGTATTGCCGGTTCGTTGGCACTGAACATTTCAACCGATAACAACTTGGCACAAGTGGGTGCGGGTTCTACTCTCAATGTGGCAAGTGCCAATGTTGAAGCGTCTGGACAAAACCGATTGGTCGCGCGTGCATGGGCTGCGGCGCTGGCCTCACGCGCCACATGCAGTGATCCTGGCAATTGCCCAGGGGGCGACGAAGAGCGCAACGCCATTGGTGCGTCGTTTGCAGTGAATGTGTCTACCGACAAAAACATTGCGCGTGTTGGCGACAACGTGACGATTGATGCGCGCACTGTTGTAGGTGCACGCGATGTGGACACATTAGGCAGCTATACCAATTTTGGTGCGGGTGCTGATACTTGGGGTCGCGTGACGGTCAAAGCAGAAGACCGTTCGCCACCTGCCTGGAATTCAACCACAGCAGCGCAAGTCGCTCGTAACCTTGAGCCAGAGAGTTGGGATTCCAACAGCATGGTGCGCAACAACTACACCGCGTTTTTGCAAAACAGAAGTTTCTATGCAGAAGCGGTGGCCGGAGGTGCCTCTGACAACGGCAATGCATTTGGTGGCTCGATTGGTGTGACGGTGTCTGCTACCCAAACCAAAGCGTTGGTGGGTGATGGCGTGCAAGTCAAAGGCAGCCAATATGTGCAAACCGCAACCAACAGTAACGACACACTCACCATGGTGGGCGCGTTGGCCGTGGCCAAGAAGGCTGCTGTGGGTGCATCCATCGGTGTGACGGTTTTCAAAGACCAAGTAGAAGCCATTGTGGGTGACGATGGCGATGCCACCACCACCGTGACCAATGGTCGCCGTGGGCAAATCGTTGCGCACAACGGTGACACGGTCAACGGCGATGCCACGGCCATCACCGAGTCAGCCATCACGGTGAAATCGCAGGTCAATCAAAATGTGAACACCTTGATGGCAGCAGGGGGTGTGAGCACGAGCGAAAACGCCATCGCGGGTGCCTTTGCCATCAACGTGATGGATGCCAATTCATTTGCAGTGATCAAAGGCAACACCGATGTGTGGGCTGACTTGAACTACAGCAACAACTTAGGCTTTCAGGGCTCGGTGGATGTATCGGCAGGTGGTCAAGCCAGCATCAAAAACTTAGCAGCTTCCTTGGCCGCTGGTAGCAAAACCAGCGCCGGTGGCACATTGGCGTTGAACTTGATGTTGAACGATCGACGCGCTGCCATTGGTGACTCAAAAACCACGGACAACAGTGTGACGGTGAACGCCACTGGTCGCACCCGTGTGTATGCCAGCAACGATGAAGACATTTTGACTGGCGCCGTTGGCGCAGCTTTCTCTACCAGTGAAAGCGCATTGTCGGGTGTGTTGTCGCTGGATGTGATCAAAGGCAGCACCAAAGCAGAATTGAACCGTGGTGTGACGGTGAACAACAACGTGGGCATTGATAACGCAGGCACACAACAAAGCGTGCAAGTGATTGCCAACGATGTTGTGAATGTGTTTGACATTGTTGGTTCAGTGGCGGGTGGTTCGAAAACCAGCGCAGGCATTGCCCTCAACGGCGGCGTGGTGTGGAAAACAACCGAGGCACGTTTGGATGGCACGGTTTACGCCGACAAAGCTGTCGAAGTGAAAGCCAACACCGACCATGACATGACTGTCTTGGGCATCAACATTGCGGCATCAGGCGAAAGTGCGGGTGGTGCGGCTTTGGGCCTCTCGCTCGTGAAAGACGAAACCTACGCCACCATTGGCAGCAATGCCACTGTGCTCAGCAAAGGCAATGTCGATGTGGCAGCCACCAACACCAGTGGTGTTTTCTTGTTGGAAATGGCCGGTTCGTTTGCAGGCTCAAATGCCATTTCTGGCTCCGTGGGCGTGGGTGTTTTTGTCAGCAAAACCAAAGCTGAAATTTCAGACAACGCTGTTGTGGTGGGCTTGGGCAATGACACTGACATGGCGGTGTGGAGCAAAGACACCAACTACCGTCCGTTTGGCATTGGCATGGATTCAGCCGGTTCAGGTGAAGCTGCAGGTAATCAAGCCTCTGCTGATTTGGGCGGTTTGACCTCAGATGGTTTCAACGCACGAACCTTCAACAAAGCCAAAGATTTGATCGTTGGCAAAACCCGCACGCGCACCAACCAACGTGGTGTGGCAGTGACGGCGTTGAATGACAATTTGTTCTTGACCATCGCACCAAGCATTGCAGCAGGTGGCAACAACACCGGTGCTGTGCAACTGGGTGTTGATGTCAATGTGGCGCAAATAGAGGCCAAGATTGGTGCCAACACACACATCAACGAGTTTGACAACCCCGAAGTAGCGGGCAGCAATTGGCAACGCAGTGGCAAATTCTTAGCAGGTGGTTCAAGCCTCACACCCAATGCTTCGCAAGATGTGGTGGTGCGTGCCATTGGTGACAACGCCACCATCAGTTTTGCAGGTGGTGTTGCCGCTGGCGGCAACGCAGGCGTCGGCTTGGGTGCCGATGTGGTGGTGGGTGTGAAAAATGTGAAAGCCCACATCGACAGTGGTGCTCGCGTGTTTGCCAATGACGATGTTGAAGTGTCCGCTGCCAACAAAGACACCGACATCAGCTTGGCCATGTCGTTGGGCGCAGCTGGTAGCTATGGTGTGTCAGGCACTGCATCAGTGGCGGTACGCACCAACACCACACAAGCATGGATTGGTCAGCTTGATGATGAAGCTGGTACTTCGTACATCAACCCCACCACATTTGTGACAGCGGGCGACGACCTGAGCGTGACGGCAGAAGACAAAACCTTTGGCATTCAATTCTCAGGTGCCTTGGGTGCCGGTGGCACTGCAGGTATTGGCGCAGCCTTCAATGTGGGCGTTGCGTTGAACAAAACCACCGCAGCGATTGGTCAAAACGCCAGCACCGAAGCTGGTGGCGCCACCTTGGTGGAAGCCAAATCGAAAGAAGAAACCTATGCCATCACCTTAGCAGGTGGTGCAGCTGGCACCGTGGGTGTAGGTGGTGCGATTTCAGTGCATGTGTTGGGTTCGGAAACCAATGCACACATCACAGGCCAAGTGAACCAACGCGATGCTGATTTGCTGGGGAACTACAACATCACGCCCACCGCCACGGATCAAACTGTGAAAGTGAATGCGGAAAATTATTTCCGCGAAGTCAACGCCGTGGGCGCATTGGGTGCAGCTGGCACCGTGGGTGTGGGTGCAGGTGTGAATGTGACCATCGCCAAAGCCAAGGCCAATGCGTACATTGGCATTGGCAACAGCTCAACATTGGTCAATGCCAAAGGTGATGTTGAAGTCACCGCCAAGTCAGAAAAAATCACCGACGACTATGTGGTCGCCTTGGGGGCTGCCGGCGTGGTGGGTGTTGCAGGTGCCATCAATGTGGTGGTGGTCGGTGAAACCATGAACGACGACGCTAAAAAGCGTTTGTCTGATGACAATGAACACGGTGGTCGTTCGGGTTCAGAGGGCAACTCTTGGTCTGACATTGACAGCAAAACCAAGAGCTTGAATTTGAGTGCTGCGCTCAGCAGCCTCAAGCTCGACACATCGAATGGTGCAGACAGCGGCAATCAGATGGGTGGTCTGGTCGGTGACATGGGCAGTAATTACGGAAACAACAGCGACAACGCACTTGTTTCTGGTCACTTCACTGGCACTAACCCAGGCAATTACACCCAAGCATTCATTGGTTCGAACGCCACTGTGAAATCTAAAGAAGCTGGCGTGAAAGTGGCTGCCGAAGACAGTACCGAGTCACGCACCTACAACGCTGCATTTGGTTTTGCGGGGAAGGTGGGTGTGGGGGCGAGCATTGGCATTCAAATCGTGAACAGCACCGCTGAAGCTTTTGTGGGTGCGGGTGCACGGGTTGACAGTTACAAGACATTGGAAGTGGCCGCTAAAACCAAAGAGCGTTTGTACAGCGGTGGCTTCTCAGGTGCAGGGGCGCTGGTGGGTGTGAACGGTAGCGTCACCACTGCGGTGTTGTCGTCTGATGCCTTGGCCTACATCGACAACGATGCTGACATCAACCAAGATGAAACCATCAACAATGTTTTAGTCGACAAACGCAACACCGCTAATCCATCACAACAAAATGTGATGGTGCACGCCGAGGGTGACACCAAAGTGATCACCACTTCGGGTGGTGGCGGTGGCGGCTTGGTTGGCGTTGGTTTGGTGGGAAGCACTGTGACGAGCACCAAAACAACACATGCCTCTATCGGCCAGCGCGTTGACATTGATGCAGGTGGCAATGTGACGGTTGATGCTGCCAGCAAAGAGTATCTGCTCAATGCTGCCTTCAGTATCAATGGCGGTTTTGTGGGTGTCACCGGCGTTGTGACGACTTCTATTTTGGACAACACCACCCGTGCCTACATTGCCAACAATGCCAGCATTGTCAGCAACGGCAGCGTGCGTGTGCAAGCTTTGGACGATGCGCAAAACTGGGGCGTGTCAGTGGCCGGAGCCGGTGGTGCAGTGGGTGTTTCGGGTGACGTGGGCACCAACATCATGAGCAACACCACCCAAGCATGGGTGGGTGAGGGCGTGAAAGTGGTGGCATTGGGCAACACCACTGTGGCCGTGGCCGATGGCACATTCACCACCACCAACATGTCTGCCGACACATTTGACTCTTACGATTCGAACGGCAACAAAACATCGGGCGGTGGCAGTGCCATTCAATCGGCTGTTACCTACAACACCACAGCTGTGAGTGGTTTGGCAGTGAATGCTGTGTCAAAAGAATATGTCAACCATGTGCCTGTCGGCGCTGCCGTGGGCGGCGTTGCTGTTGCAGGTGGTATCGGCGTGACTTTGTTTGACAGCACCACCTCGGCAGAGGTGCGCTCGAGCAGCTCTAATGTCACCAAAGTCAACACATCTGATTTGTTGTTGGCCAATGGATTGAATGCCAACAGTTTGCATGCCGATCAATCAGTGCGTGTCTCGGCTTCGAGTGATTCGGAAATTCAAACTTTCACCACCGGTATCGGTTTGGCCTTGGCTGGTGCGGTTGGCATTGGCGTGGACACACTCGTTTTTGATAAACAAGTCACAGCAAAAGCGGCTGGTAATTTGGTGGCCAAGAACGATGTCATCATTCACGCGCAAAACAAAGATGTGGTAAACCAAAAGGCAGCCAGCTTGGCCGTTGATGGTGCGCAATCCTTGGCCGGTACAGTCAGTGTGTTGGTGGCCTCCTCAGATGTGTTGGCTGAACTGGCTGACAACACCACCGCAGTGGCTGGTGACGATTTAGCGGTCAGCGCTTCTCAAAATACACGGTTGATTCAAACCACCGGCGTGGTGTCTGCTAGCGGTGGCGGTGGTATCGGTGGCGGCTTGGGTGTGTTCACTGACAAAACAACCACCATCGCGCGCATTGGCAATAACGCAGTCACTGATGCTGCAGACGATACAAATGTGCTCGCTGCGACCACGACTGACATTGATCAAAACACCATCGCTTTTGCGAGCGGTGGTGCGGCGGGTGCAAGTGGCAGCATTGGGGTGAACATATTCAAATCGCTCACCCGTGCGCAAATTGGTGAGAACGCACGCATCAACCAAAATGTTGCGGCAGGTGCAGACCAAGATGTGACCGTACAAGCCAAAGACGACATCAATGTGCAAGCCAATACAGGTGCTGCAGCCATTGGTGGAGCAGGTGGCGTCGGTGTGGGCGTGGGTATCTTGATTGCACGCACCACAACCGATGCAGTCATTGGCGCAGGTGCGCGCGTGAGTGCTTCGGACGACATCACGGTCGAAGCCTTGGCTGTGAAAGACTTTGGTTCTGTGGATGTGGCTGCGGCTGGCGGCTTGGGCATTGGCTTGGCAGGTTCGGTCGGCATCTTGCAAATTGGCGGCAGTGTCAGCAACGATGCCAAGAGCAAGGGCTTGAGCAACGACCAAGGCAACATTCTCAGCGATGTCAACAGCCGTGCCGCCTACTCAGCAGATACCAAGAACAGCAACACCAATGCTGACAGCAGTTACACAGTTGACACCGTCGGTAGCTCACGCAGCAAGGTCAGCAGCCAAACCAACAACTTGATGGCTGATGTCAGCTGCAGTGGCGATGCGTGTGCAGACAACACCACTTCTGCACGCATCGAAGCCGGCTCATCGTCAGCACACACCCTGGTCAAAGCCAAAGGTGATGTGGCAGTGAACGCCAGTGAAAAAGTGTTGGTTGAACTCGAATCGAGTGGTGGTGCCATTGGTGCAGTGGGCGTGGGCGGCTGGGTGGCCTATGCGCAATACAAAGGTCAAGTTAACGCGGCCGTTGGTAACTACAGCGACTTAGAAGTTGGCAGCGCCCTGAGTGTTACAGCCAAGTTGGGCGAGAAAGACAACAAAGATTCTTCGGTCAAATCGATTGGTGTTTCAGCTTCACTCTTAGGTGGTTTTGCTGGCACATTTGCATTCTTAGATGTGTCGGGTAACGCCAATGCGCTGGTCGGCAACAACGTGACTTTGAAGCGTCATGCCTCGCTCAACGCAGGTACACCGAATGTCACGGTCACGGCTGAACGCGACTTCGATGCTTCTGTTACATCGATTGGTGCTGCATCTTCGGGCTATGGTGCGATTGGCATTTCAGTGGCCAGCCTCGAATCTACTGGCAACATCAATGCCGCATTTGGCGCCAACAATGCATTGGGCGAAAGCGGTACGAAATTAGGCAATGTGACGTTGTCTGCGAAAAACTATTCTGACTGGACCGTGCGCGCTGAAGCGGGCGCAGGTGCCGCCGGTCTTGCAGCAGTGGGTGCTGATGCGACTGTGACTGATACTGGCAACACATGGGCAACTGTGGGTAGCAACAGTCAATTGTTTGCGTCGGGTGCCATCAATATGGAAGCCATCGATCAGCAGACATTGCGCGCCACCACACTGGGTGTGACGGTTGGTTCGGTGGGTATTTCTGGTAACGCCAACCATGTGACAGCATCGCGCGATGTGGCTGTTTTGACGGGCAAGGATGTGGACATAGCAGGTGCTAGCAGCATCACCATGCAAGCTATTTTGGGCAAAGATGTTGCCGGTGACGATCGTGCAGATGACAACATCTTTTCGAGCGCCACAGCAGGCGCAGGTGGAACATTGGGCGCAGGTGCTGGTTCAGGTTCGCATGTGAGTTTGACTGGCCGCGTGCGTACCGTTTTGGGTGAGAGCAACGATATTGTCACCAGCGGTGCCTTCAGCATGGATGCGAAAAACTTCAGCCGCGTTAACTCTGAATCGATGGGTGTTTCAGTGGGTGGCATCGGCTCGGTGGGTATCAGCGTCAACCATGTGGATGCCTTGGTCGATACCTTTGCAGGGTTTGATGACACCAACACCGCCATCACCGCAAGTTCATTGAGCGTGAACGCCTACAGCAACGGCCGCAACACCCTGCGCTCACGCGCTGGTTCCGGTTCGATTGGCGGTGCGGCTGTTGGTGTGGAAAGTTTCTTGAATGACGGTACAGCGGCAAACCGCTCTGACACAGCAGCACGCATTGCAGGCACCGTGAATGTGACGGGTCAACTGACGGTCAATGCCATCGATGTGCCAGACAACACAAACACAGTTGAAGGCATTGCAGTTGCCGGTGTGGGCAGCGTGGCTGGTGTCAATGTGGATACCCAGGTGCACCACCGCGCATGGGTGCAGGTGGGCAATAACACCCAGGTGAATGCGGCAACCGCGACGATCGCTTCTCGCGCTGGCGACGGTGTTTCTAAAACAGCTGAAGTGGATGTCACTTCTGTCGCGGGGGCGTTGTTGGCCGGCATTCAGGGTACAGACTCTGATGTTGTGGTCAATGCCGACAGCATCACGCAATTTGGCAACGATGTTCATTTGAACTTGTCTGGTGCATCGTCTTTCATCACATCGAAAAATCAAACCTATACCCGCCACGATGTCACTGGCGTATCAGCAGGTTTGGTGGCAGCAGGTGGCACGGTTGGCAACACAGTGGATACAGGCGATGCCATCACATCGTTTGGCCAAGGTTTTCAGGTGGAGGGCAACAGCAGCACCGCATCTACCACCAATTTGACGATTGAAGCGAACTCTGCCAAAAACGATCGCACCCATGTCACCGCAGGTTCGGGTGGCGCTTTGTCCATCACAGGAGCCCAAAGCACTGTGACCAGCACCGGAGAAACTTTTGTCACATTGAACGGCTTGACAAGTGGTAATGCGGACGCTGCCACCAGTTTGAAACTGACCAAGCTCAACAACCTGACCATTCAAAGTTTGAACGCTGATGTGGCAGATACAGAGCTCGATTCAACCAATGTGAGCTTGGCCGGTGGCCAAGGTGGTTTGGCGCAAACCAACATCAACACCACCACAAAAACCGTGTTGGGTGATCGCGCCTACTTGCGTGTGGGTGGCGATCTGAAACTGTTCAGCCAAAACATCAGCAAGAAATACACAGCAGGCGATTCTGAAAACTTCAAAGCCGTGGGTGTGGGCGCATTGGATGTGTCGGTTGGTAAGAGCGAAAACTACCTCACTCAAAACACTTTGACGCAGGTGGGTGATTACGCTGATATTTTCATCTCGGGCGATGGCTACAACGGCAACACGCGCAAAAACGCAACAACGATTGGTGCCTATGCCAAGTCCACCATGAAGGACTATGCGCGCACTTCAACAGGCGGTTTGGTGGCCGCACCCGTTGCTATTTCAGATCAAACAGCGGCCAGCCAAACAGCTGTTTCAATTGGGCGTAACACCTCTCTTGAAACCTATGACCGCGATGTGCTGATTTATTCAAAAACCGAAGAAGACATTCAGTCCAAAGCAGTGACCGATGTGTACGGTTTGGTGAGTGCAGGTGCAAGTGCCAGAACATTGGCGCAACAAACATCGTCTGACAAAGTGAGCTTTGGTCAAAATAGTGCGGTGCGCGCCTATGGAACGCTTGATGTACTCGCAGGTGCATCGACTAAGAATTTGCTAGACCAATCGGTGCACGGTGTGTCCGCTGTCGGCCTTATTTTCAATGCCACACCAGTGCCTATTTCAGGTGGTAAGCGCTCGAATGCCAATTTGAATTACAGCGCCACCATTGATATTGCCAAAGGCAGTGGCGCCACGGACACGGTGGACAACTCAGGCGCCTATTTGTTGGCTCAGTCAGACATCAACATCCATGCACGCAAAGGTTTAAATGGTGTGTCACAAATTGGTGACAACAATTTCTTTGTGTTGGGTGTGCCCGTCAAAGAGAGTTTCGGCGACAAAACAAACACCGTCACCACCGGTATCACCAACAACGGTATTGTTGAAACCGGTTATGGCAAAGACGCTTGGCTGGTGCTAGATGCAAATGCATTGGCTGCAGGCGCTACTGAGCAAAGCATCACAGCCAGCAATACCAAACCTGCTGATGGCAGCACCACCAATTCACGCTCTGCCCGTGTGAAGTTCACTGTGCGTTCTGAAAATGCGGCTTCTAAACTCGAAGCACAAATCAAAGTGCTTGAGTTACAGCGCGATGCTTATGTGGTGCCTACAACGACTTCTGGAACAGACAATGGATCAAGCTCTTCGTTCAGCACCACGCAATTGACTGGCTATGTTGCAGCTGATATTGGCAATTACAAGCTCTATCAAGTGACTTTGTCGAACGAATCAAGCCCTGTGTATGTGGGTCGCTTAGACACCAATGCAGAAGTTGGGGGTGTGGTTGCGCAAGCAGGATGGAGCAAGCCTACAGGCGCTGATGCCAATGGGAATATCACATGGACGGCGGTGACAGCTGTCGTTTCGGCGCCTGCCCGTTTGTATGAACCTAACTCTGCAGTGCCTGGCGCTGGAGCACCCACAACTTCTGAAACAACTACAAAAGTTACCAAATACACCACGGACGCCACTGTTTCCGCAGGCGTCTTCAGAACCGCGGCCACTGTCAACGATGGAGGCTCTACTTATAACTTGAGTAAAAAATCTGAATTGGTCAATGGTGCCACCGTTACCACCTACTACCGAAATACGGGCAGTGTGTGGCAGCAAATCAATGTCGACACCAACGGTAATGTCAGCTACACCGTCTTGAACAGTGCGCCTGCAGGCGTGCAAAACTTGTACATCAACGAACAGTTTAATGAGAGCACTGCGCAATTCAGTGGTGGTGACACCTTGATGCAGCAAATTGCTTTCATGCGATTGAAGCAAGCCAGCATGAACACAGGCACTGTCAATGTGGTTGAGATCAACCCGATTTCAGTCCGTTCTGGCAATATTGTGATGAGCGGTGACTATGCAGTGGGCGCAGGCCGCTTCATTGCTAAGAACGACCCGAGCATCACCATCGTCAGCGCAGGTCCCAACCCCATTCGTATCAAGGGTGGCACCGACATTTACCAATCGGGTTTGACCATCAGTGATGTGCCATCGGGCGCTGTTACTTTCAACGACAGTATTTTGGCCGACGGCGCTTCGCTCAACAGCAAGAACAATTTTGTGAATGCGCCTAGCAACCATTCGGCCAATGGTTTGTCAGTCACCAGCAATACCTTGTATAACCCCACCATCAAGGTGCGCTTGGGCTATAACTCACCCGACTTGGCGGTGACCAAAAACCCAGAGTTGCACCTCGACGGTCGCATTCAAAACTTGGGTGGTTTGATTGACATTGAAAACACCAACGGTACGATCTTCAGCAACAACGCCATCAACGGTGGCACGGTCAAAATTTCTGCGGGTGGTGACTACTTTGTCAACGCGTTGAGCAATTTGTACAACATCGGTTCCAATCCCGCATCGATGTCTGTTGGCAGTGACTTATACGATGAGATGTCTGCCCTTGACACGACCTTAGATGCGCAAACCGTTACCGTTGGCAATGTCACCAAAACCAAACGTAGCTCTGGCCTAGCCTCTACAGGCACTGCGGCATCGGCTGTGACGGTGAGCAATCCTGAAGCACCTACCTATGGCGCTGCTGAAGACACATCATCCTTGCAATCAGCCACCGTGGCGGGCGGCAATGTGGTGATCGTGGCGCAAACCATCAACTTGAATGGTTTGATTCAATCCGGCATGCCAACCCGAAACCTGACTGTCACAGATGCAGACATTGCTGCATTGAACACAGGCACAGGAAACGGTACTTGGACCTTGTCACCCGCTAACGGTAGTTCTGTGTATGCAGCATTGCCTTCTGGTGTCGAATACACCAAACAAATCAGTGCCACTTTCCATCGCGAGAATGGGTCGGAATGGATCGAGGTAGATCCTATTTCTCTCAAAGGCGGTACGGTTTACATCAGCGGAAAAATCGCCAGCACTGGCAATGGTCGCATCAATGTGCAAGACGGTTATGGCACGGTCTCCATCGATAACCAAACCACCAAACAACTGGTCGTCAAAGGCATTGACAACTCTGAGGTAGAAGGCAAAGTCACCTTGGTGGACTTCTTCAAAACACCGAACGCCACATCAACCACACCAACCATTACCGAATACACACGCATCGGCAATGACATTCAAAAGCGGGTTTACTTGAGCGGTGCTGTCCGTCCAACAAACGCTACATCCACCGTCACTGTGGCTAATGGCGTTGCAACCAACACCACTTACAGCCCAGAAGCTAATTTGCGTTACAAGTTCATGACGGGTGAGTCATTTACGGTGTCTGGCAGCAAAACCATTCAGTACGACCAAGCTTTGAATGTGCCCAGCTGGAAAGTCAGTTCGAAATACTCAGAGGGCGACTACATTGCCAGCGCTGGCACCCCTCAATCGTCTGACAGTTTGCCCATGCAAGCCACCATTGTGAAAGATGCTGCTGGCACCACTTATGCAGGTGACTTGGTGGTTGATCGCAACATCTCCATGACAGGTGAAACCGGTACAGTCGCGCGCAGCTCGAAGTACTATTTCTTCTTCACGCGTGTGTGGGAAACCTACAACTGGACGCGCAGCTTCCAGCAATACGACACCTATTCACTCAACGCCAGCCGCGACATCAGCATCAACTTCTTGGGGAAAACCGGTGTCGGTGCAGGCAATGCTGGCACCACCAGCATCATGAGCAAAGGCAATGTGGTGTTGGATGGCAACATTCGCAGCCAAGCCTACGGCACCAACAACACCAACAGCACAGTCAGTGTTCAAGCAGGTGTGGGTGCTAGCACGGGCTCTATCTTGGCAGGCAGCACAGGCACGCCAACCATCTACAACAACAATGTCACCTTGTCAGCTGCGCATGGTTCGATTGGCTCGGTCAGTGGTACTGACACAGCTGCGATGACGCTCAAGCCCATCAACTTGGTGGCCACCAACCAAACGGTGACTGCCAACATCACCGCGCGTGACAATTTGGTGCTTCGTGCCAACCAAGGGGGTATGTATGTTGCTGACCTGGGCAACCTGAACGGCTACCTCAGCCTCGAGTCACGCGACAACTTGAATGTCACCCCAACAAGCGGTGCATTGACAGCGCAAGGCATACGTTTGGTGTCGCAGTACGGCAGCTTCAACATGGCGGCACCAGGTGCAGCAGCAGTCACCACGGTGGTCAACACCAACCCAGCGGCTGACTTGGGAACACTGACATTGAAAGTGGGCAGTGGCAACGTCGATGTGGTGCAGTCAGGCACCGCGCAAGCACCAAAAGATTTGCGCGTGTATGAAATTTCAGCGCCCGGCGATGTAACGGTCACCACCAATTACGGTTCTATCCGTGATGGCAACAGCAACCAAACTGTGGATGTGCTGTCTACCCAAGCGCTTGAAACCATTTGGGAACGTGCGCAACTGTTGGCTGACCCAACCGTGTTGAGCGTTAACAACACGGCTGGCAATGCGGGTAACAAGCTGACCACACAGCAAAACAACTACGACAAGGCCATCAACCAGTTGTACCGCGACTACTGGAGCATGCGCAAGGTCAACCCTGCAGATGGCTCAGCTGAAGCCTATGACCCCAATTTCCGCTATGTGGCCTCTAACGCAGAAAAAGCGGCGTTGAACAACGACCCCAACGCCATCACCAAATTAGAGAACACGCAAACTGCGCGTTATCAACAGGCTCATCAGTTCTTCATCGAAGAAAAACGCATTACCACCTATAAGACCGATTACGCTTACACCATTTCAACCGATGTAACGCCTGTGGTGCGCTATGACTCAGAAGGCAACAAACTAGAAACTGCTGCCAACGCACGCATTTCGGATGGATCGAGCTGGAATGTAGATGCACTGAGAAGTGCCATTCCTGCATTTGGCCTGCGCGAAACCACAGACACCAAAGTGTTTGTAGAAGACGCCAACATCAAAGGCAACAACATCACCTTGCGCGCCAATGGTGGCGCCATTGGTCAACGCTTGAATCCCTACTATGTGGATGTCAGCAACTTGGCCAACCCTGTTTATGTGAACGCCGACGGCAGCACCTTCACAGGGGTTGCACCGGCTGAGTCTGCCAAAGTGTTGTTGTCGCGTGCTGAGTCGGATGATGTGAAATTGCTGAAGATCAACAACCGCAATGTGATTCAAGTGATCGATCGTGACACGGTTGACATCACTATGGGTGCCAACGGCAAGTTGAACGCTACATCGACCGGCGTAGGTTTGAATGGCGATGTGCTGATTGGCAGTGAAGGCGTTGTGAATGTGAATTTGGTCAAGTCAACCGACGACCAAGATGTTCGCATCAAAGCTTACGGCAGCATCAACAATGCACGCACCGACACGGCGGCAGCTGTGGTGGGTGGCAACATTGTTCTAGAAAGTGCTTCTGGCAGCGTTGGCTCTGAGTCAGCTGTGATGCGCATTGACCAAAAACAAGACGCCTCTTTGGTGGCCCGTGCTAAAACTGAAATGGTGATCAGCACGCTTGATCAGCAAGTGGCAGGCCGTGCGGTTGACTTGCGCATCAGCAGCGCGTACTCGCCAAACACCATTCACTTGACCAGCAAACAAGGTTCTATTTTGGACAATGCTTGGACGGGTGAAGGTTCGATTGAAAACGGTTGGGGTACTGACATCAAAGCAGCAACTGTGCACTTGACCGCTGCTAACTCTATCGGCTTGATGCCAATAACCGGCGACACAAATGGCACCATCCGTGGCAAAGCGCTGGAAATTGCCAGCGTCGAAAAATTGGATGCAGATGGCAATGCATTGCAGTCGGTGGTGTTGGATGGTGCTTTGGTCAACGGCGTCAATGCCATGACCCCACTCACCGAAACAGTGCGCTACACCAGCGTTGTAACGCCTGGTAATGTTCGTTTGGACACCCAAAGAGAGTTGACTGTCGATGGGGCCATCAGTAGCAGCGCAGGTGAGATTTTGGTAACGGCAGACAATGCCTACGGTGCCGCCAATCAGGTGACTATCAAGGGTACTCTGACGACACAAGATCACGACATCAAGCTACTCAACAGCAATGGTTCGACAACAGTCAATGCTGCCATCGATTCTGCGGGTGGCAATGTTGTGATTGCCACAGGTGAAAAAACAGACATGGCATCAACCCTCAATTTGAGTGGTTCGATTCGCACCCAAGGCGGTGACATAGATGTCTTGAACGGGTACGGCACCATCAAAGCACAAACCGATTGGGTTACAGCTGGTGGTCATGTCACAGTCACTGCAGGTGAAAGAACAGACAAAACTTCACAAATTGACATCAGCGGTTCTGTCCGAACCAACGGTGCAAACCTGGATGTTTTCAACGGCTACGGCAACATCACTGCCAATGTGGATTGGGTGACAGACGGTGGCCGCGCATCTATCAGCACTGGCAACCGCATTGAAGGCACCAGCCAATTGACTGTCGCTGGTTCTATTGCGACGGCACAAGGCAACATTGAGTTAGTCAGTGGCGATGGACACATTAGCGCCAACGCAGACCTACAAACAACCAACGGAAACATAGCTGTTCAATCTTTGGGTAACTACGGTGCCATCACCAACATCGATATTGCAGGGCGTTTGCAAACCAACACTGGTTTGATCGGTATTTCAAACGAGCTTGGCAACATTTATTTGGGTACCGACCAACAAAAGCTAGAGATCACATCTGCATCGGGTGACTTGAATGTGCTTGCCAAAGGCGTGTACGACGTGAGCAAGGCACTCGATCATCAAGCGGGTGACATCAGAATGGCCCAAGGCAGCTCGGTTGACACAGGCACTGGCCGTATCAGCCTCGATGCTGGTGTGGGTTTGTATTTCAGCAACCTCAAAACGTCGTCGACCGATCGCAACGCTGTGTCACTGAGGGCGTTTGATGTGGTTGACAATGTTGGCGGTAAAAACGATGCTGCCGACATCACCTTGCGCGACAGCGGTGGTTTGTCTATCAAAGCCTACCGTTTCGCCGACATCAATAACATCGATTACCAAGGTTCGGGTGAGCTTCACATTGATGTATTGGGTGCCAATTCAAGCAACAACGCCTCAGCTGCTGCCGTGGCATTGGGTATCAATTCGAAGGCAGCAGTGGTGTTCGACCGTTTGTACACCGGTTATGCCGCTGTGGCCGTCAAAGGCATGACCAGTTTTGAAGTAACCCAAGGCCGTATCACGCGCACAGGTTATTTCGATTTGAATGGCGTGTTGGGCCGCGTGGGTGACATTGACTACCCCGGAATTAACTATGCGTTGTGGACGCGCGAGGCAGGTGGTGAAACATCGGCCTTCCAAAACCCAGCCATGGTCGATGGCTATCGCAAGCAAGACTTCATTGTGTCGGGTGCTGCCGACACCAAGGGTTTGAGCATCATGCTCTATAACCTCAAAGCCAATTGGAATGGCGCTCGTCCTGTGGTCACCACCGATGGTTATATGTTGAGCTATTCGCGTGCGCGGGTGAGCTACCAAACAGCTGATGGCGACACCATGTCAATTGACGAACGCGCCGCCATGTCCAATATGTTGGGCATGAGGTTGCCCATTCTCAGTGCCATCGGTTTGAAGCTTGAGTTCTACAACGCGTTTGCCGCACTCAATCAAGCGCCAACTGGGTTGGGCAACAAACGGTTCATACAAAATGCTGCCGCGCAGGCAGCAGACGGCCAGACCCCAGAAGAGGCGGGCGCTGAACCAGCCTTCCCAGCCAACTTCCCCCCCAGCATGTTAGATGCTGGAACAACCAACTTAGATGGGTTGAATTTGACGGGTGTGAACACATCCGATGAATTAGTTCAATAAATTTTTGAAAGGAACACCTATGAAACTCAACTTTGAATTCACCATTGATGAAGCCAACGCTATTTTGAAAGCCTTGTCGCAATTGCCATACGAACAAGTGTTTGGCATGATTCATAGCATTCAGGCGCAAGCCGCACCCCAAGTCGCAGCCATCGAAGCGCAGGCCCAAGCCGCTGAATCAACGATTGCGGTGGAGCATCCGCAGGATGCGCAGGCATCAGTCGCCAGCTGATGCGAAGCATTAAAGTATGAGCGCACAACTACAAAGCAATCACGAACCGATGCAAAACAAAAACCCACTGGATATTGTCAACATGAACGACAAAGAGATGTTGGCGTACCTCCATAACGAAGACAACTTTAAAAAACCGGAGACCATCATGCAAAAACCTAATGCAGAATATTCAGCGGTACCACCCAAACCCAGTTTCTTTCGCTACTTTGCGAAACCAGAAAAAGAAACAAAACAAGAAGGCTTGAGTGCATTGAATGTGGTCGGTATTCATTCGGCGGCGCAAAGTGAACAAGTCAATGTGCCGCAACCTGAGATACCGCCCCTTGCCACTGAACACAAGATGGACTTGGGCATTTCGCAGGTTGTGCCTGAAGAGTCAGATGCAATTCTTGCCATGCAATCAGACAGTCCATTGGTTTCTGATGAGTTGACACATCTCGTGACACCACCTGAACGCGTTGAAATGCCAGAAAAGTTGGTGAACGCTTTGGAAGAGTTGACTTCATCCGTTGAACACATCATTTCAAGCTTGCCTAAGCAGGCCGACATGACCGATGTGTGGCAGCCTTTGGTAGAGGGCATGAAAAACATGACCGCCAAGCGCGAGCGTTTGTTGGAAATAGAAAAAATGTTCGATCAAACCGTCGATGAAATGAACGCGCTGCGTGTTGACATTTGTACCGTTCTCGAGAGCATCAAACAATTCGAAGTTGAGCGCGCGCGCAGTTTGCAAGCTCGTTTGCAACTTGCTTCATCGTTGCAAGAAAAGCTGCAATCGATCGGCTGAACGGCGAGCGGTTTGAATAGCTTGAAATGACTCGAAAAGTGAATTCATAAGTACTCTTATTTGCGCTCTGTCAGCCAGCTAACGCTTGATGGTCGCTGGCATCGAAACTATACTTAAGTATATTTATGAAGCCCCGCCCTCGATCTACTTACTCGACCGTTTTTCGCGCCCCATTGAGCGTGGTCGCGCAAGCATGCTTGGTTGCACTGCTCGTCAATGGCAACGCATGGTCGCAAGCAAATGCGGTCGACACAGCAGCAGGTCAATTCACCGCCAAATCGGGCAATGCCAGTTTGGTGAACGGGCTGCCCAACGGGCAAACAGTCATACGACTTGACAACACCAAATCGATCTTGGAGTGGGCGCGCTTGAATGTGGCGCAGGGCAACAGCTTGCAGTTCATTCAGCCCAACCAACAGTCGGTGGTGCTCAACCGTGTCACGGGCAGCGACGCCACGCGCATCGATGGCAGTTTGCTCTCGAACGGTCATGTGTGGTTGCTCAATCCTTCTGGTGTTTTGTTTGGTGCCAAAAGTTCAGTCAATGTGCAAAGCTTGTTGGCGACCACGCGGGCTATCAGTGACGCTGATTTTTTAACCAACAAACTGCATTTTTCAGGCGGTGGCTCAGGCCAAGTGTCTAACGCAGGTGTGATTGCGGTGGGCGAGGGTGGCTATGTGGTGTTGTCAGCGCAGAGCGTTGAAAACACCGGCAACATTCAAGCGCAATTGGGGCAAGTGCATTTGGCCTCGGGCAAAGCCTTTGTCATTGACTTGAATGGTGACAAGTTGCTGCGCTTTGATGTCACGCAAGCGCTGTCGTCTTCTGATGCGACAGAATCACTGGTGAAAAACACGGGCAACATTCTTGCGGATGGTGGCCGCGTGCAAATGACTGCGCGCGCAGCCAATGGTTTGCTAGGGCAGGTGGTCAACACAGGCGGCTTGTTACAAGCCAACAGCGTGCGTAGCGTCAATGGCGAGATTGTTTTGGACGCTGGCGTAGGCGGCAAAACCATCGTCGAGGGAACACTCAGTGTGCAGGGTAATGACGCCAACAGCAAAGGCGGCAACATCACCGCTTTGGGCGACAACATTCAAATTGCCAGTGGTGCACGCATCAACGCATCAGGACAAACTGGTGGTGGCACAGTGTTGATTGGTGGTGACTGGCAGGGCTCGGGCAGTTTGCAACAAGCGAAAACGGTTGAGATGCAACAGGGCTCTGAGATCAAAGCCAATGCCACAAACAACGGTGATGGTGGCAAGGTGGTGTTGTGGAGTGATCTGAAAGCCGAAACAGGCAGCACATCTTTTGCCGGCGTGATCCAGGCAACAGCAGGGCCTGAGGGCGGTCAAGGTGGAAAAGTTGAAACATCTGGGCATGCCTTGAAAATTGCTGCATCGGCTCAAGTGAATTCTTCCAGCCCCAAAGGTCAAGCAGGGCAGTGGTTGCTAGATCCGGTCAATGTCACGATTGACGCAGAGGCAGCGACTGCAATAGAAGACGCCTTGCAAACAAGCTATGTGTTGGTCACCACTGCGGGCAGCAGCACGCCCTCGAATGTGAACCCCTTCACGAGTGTGCGTGTCGGTGAGTCGGGGAGCGATGGCAATATTTATGTCAACGCACCGATGACATGGAATAAATATGTTTTGTCCCTTGAGGCACATGGCAATATCTATGTGAATGCGCCCATCACCATCGGTGCAATTGACAACACTTTCAATCCTGGTACTTTTGGTGGCTTGTCCATTCGCACGGGTTATTCCACACCTGCAGTCAATGGCGGCACTTATGACGCCACTAAAGCGCTCCTTTTTGGCAAAACCTCTAATGGTTTTAATGGGCGAGTTGTTATCAACGACGACTCGGGTAACGCGCGAACTGGCTTTGGTTTTAGACTGAACGATAACGATTACACATTGATCAACAACCTTACTGCTTTACAAAACATCAGTGGTAATTTGAATGGCAAATACGCCCTCTCTGGTTCGATCGATGCCGCTGCAAGCGCATCGCTAAACGCTGGAGCAGGGTTTGTTCCCCTAGGTAATGCTTTGGGTAAATTCACTGGTCGTTTTAACGGGTTGGGTAACACCATCAGTGGCCTTGTTATCAACCGATCCAATGCTGACTTGATTGGTCTCTTTGGTTCGGTAGATGGTGCCATCATTTCGAATGTGGGTCTGATCAATGCGAACATCACCGGCAGGGGCCAAGTGGGTGGCTTGATCGGTCAGATGAAAAATGGTTTGTTATTGAACTCCTACTCCAAAAATGCACAAATCACAGGTCTTGGTGAGGTGGGAGGTTTGGTTGGGCAGCTGACAGTCGATGATGCCAACGCTGTCACCTTAAAAAACAATTTTTTTGATGGAACGATCACAGGAACAAGCGGTGGATCGTTTGGTGGTGGCATCGGTCTAATCTACAGTGCCAACAACACCTATGGTGATATGTTGGTGCAAAACAATTTTGCAAATGTAACTATCACAAGCGCAAGCAGCAATGTGGGGGGCTTCATTGGCAACGTTTCTTTGCATGGTGCTGTTAATGTGAATGTTTTTGATAATTACAGCAAAGGTTCAGTTTCAAGCACCGCTGATGGTGTGGGTGGCTTTTTAGGCGTAACTGATTTGAACGCTTGTGCTTTTGGATGTAGGCCCGTAGGTAAATTGAACATCGCAAGAAATTATTCCAATGTTGTTGTTTCTGGTAACGATGGTGTTGGAGGTTTTGGCGGCACACTTTGGAATGGCTACTCTGACTCAGGTTTCAGCAACAACTACGCAACGGGCAATGTGTCAGCTGGAGCCACCGGTATAGCAGGAGGATTGATTGGCTATAACCAAATATCCCAGCTCAATTCGTTTGCCACAGGTACGGTGACGGGTGGACTCACCATGGGTGGACTGGTGGGTAGAAATTGGGCTAACTTGACAGGACTTTTCTGGAACAAAACTTCAAGTGGTATGTCAACCGATGTGGGAACGAAATCGGCTGGCACGCTCTCAGTTGCGGGTTTAACCGCAAATGAAATGAAGCAACAAGCTAAATTCACTGGCTTTGACTTCACCACTGTTTCATCGCCATGGTTTATCTACGAAGGGCAATCATTGCCCTTGCTTCGTGGTTTCTTGACGCCGCTCACTGTCACCGCATCTGGGGCCACCAATCAGGTCTACAACGGGACAAATGTGTATTCAGGTCCAGTGACATTGAGCTACTCGATAACACCAGATAACAGTTTGATTTTGGGAAGCAACACATTCACACTTGCATCGAAAAATGTGGGCACTCGGGTGGTCTCCATGAATGGTGGTCTTTACTCTAACCAAGACGGGTATTTGATCACTTCTGTCAACAACATGGGTTCAATCGAGGTAACCGCAGCAGCGCTTAGCGTTACTGCAAACGCAGCTACCAAAACCTATGACGGCACAACCACTGCTAATGGCGTTGGCACAGTAGGTGTGTTGGCCGGCGCCGGTGCAGGCGAGGTGGTCAATGTTGCGGGCACGCAAGCCTTTATAGACAAAAATGCCGGCACGAACAAGACGGTGCGAGCGGCAGGTGTGACCATCAAAGACAGCGGCAATGCTGATGTCACCAGTAACTACAACATCACCTATGTTGACAACACCAGCAGCACCATCAACCAAGCGGCGCTGAATGTGACAGCAAATGCTGTTACCAAAACCTACGACGGTACAACCGCAGCCAGTGGCACGGGCACAGTCGGTGTCCTTGCAGGTGCAGGCGCAGGTGAAGTGGTCAACGCTGCGGGCACCCAAGCCTTCTTAGACAAAAACGCTGGCACAAACAAAACCGTGCGCGCTGCAGGTGTGACCATCAAGGACAGTGGCAATGCTGATGTCACAGGCAACTACAACATCAGCTATGTTGACAACACCAGCAGCACTATCAACCAAGCCGTGTTGTCTGTCGGTGTGACTGGCGTCAACAAAGCGTATGACGGTAACACCAACGCAACGGTCAGCACCACCGACAATCGTATGGGCAATGATGTGCTGACCATTTCTTCGTCTGCGAGTTTTGTTGATCCTCTTGTGGCAACCAACAAGCCTGTGAATGTGACGGGTATCAGCATCAGCGGCACAGATGCTGCTAATTATTTGTTGGCCAACACAGCAGCAAATACAACCGCTGCCATTACGCCTTCTCAAACCACCGCTGCTGTTCAGGCTGCTGTGTCAGCCGCACTGCCTAGCGCTGCTGCAACGAGTGCTTTCGCTTCGACTGCGGTGAGCACATCTGTCAATTCATCTTCAACTTCTATTGCGGCTGCAAAAACCACAACTGCTAGTGGTGCCGCAACGACCAGCACACAAGCTGTCAGTGGTGCATCTGCCACTTCAACAAGCGCATCTGGCGTAAACCCATCTGCTTCAACGGGTGGCACAACCACCGATGAAGCCACCAACACAGCCTTGACCGCCCAAAACGCAACCTCAGCCACAACAGTTGCCGCTAACAGCGCTGCCACTGCACCCGCGACCACGACCGCCATTTCCGTGAACACACAAACCGTGGCGCGCACGGCAGCGGTTGCTGCAACGCAGGCCACCACGGCTGCACAGTCAACAGCAGCGACCACTGGGGTGGCTACAAGCAACACCAGCAATCAAGTGCAAATTGTGTCGTTGAACACATCATCTTCACGTGTCACACCTCCCGTAGGCGCACAAACCATCGCGCCAGTGCAAACGCCCAAATCAGCAGAAGACCAATCTGACCCTGTGTTAGCAGCTGTGAGTTCTTTCAAGCCCGCAACACCTGCCAGCACCAACAACCGCGCCCCAGCTCGCGGTCGTGATGCGCCAGTGGTAGTGCCATTGGTGCAAGGCATATTGGTGATGGAAACCAGTCCACCCAAGGCCGCCACACAAGCGGTGGACGAACAACGCTTGTCTGCCTCGGGCGATCGCTCGCGATGGTGATTTAAAGCATGGTGCTCAGCATCGGTTCGCTTAACCACATCACACGCTTTGGCGTGTGTTTGTTTTTATCCATGGTTGCTTGTGTTTCAGTACAGGCCTTTGAAAATGGTGAAGCACTTGACTTGAGCCTGACCAATGAGCAATGCTATTTGCAATTGGACAATTCGCCTCGATCCAAAAACATGTCTATCTTCAGAATCATGTGTTCTGAAAAAGAAGTGGGCATGATCATGCCAGATGGCCTCTCCAAAGCGCGTGAGTTGTCCGAACGCCTGACTTGCATGCCAGCCACCGAGTTTTCGCGCAGTGGGGCGTTATCAGGTTTTGTCATTGAGCCTTGCCGTCAAAAAGTCAATGGTTTGCCCTATGCCGTCATGCGGTTTGAGGCAGAGGGCAAAAAGTGGTTGGCCGATGCACCGCCAGCTGTCATTCCCAGTGTGGCGGTATTGGCCAATTTGCCTTCACTCACATTTGAACAACGCAAAGAAGTGATTGCGCGCTTGCCTGAAGTTTGGAAAAGCCCTGTGGCGTTGCTCTCTGGCATGCAATTGCACCAAGTGCGCACCATGTTGCGCGATGCGCGTGTGGCCAACCACAAGGGTGAATATGAACTGGCTGAAAACCTGCATCGCGAGCTGCTCAACATCCAAACCAAATCGATGGGTGCGGACAGCGTGCCTGTGGGTGAAACACTTTTAGATTTGGCCCTGAACGTCAGTAACCAAGGCCGTTTTGAAGAAGCCGATGGTTTGTTTCGCAGGGCAGAGCCGCTGATCAGCACCCCCAGTTCAGCAGCACTTCGCGCGCGCATGAAAAACTACCGCTGCCTTGACGCTGCCAACCGGGGTGACTTTGTGGCTGCTTTAGCCTTTGCCAGAGATGCCGTCAACACATGGCGTTTCATGATTGAAAACGAAAATCAAAACGCCACCGAAGCCTTCATGGAAACATGGAATGGTCGCGTGCGTTCGCGTCTCACAGCGGAGCTCACCTATGCCTTGCATTTAGAAGCTGCCATGTTGTTGCGCAATGACGAAGGCCCAACTGCGTATGAACGTGCGGGGGAGGCCTTGCGGTTGTCGGCCACGATCAGTGAATTTCCACCTGAATGGCGTGCCGATGTCATGATGACCTTGGGTGAAAGTGCCATGGCTTCAGGACGCATGGCAGCGGCTGAAGAATTTTTCAAAACCGCGCAACAAATTCGCGAGCAAGTGTTTGGCCCCACATTGCCTTCTATCAAAACCTTGGTCACCTTGGGGCGTGCATTTCACAGTGAGGGCATTGATACCTCAGCCGTTGCAACCTACCGTCAGGCCTTTACGCAAATGCTCAACAGCAACAGCGTGAAAGCCGAGTTTTTGTCGAGTGAGGAGTTGATCGATTTTGTTTCCGCCGCTTTTAACCTCATCACGCGCGACGGATTCACTTCAGCACAACGGTTGCAATTGCTAGAGGAAGTGTTTTACGCCTTTCAAATGGTGCGTCCCAGCGTGGTCGACAAAACCATCATGCGAAGTGCATTGGCTTTGTCTGTCAGCGATCAGCAGCTTGGCAATTTGTTACGCGACATGATGGACCGTGAGCGATTGCTCTCTTCTAAACGCGCCGATCTGGCCGAGCAAACCATTCTGACCGCTGAAGAACGTGATGCAGATGTTGAAACACGCTTTCTCGCGCAAATTCGCGAGATGGAAGCGAGCCTCAAAGAATTTCGCCAAACTGTCAAAGAAAAATTTCCTGACTACACAGCCATGGCTGCCCCAGTGCAGTTGTCTCTCACGGTTACGCAAGACAAGCTGCAAAGCAACGAAGCCATGGTGAGCTATTTGGTAGGGCGCAAAGAGTCTTACGCCATGTTGGTGAAAAAAAATGGCTTGCACCTCATTCGCATTCCCTTATCTGAAAAATCAATCAACGACACAGTGCAGTTGTTGCGCAAAGGTTTGCAGCCCCAAGCCGGCGGTTTGGGCGAGTTTGATTCTGAAGAAGCCTATGAGCTGTACCGTTTGATACTCAGCCCATTCGCCGAACACCTCAAAGGTGTTGAGCATTTGGTGGTCAACGCCACGGGTGCATTGGCCAGTTTGCCGTTTGCCGTGTTGTTGACACAACCCCCTGAGTCACCAGGCCCACAAATCAGCCCCAATGCAGCGTGGTTGTCACGGCAAGTGGCCATCAGCCACATTTCTTCTTTGCAAGCTTTTGTGAATTTGCGACAGCGCGCGCAAGTGAAGGTTGCAAAAAATCCATTTTTTGGCATTGGCAACCCAAGCTTGCAAGGCAAAGCAGGCATCAGCTCTGCCACCTTAGACCGCTTGGCTGGCAATTGCCGACAAGACCAACCCGCACCTGCCGAAATGGTGCGCGCATTGGCAGCCTTGCCTGACACCGCTCGCGAAATTCAAACCATCGGTCAATTGTTGTCACCCAATGGCAACAAACCTTGGCGCTTGGGGGAAGATGCCAAAGAAGAGTTGATTCGCCAGTTGGGTTTGCAAGACTACCGCGTGTTGTACTTTGCCACCCACGGTTTGTTACCCGGTGAATTGAAGTGCCAAACTGAACCAGCCTTGGTGCTGACACCACCCGCTGTCACACCCAAAGAAAAATCGCAAGATGGTTTGTTTCAAGCCAGCGAAATATCCACCCTCAAACTCAACGCTGATTTGGTGGTGCTCTCAGCTTGCAACACCGCAGGTGCTTCGGGGCGCTTGGGTGGTGAAGCGCTCTCGGGTTTGGCCGAAGCCTTCTTTTACGCAGGTGCCAAAGGTTTGGTGGTCAGCCATTGGCAAGTGCCCTCCGAACAAACAGCGCGCTTGATGACGCAAATGTTCGCGGGCATTGGGCCCGATTTCAAAGTGGGCCCAGCCAAAGCCTTGAGCGTTGCGCAACGCAGTTTGTCTAGCAAAGCTGAAACTGCGCATCCCTATTTTTGGGCCGCCTTCACCGTGGTCGGTGACGGTGGTCAATCTTTTCAATCTACTTCACAGGTGCAATGATGGCATTCAAACAACTCAACCTTTTCAAACGAACATTTCTTGTCAGCGCTCTGATGTGCTTGGCGCAAACAGCTGTGTGCGCGCCCTTGGTCGTCATGGAAGTGCGGGGCACCAACTTGAAGCAAGGCAACACGATTGATTCAGACAAGCCCATCACCTTGAAAGAGGGCGAACGGTTGACCTTGATCGGTGCCAATGGCAGTTTCGTCACTTTGCGTGGCCCGTTCTCGGATGTGCCCATGAAGTCCACCACACCGTTGAACGACCCCAAACAAAATTTGGCCGCACTCATGGCCTCGCGTGATGCACGAACCAGCGCCGTGGGTGTGGTGCGCGCCGGTGCTGATGGTGCGCAGTTGCCCGGCCCATGGTTGATTGATGTGGCGCGTTCTGGTCGCCGTTGCCTCAAAACCAGCGAAGTGCCTGTGCTGTGGCGTGAAGACAGCGGTAGTGCTGAATCTGTATCTGTCTATCCAGGCGATCGCTCATGGCGTGTCGATTTAGATTGGCCCGCTGGCCAAGACCGTTTGTCACTGCCACCCATTGCCAACATCGACGCGTCAGCCTCTTTGGTGGTGGTACGCAAGTCCGGCGAGATCAACTTGAGCCTCACCGCAGTGCCCGGTGACATGCCTGACCCGATGTTGTTCGCCTCGTGGTTGTTCCACCGCGGTTGCGCACAGCAGGCCGACGCCATGATCAAACAATTGGCTGCAACAGCACCTGCGCAGTAACAGCTTATGACCCTGCCTCGTCTTTCGCTGCGCAAGGCAGCACAGTGGAGCATCGCCATTCTTTTGGCGGTGATCATCGGTTATGGCTTGACGCATTACATCAGCCTCTTGCACCACATTGAGATGCGAACGCAAGACATTCGACAGGCTGGTTTTGCACAACCACAACCCAGAGACGAGCGCATTGTGGTGGCTGCGATCAACGAAGACACGCTGGCAAAATTTCCCTACCGTTCACCTGTTGATCGTCAATTTTTAGCCGAACTGCTCAACACCTTGCAGCAAAAAGGTGCCAAAGCCATCTACCTTGATGTATTGCTCGATCAACCCACAGAGCCCGAGAAAGACGCGTTGCTGCACGCCACTTTGCGTGATTTGAAAATACCCACGGTGGTAGGGCACACGGTGGCCAAAGAAGTGCTCAACGAAGAGCAACAAAAATATTTGAATGAATTTGTGCCAGCACACATGCGCGCAGCAGTGAACTTGGCCACCGACCCGTTTGATGGCACCGTGCGATGGATTTATCCCGGTGCGCAAAGCCAAGATGAACCCCCAAGCGTGCCTTATCGATTGCAGCAACTGTTGGGTTCAACAGTGCTCCCTAAAGTTGACTGGCCAACCATAGACTGGCGACGTCCCCCCGACGCTGACAACTTACCGTTTGCGGTTTACCCATCGCACATGTTGCAAGTCATGCCCGATGCGTGGTTGCGCGACAAAATCGTGTTGGTTGGTGCGGTGCTGTCTATCACCGACAGACACCGCACACCTTATGCTATTTACGGTGAAGACCGATTGGGCATGATGTCGGGTGTAGAAGTTTTCGCGCATCAAATTTCACAAACGCTAGACCAGCGGCAAGTGCCGTTGATGTCTGTGCCAGCGGGCATTGGCATCACATTGGTTGCAGCAGTTTTGGCAGGGCTACTTGCTGCATGGCGCAAATCGATCGTGATCACCTTGGCGGCATCTTTGGTGCTTGTTCTGAGCTACTGGTGGCTTGCCTTCACGGGCTATGCGTGGGGCTTGCCGATGTTGCCTTTGTTGGCGCCTACGCTGGCATTTGCTTTGGGCTTGTTTGCGGTTGATTTCATTTTGGGCAAAGAAGATCGCGACAAGCGCAAGTTCATTCAAGCGGCTTTCTCTCGCTATCTGGCACCCTCAGTGGTGCAGCAGTTGATTGACCACCCGGAGAGTTTGTCGGTCACTGGCAAAAATCGCCAGTTGAGTTTCATCTTCACCGACATTGCAGGTTTCACTACGCTGTCTGAACAAATCGCACCCGAGCGATTGTCTGAATTGCTCAACGCCTACTTAGAAGGCATGTGCGACATCATTCAAAGCTACCAAGGCGTGGTCGATAAATTCATCGGTGACTCGGTCATGTGTTTTTTCAACGCTCCGTTGGACCAACCCGACCATGCCGACCGTGCCATCGCTTGCGCGCTGGCTCTTGATCAGTTTGCTGAAAACTTTCGCCAAAAAATCAAAGAGCAGGGCCTAGACCTTGGTGTGACACGCATTGGTATTCATTCAGGGCAAGCCGTGGTGGGCAACTTTGGGTCCACTGCACGCATGGATTTCACAGCCTTGGGCGACACCGTCAACGCGGCCTCGCGCACCGAAGGGGTGAACAAATACTTTGGCACCCGCCTGTGTGTGACCGAGGCCACCTTGGCCTTGTGTACCGAAGACGATATTCACGTTCGCCCCATCGGGCACATTCAGCTCAAAGGCAAACACAATGCCGTCACACTTTTTGAGCCTGTCACAGCCGACTTTGCACAATCGCCCATGTGTCAAAAATACCTCGACGCCTATGAGCTGATGGATGCCCGCGACCCCCAAGCTTTGACGGCTTTTCAAAGTTTGGTGCAGGCCTTTCCTGATGACCCATTGGCCCAATTTCACTTGGATCGTCTGACCCAAGGGGCGGTCGGTGCCAGTGTCACCATGGGCGACAAATAAGCACTGGTTGATTTACAACACGCACCCAAAAAGTGTTGGGTTTTTTGACACTTTCTCTGCCTGAGTCTTTACAATAGGAATATTAGACTAAGGTAGATAGATGCTAAAGTATTATATTATTTCGCAAAAGGGCAGTTGAATTGTCCTTGCGAAGCTTTTTCTTCAAACTCGGCCTGAGCTTGGTGGCGCTGTCATTTTTATTGGCAGGGTTTGATGAGGGCTATTTTGCCTACGCACAGTCGGTGGTTTTCCCTTCCACGGTCGATCAGTCGCGTGAAAGGGTACCCACACCCATCACTCAGCCCAGTGGTGTGCCGTTCAACTTCAGGCTTCAGTCGCCCGAGCGGTCACCCATTCCACGGGCCATCGACTCGCTCAAATTCACCTTGGGTGGCATTCGCGTTGAAGGTTCAAGCATTTACGAAGCAGAGGATTTGCGAAGCATTTACGCCCACTTGATTGGGCAAACCGTTGTGCTTGAAGATGTGCGCCAGATCGCCGAAAAGATTGAAGAAAAGTACAAATCGCAAGGCTATTTTTTAACCCGCGTGTTCTTGCCGCCACAACAAGTCAAAGACGGCGTGTTTCAAATCCGTGTGATTGAAGGGTACATCGGTGACATTCAAATCGAAGGTGCTACACAAGAGATCAGGCAAGACATTCAGCAAAGGTTAAGCAAACTTCTCGACCGCAAACCGATTGACTTGCCATCCGTCGAAAGGGCGCTTTTGTTGCTCAACGATTTGCCGGGCGTGCAGGGGTCGGGTTTGTTGCGAGCAGGCCGTGAGTTGGGTGCCACCGACTTGTTGGTGCAATTGACCGTTTTACCCACCACTGGGTTGCTGACACTGAGCAATCACTCGTCGCGTTCGATTGGTCCGGTGATCGCCAATTTTGCCTACCAATTCAGAAACGTTTTGCAGGACCAAGACGAACTCACTGTTCAAATTGGGGCCAGCGGTAACGGCAAAGAATTGGTGAACGCCAATTGGCGCTACGCTTTTCTCATTGGGCAAGATGGTTTGACAGCATCATTTGGTTCTTTGAAATCTCGCGCCAGACCTGGTAATGAATTTACCGAGTTGAACCTCGAGAGCAGAGTGCTGTCACGCATGGCGCGATTACGTTACCCACTGATTCGCGGCCGCGATGGTTCTGTGTATGCCGAAGTTGGTACTACCAATGTCAGTTCGCAAACATTCAAAGACGAAGCCCAGTTGCTCGAAGAAAAGCACACCACGCGAGATGCCTCTGTTCAAGTGGTGGAGGCCAGGTCAGCGCTGGGTGTGACACAAGCAACTGTGGGTTTTTCAAGAGCCAATGCGATCCACGCGCCAAGCCCCAGCGTTGCCAACTACGACCCAGAATTGAAAAAGTACACCTACAGCTTCAAACACCAACTGCCCATCTCGGGTGGCTTGAGTGCGCAGTTAGAAATTCAGGGCCAATACGCCAGCAAACCGTTGCTGAGTTCTGAGCGCATTGCATTTGGTGGCGCAGGCATAGGGCGAGGCTTTGCGCCGTCTACCATTGTGGGTGATCGCGGCATAGGTGGCAGCTTTGAATTGGGCTGGAGTGAGCGATTCACCACGCCTTGGGAGACCGAAGGTGTGGGGCAATTCTTTTTGTTCAGAGACTACGCTCGCACCCAACATATTGGCGTGGCTGGTGCACAAGACTTAGATTACAAACTGCGTTCTTCTGGTGTTGGGTTTAGGTGGCAAGCCAACGACGGGTTTCGCTCATCCGTTTTTGTTGCCAAACCACAAACCACCGATGGCATTGGAAATCCCAACAAAGAGCGCGTTTATTTCACCGTAGGAATTCCTTGGTGATCACCTAAGCTCAAGACACTTCGCCATCCGCAGCGCGCTTGTCCCAGAGGATGAATGACGCGGCGATACCGAACCATATCAACAGCCATGCCAGCAGGCATTGCCATGTAGGCCCCAAAAACCAAGCACACAGAACGCACAAGCAACCCGACAGCAACTCCACCAAAGGATAGCGCGCGCTGATAGGCGTTTGGCATTGACGGCAGCGTCCGCGAAGCCGTAGGTATCCCACCACAGGAATATTGTCTCGGGCCCAGATGTGTTGCTCACACTGAGGGCAATGCGATCTGGGGAGTAATAAATTCATGCCAGATGCATCTTGTGCTTTGTCCCGCATCAAAGGCAAACGGTAAATCACCACATTGAGAAAGCTTCCTAAAGACAAGCCCATCAGTGCTGCGATGATCAACCAAAAGTAGAGATGCTCTTGAAAGAAAAAAAGCACCGTCGAAGCGGTGCAAGTGACAGTAGAAACTTCAAAACAATTCATAAAGCGCGGCTGTCGCAGATCATCGCCAAAGCCGGTGTGATGTCATTCAAACAGTCTTCCGCGCTGGCTTTGCGCAAAGCAGCCAAGCGCAGTCCGCGTTGGTAAAGCGCCCACACCGCATGGCAACGACCATCGATGTTGTTCATGTTGCTGTCCATGAACTCAAGATAGACCGGTGCCATCAGTTTCATGTATTGGTTGTTGATCCGCTCTTCGTTGGCAAAACTCCAGGACCATGCATATTGCATGATGGCACCACGCAGTTTGATGTGCTCAATGTCAAACTTATAGAGCATCAGCAAATAAGCCTTCACGCGTGCCAAAGTTTCAAAGCCCATGGCTAACAGATGCAAATTCATGAACCGGTCAATCATTTGCTGATTCAGACGGTAAGCAATGTGATGTATCAAGTCAGCTGGGGTTGAGCCAAATGCCAGAAGCTGATCAACCGTTAGCCCGGTGTCATGGGCGATGGTTGCCAGTGGCAAGTAATCGCAGGCATTGGCTTCTATTTTTTGTTGCAAGTAGTCAACCAAACCATCTAGCCGTGGCCGCAACGCATCGTCTAGCGGAAATTCATCCACCTCTTTGACATTGTGAAAGTTCATGGTTTAAGGATTGGTTAATGCTGGCGTTTTAGGTGCCGAAACTGACTCGTTCACGCTAGGTGCATGATGTTCTTGCCAGGGTAGAAGCGCACCATGAAAATCATAGCCAAGAATCAAAAACAGTGAGAGGCAAGACACCAAAATAGCCCCCACCAAGTAAAGGTTAGAACTCACACTATTGGTAGATGGTTTTTTGTGCGCCATTTGTTTGCTGTGAGCGGGGTGAATTTGCGCAACACGCTCCAAACGCTGATGCGCAGAGTCGTTAAAACTATTGGGCGGTGTGTTGTGAAAAGTAGCAGGGGGGGGCATGCCACTGAAAGGTGAATGTACCTTGTTTGAAATACGCTCTATCGCCATCAGTGCTTTGACGCCTGATCGCAGTTTGACGCTAGGGTTGTAAAACTGACTGTCACCACCTTCTTCCAATTGGCGCAATTGGGCTATTGAAAGTGCGCAGTAGCGCGCGAGGTCCTCTGCAGAGATGTCTGCATCCAAGCGCGTTTGCTTCAAGCGATTCTGAAGCTCTGGGCTCCAAAATGTGTCTGACATGGGGACTTAAGAGTTAATATATACTTTAGTATATCTCTTTCGGCGTTGATTGTTATTTGCAGGAATACCATGAAACACACTGTCTGCTGCGTGTCACTGGCAATTTTCAACCTGGTTTGTGCCTCAGTTTGGGCGGCTGCCCCAACCACAGATGCAACGGTTCACCCCGCGCCTGTCGATCAACATCAACTCTTGCAAAACAAAGCCGAGCAGATCGTCAAAAAGTGTGTTGCCAAGGCCATGTTGATCCGAGATGAGCGGATTTGTGAATCTAAAAAAACCGCCATCACGGCCTGTCTGGCTGAAGAGGTCAAAACCAAAGACATCGACAAAGCGCAGCAGGTTTGTGAGCGAAATTACATTTTGTAATTTCGCTTTATTTGGCAAGCAAGTGTGTCGCTAAGCTAACGATGGCTTCATTCGTGATGCCAAACATTTTGTAAAGGTCTTCAGCAGGGCCCGAGGCACCAAAGCCTTTCATGCCAACGAAACCGCCGCGTTCACCTAGGTATGCGTCCCAACCTTGTCGAACCGCAGCCTCTACACCAATGCGCACGCCATCGCCCAAGACGCTTTGTCGGTACGCCTGTTCCTGTGCATCGAAAAGCTCCCAGCACGGCATTGAAACCACTGCCGTGCCAATGCCCGCTGATTCCAACTGTTCGCGCGCTTGCACAGCCAGCAATACTTCTGAGCCAGTTGCCAGCAGTGTGACTTGTCGCTTTCCGCATTGGGCTTCGTGTAACACATAGGCACCTCTGCGCGTTAAATTGTCTTGCGTATGCGTGTGTCGCACCAACGGCAAAGACTGTCTCGCGAAGATCATGCTCACAGGGCCATCAAGGTGTTGCAAGGCCAACGCCCAACACTCTGCAGCTTCAACAGCATCTGCAGGTCGCATGACCCACATATTGGGCATGGCGCGCAGCGATGCCAAGACCTCGACGGGTTGGTGCGTGGGTCCGTTGCGACCAATGCCAATCGAGTCGTGACTGAACACAAACTTCACAGGCAGGCCCATGAGGGCGGCCATGCGCATGGCAGGGCGTTCGTAGTCGGCAAAAGCCAAGTAAGTTACTGCCAAGGGGATGATGCCCCCGTGTGCTGCCATGCCATTGGCCATGGCACCCATCACATGCTCACGCACGCCGCAATGCACATAGGCGCCGCCGCGTTGCTTTGCATTGAAAGCAGTCAAGCTGCGTTTGTGACTTGTGGGTGCTTCGAGGTCGGCGCAACCTACCATGCGCTCAGGCAGAACGCTGGTGAGCAAGTCGTTGATTTCACCGGATATGAAAATGCCACTGGGTGCTGGAGGCGCTTGCAGCGCTTTGTGTTTGTAATCGCTCAGCACCTGCTGCCAGTTGTTAGGCAACTCACCGCGCATGATGCGTTCAAACTCTGAGCGTTCAGAAGCGTCAAGTGATGCCACGCGCGCCTGCCATGCGGTGTATTGAGCTTGGCTGCGTTGTCCCGCTTCTAGCCATGCATTTTTGACATTGTCCGGCACCACAAACGGTGCATGCGACCAGCCCAACATCTCACGTGCAGCTTGCGCATCTTCCTCAAACAAGCGACCGCTGTGGCCGCCACGTTGCCCTTGCAATCGGGCAATGCCTTTGGCAATCACGGTGCGACATGCCAGCAGGGAGGGGCGGAGGTCATTGCGTGCTTGTTCAAGCGCATCAGAAACGGCTTCTATGTCGTGACCGTCGAGTTCTACAACATGCCAACCCGCTACGCGAAAACGTTCGGCCACATTTTCGCTGATGGACAACTCGGTGCTGCCATCATCGGTGATCAGGTTGTCGTCCCACAGCAAGATCAGTTTGCTCAATTGCAGGTGACCCGCAAGAGAAATCATTTCTTGACCCACACCCTCTTGCAGGCAACCGTCACCCACAAAGGCATAGGTGAAATGGTTGACAAGATCGTTGCCAAAACGTGCATTCAAATAAGCCTCAGCGACCGCCATGCCAAAGGCATTGGCAATGCCTTGACCTAGCGGACCGGTTGTGACTTCAATGCCATTGGCCGTTTCATGCGCTGCACCATGCGGGCGCTCTGGGTGGCCTTCACACACCGAACCCAATACGCGAAAACGTTCGATTTCTTCGATCGGAAATTGTGGGTAACCCGTGAGGTGCAATAACGTGTAAAGCAGCATTGAACCGTGCCCATTCGAGAGCACCACGCGATCGCGATCAAACCATCCTGCATCGTGCGGGTTAAATTTGAGATGACGGGTATAAAGTGCTGTGGCAATTTCTGCCATGCCCAAAGGAACACCTTGGTGACCTTCTTGGGCTTTGACGATGGCGTCGATGGACAGAAAACGAATGGCATGCGCCATTGCTTGTTGGGGATGTGCGCTCATGGCGCTGATTTTTGCCAATCAAATAGATGAATTCAAGCGACGAATATTCAGCTTCAGTTGAACTGAATTCAACCTGTTGCGTTAGAGGATGCTTCGTTTCTCAACCATGCCACAAAGGCTTTGACTTCAGGTCTTGAAGCATGCCGCGCAGGGTAGACCATGAAATGACCTTGCACCTCGATGCTGGTTCTCTCGTCAAACACAGGTTGCAATTTGCCACTGTCAATGAGCGATTGGCCCACACTGACGCTTTCGAGCGCCACGCCTAGTTTTTGCACGGCAGCATCTAAGCTCATCATGGCGCGGTCAAACCGCAAGCCCATGCGCTCTGGGCGCAAGCCACCGCCAAAACGCGCAAACCAATCGGGCCATTGCACCAAGTTCACACTCGATTGAATCAGGGGCACACGCATCAGATCAGCCGGTTCTTGCAGGGCATGGCTGCGAATGAATTCTGGACTGGCCAGCGGCATGATCCGTTCGGTCAAGATGGCCTCTACTTCTAAATTAGGCCAATTGGGCAAACCGTATCGGATGTCAATGTCCATTTGTCCAAGTTGAAAATCAGAGTGCACATGGGAAGCCGACAGCATCAATGAAATATTGGGATGCAACGCTGTGAAACTGGCAATGCGCGGCATCAACCACAGGCTGGCAAAACTGGGACTGCTGTGAACATACAAGGTGTCTTGCACGCCGTGGCGCAAATCTTCGGTCGCGGCATTGATGGCGCCTAACGCACTTGCCACACGCTGCAGGTATTGCTGACCCGCAGGGGTCAACTCAACACCGCGTGCGGAGCGTTCAAACAAACGCACATTGAGCAAGCCCTCGAGTTTGGCAACCTGATGGCTGACAGCTGATGGGGTTAGGTGAAGCTCTTCCGCTGCGAGCGCAAAACTCTTGCGACGGGCAATGGTTTCAAAGGCTTGCAGGGCGGCGAGGGGCGGGATCATGGCGTGAAATCCATTCATTTGCTGCGCTGCAGCATGAAAGAAATTGAATTGCCCGTGAGTTTATATCGTTTGTGTTCACGCACAAGCTCGGCAAACAATCACGCCACTCAACCAATGCAATGCAATCAATCAAAGGAGAC
>JBEGOM010000007.1:0-99343 GCA_041181985.1 Pseudomonadota bacterium | reverse complement strand
TGTTGAACGCATCGGTCACACCACCGTTCCAAATTGACGACGACAACTTGTCAGAAACCACCCGTTTGACACACCGCGTGCTCGACTTGCGTCGCCCCTACATGCAAAACAACTTGATGTTGCGCTACCGCGTGGCCATGGAAGTGCGCAAGTACCTCGATGAAAACGGTTTTGTCGACATCGAAACCCCCATGCTCACCAAGAGCACACCCGAAGGTGCGCGTGACTATTTGGTGCCTAGCCGTGTGCACGATGGTCAGTTTTTTGCGTTGCCCCAGTCACCTCAGTTGTTCAAGCAGTTGTTGATGGTGGCTGGTTATGACCGTTACTACCAAATCACCAAGTGTTTCCGTGACGAAGACTTGCGTGCTGACCGTCAACCCGAATTCACCCAGATCGATATTGAAACTTCGTTCTTGACCGAAGAAGAGATTCGGGACATGTTCCAGGGCATGATCAAGCGCGTGTTCCAAAACACCATCGGCGTGGACTTGGGTGAATTCCCTGTCATGACCTACCAAGATGCGATGCATTTGTACGGTTCAGACAAACCCGATTTGCGTGTGAAGTTGCAATTCACCGAAGTGACCGATGTCATGGCCGATGTCGACTTCAAGGTGTTCTCGGGTGCGGCCACCATGAAAGGCGGCCGTGTGGTGGCCTTGCGCGTGCCCAATGGCTCTGTGGAAGGCGGCGGCATCAGCCGTGGTGAGATTGACGCGTACACCGAGTTCGTCAAAATTTATGGTGCCAAGGGCTTGGCCTACATCCGTGTGAACGACTTGTCAAAAGGCCGCGATGGTTTGCAGTCGCCCATTGTGAAGAACATCCACGATGCCGCACTCAATGCGGTGCTCGAACGCTCAGGTGCACAAAACGGCGACATCATTTTCTTTGGTGCCGACAAAGCCAAGATCGTCAACGATGCCATCGGTGCTTTGCGCATCAAAATTGGCCACAGCGACTTTGGCAAGAAAAACGGATTGTTCGAAGACCGTTGGGCACCGATGTGGGTGGTTGACTTCCCGATGTTTGAGTTTGACGAAGACTCACAACGGTATAACGCGGTGCACCACCCCTTCACAGCGCCCAAAGACGGCCATGAAGACTGGATGGTCACCGCGCCCGAGAAATGCATTTCTAAGGGTTACGACATGGTGTTGAACGGCTGGGAAATGGGCGGTGGTTCGGTGCGTATCCACCGTGCGGATGTGCAGCAAAAAGTGTTTGATGCCTTGAAGATCACACCCGAAGAAGCACAACTTAAATTTGGTTTCTTGTTAGACGCTTTGCAATACGGTGCGCCACCGCACGGTGGTTTGGCGTTTGGTTTGGACCGCATCGTGACCTTGATGACCGGTGCCGAATCGATTCGCGATGTGATTGCTTTCCCCAAAACACAGCGCGCCCAATGTTTGCTCACGCAAGCGCCCAGCCCTGTGGACGAAAAGCAATTGCGCGAATTGCACATTCGTTTGCGCAATCCTGATGCTGTGAAGGCTGCTTAAGCTTTAGATTTGACCTGAGCTTTCTCTTGGGCCCTGCTTTAACTTAAGCCCAAGCTCGAGCTTTCACTTAAGTTCAACACATCAGCCAAACTCAAATCGTTCGGCACTTCATAGCCCGCCACGATCCACGCGCGTTGCGTCTGGTCTGATGCTTCGTGCAAAAAGTCGAGCACCAATTGAACAGACACTGTGTCGAGCGCTGCAAAGGGCTGGTCTAACAAAGTCACCGTGGCACCTGACGCAAGTGCGGCGATGAGCGTGACTTTGCGCCGACTGCCGGCAGGCAGCATATTCAAACGCTTGTCGAGATGAGGTGTCATGCCAAGCGCGTCGGTGAGGTCGTGTTGCAAATCTTCGTGCCAGTTTGGATAACGCTGGCGCAATGTGGTCCAGCACTCAGTCACGCTTGTTTGGTCGTGAACCGCATCTTGCAAGTTGGCCCAAAACACATCACCAGCCGGTATGCTCACTGTGCCCGATGTGGGTTGTACATCGCCTGCCAACAAACGCAGCAAAGTGGTTTTGCCACAACCTTCGTCGCCGCACACCCAACTGACACCTGCGGGCCACTGTTGGGTGAGGTTTTGAATGGGTCCGTGCGTGAGTTGATGGACGCTTAACAAAGGTGGTGTTGTCATAGGTTAAGCGTATTATGGATTCATAACTTTTCAACAAGACATGACCCGTTCTCATTTTCCTGTGCAATTTTTTCAACTGCCATCGTCGATGCGCCGCTTGGCGTTCAGCGACGTCGGAGACCGCAAAAGTCCAGATGTGTTGTTGTGTTTGCCAGGACTTTTGGAAACGCGCGCCACATTCGACCCGCTGCTGAAAGCTGCTGAGTCATTGCATGGTTTACGGGTGATCGGTTTGGATTTGTGTGGACGAGGCGATTCAGACCCCATGAGCAACGACAAAGGTTACGCCATGTCGGTGTACCTAGAAGATGTGATGCAGTTTCTCAAGCACGAGGTCATGCATGGTGATGCTGTGATGCCGCGCGTGCATTTACTAGGCACCAGCATGGGAGGTATTTTGGGGATGTATGCAGCCTCTGACAAACACCTTGGCATTCATAGCTTGACGCTCAATGACATTGGCTGGAGTTTGAAGTGGTTGTCCATTTATGGTTTGTACGACGGTATGAAGCAAGCAGGCCGCATGCCCGAGCCACACGAGCTGGCCAAACAGTTGCATGTCAGCATTGGTGCTGTGTTGGCTGTGCAATCACCCGCGCATTTTGATTTGCCGTATCGCAAAGATTGGACCGGCATGCAGTTTGGCCATTTACTCAACCACTTCAAAGGCCTTGTGCGTTTGGTGCACGGCAGTGACTCCGGTGTGTGTTTGCCAGAGCAGGTGAGGGAGATGCAAAAAGCTTTGCCCAACTTAGAGGTGTTGGAGGTGGTCAATGCCAAACATCCTGCACCTTTCAATGCGTCAGTGTGTAGCTTCGTTTTGCAAGGGCTTGGGGTACATCAAGCGCAAACGCACGCTGCAAAGCATGTGCACGCCGAAGCTCATCCGCACCCAGCCATCGAACCTTTGCCAGAATCCCGAGCCTCTACACCACAGCACCCTCCACCCGCACGTTGGTGGCACAAAGTCATGCGGCACCTAAACGCCAAAGAGAAGTAATTTCTGCTGCGCGTGCTTTGTGCAGTGGATCGTTTGTATCGGTCACTTTGCTGTGACGGGGTCGAATGTCCAAACGATCAATCACACGCAAACCCCCTTCGTTGATCCATTGCAACAGCTCTTCGCGGCTGCGCAAATGCAAGTGTTCTGCCAAGTCAGACAGAACCAACCAACCCTCACCGTCGGGTGCAAGATGCGCACGCAGTCCCGACAAAAAACCTTTCAACATGGCGCTGCCCTCGTCATAGACCGCGTGTTCTATGGGTGAACTAGGGCGTGCAGGCACCCACGGTGGGTTGCACACAATCAGCGGCGCAGTGCCTGCCGGAAACAAATCGGTTTGTTGCAAGCTGACTTGCGATGACAGCCCCAAGCGTTGCAAATTGTCTTGTGCGCATGCCAAGGCTTGCGGGTCTTGGTCGGTCGCCACCACATGTTGCACACCGCGTTTTGCCAACACAGCTGACAACACACCGGTACCTACGCCAATGTCAAACGCCAAGGCTTGCGAGGGCAGAGGTGCTTGATCAACCAAGTCGATGTATTCCCCACGCACGGGTGAAAAAACACCATAGTAGGGATGGATGCGGTTGTTGGGTGGTGTACCCAATGCAGGTATTTCAACCCCTTTTTTGCGCCATTCATGTGCACCAATCACACCTAAGAGTTCACGCAAAGAAATGTAAACATCCTCTCCTTTTGAAGACCCCCAAGCTTCGGTGCATGCCTGTTGCACATTGGGTGCGCGGCGCAAAGCGATTGCGTAGTCGCCCGCCATGGGCAACACAATAGAACCCAAAATACGCGCGCGGTGCGCTTGCGCTTGGCGGTGAAGGTGGAACGCATGCGCTGCGGGATGTAGCCCCTCTGGCGGTGGTGCCGGTTTTTTGCCGCGTCGCTTGGCCGATTGATCGATGCGACGCGCCATGGCCTGCATCAATTGCTTGGCGTTGTGAAAATCACCTTGCCACACCAGGCGCGTGCCTTCGCTGGCCAAGCGATAGGCTTGGTCGGCATTGAGTGTGTCGTCTACGGGAAGTAGGCGAGATGGGTCATGGGGTGCATTCACCCGCACATGTTAACTTTATGGCGATACAAATTGCCAGATCACGCCAGTTTGTACACGGTGGTTATTGGGCTCTGTCCAATTTTTACCACCCATGGTCACCACGTCAGATGTGGAGAGATGCGTTAAACGCACAAAGGGTGACAGGCGGTCGCCATTGGGTAAGCCCAAGGCAACGCTGGCTTGAAGATAAGTGCCGCGTTTTTGCTTGTTGGTGATGTCGGTGTATGCCGCTGGATCGGCCTGTGACAAAGCGGAGGTGTGCTTGCCAGTGATCAGGGTGCCAAGTTCGAAGCTCGATGCCTGAGTTGGTGTCCATCGAATCGGCAACCACACCTGCCGAGCAGAGCGTTGATAGCCGTTGTAAGTATTGCCACTGCTGTCGGTGGCAATGCCTTGCAAATCGTTCCATAAGGTGTGCAAGGCCAGGCCTGTGCTCCAGCCTGTGTCTGGTGCAATTTCGCCCATCACCCGCCAGCGGGTTTCGAGGTTGCCCACATTGCGCATGCTGCCGGTGCTGGTGCTGGTGTAGTTTTGTCGGCCCAGCAACACATCGCCTTCGAGCACCCAGTTGGTGTTGGGAAACACATTCACGCCACGCGCATGCAGACCCATTTCTGGACCTACCAGTTTCATGTTGGCTTCGGTGTATTTGTTCATGCCCGCGCTGACGCCCCAAGTCACCGTGGATTGGGCGTGAGCGCCTGAGGTCAAATTCAGACACAGGGCGATGGTGATCGTGGCAAATGATGTGTGTTTCATAAAAAAGCCGAAAAGTTTGTAGTATGTCAAATAACCGACATCGATCGATTTGAACAAGTAGTGCACACTTCATGCCAATGATCAAAACACTCAAAGTTGCGACGTACAACATTCACAAGGGGGTTCAGGGCGTGGGCCCTGCGCGGCGGCTTGAAATTCACAACTTGGGCCACGCGGTGGAACAGTTTGATGCAGACATCGTGTGCCTGCAAGAGGTGCGCGCTTTCAACCGTTTGCATGCCAAACGGTTTGAACACTGGCCAGACACCGGGCAGGCTGATTTTTTAGCGCCCGAGGGCTATACCGCGGTGTACCGCACCAACGCCATCACACGGCACGGTGAGCACGGCAACGCGCTGCTCAGTCGCTGGCCGGTGCTGATGCATCGCCATGAAAACATGTCAGACCATCGGTTTGAACAGCGCGGCTTGTTGCATGTGAGTTTGCAAATTCAAACCCAAACTGTCCATGTGATCGTGGTGCACTTGGGGTTGCTGCCTGCGAGCCGCGTACGACAAACACATCAGCTGCATGACTACATTGCGCGTCATGTGCCAAGCGATGCTCTCTTGGTGGTGGCGGGCGATTTCAACGACTGGGGCAACACGGTGCAAAACATGATGGCCGAGTTTGGTTTGCACAACCCTACGGAGCACACAACACCCACTTACCCATCGCGTTTGCCTTTGGTGCAACTTGACCATGTGTATGCGCGTGGATTGCAGGCTGTTCGCAGTTTCACACCGCGTGGCAAGATTTGGGGTCGTATGTCAGACCATTTGCCTTTGTTGGTTGAGTTTGATTGGGTTTTTGCAACATGAATGCGCGTGATGTACACACCATTGAATTGCTCTGTGGTGGAGGAGCATTTTTTCCTGCGCTGGTGAATGCGATTGACCAGGCACGGCACGAAGTGCGACTAGAAACCTACATCTTCGATTTTCAAGGTGCTGCGCTTGATGTGGCGCATGCGTTAACACGCGCTGCACAACGCGGGGTGCGTGTCATGTTGGTGGTCGATGGCGCAGGCACGGGCGCCTTGCCAGAGTTGTGGCGTCAACGCTGGGACGAAGTGGGCGTACAACACCGCGTGTATGCCCCCATCACGGCGCCTGAGTTTTGGAAACCTTTGCGATGGCGCCGCTTGCATCGCAAGCTCTGTGTGGTGGATCAACGCATTGGTTTTTGTGGCGGCGTCAATTTGATCGACGACTGGTTAGACCCGAATGTCGATGGTCGATTGCCAGCGCCGCGTTTGGACTATGCGGTGCGTGTACAAGGGCCGGTGGTTCAATCGTTGCACGACACCATGCGACAGTTGTGGTCGCGCATAGAAGCTGTGCGCGAATTGAAAGAAAAAGACATTGCCAAAGTATTAGATGCTTTGCTGGGCGCTGAGCAGCTAACAAGCCTGCCCAAGGGTGGCGCAGTCAAGTTGGTCTTGCGCGACAACGTGAGACATCGTGTTGATATCGAGCGCAGTTATCGCAGAGCGATTGCGCAGGCAAAACACAGCATTGTATTGGCCAGCGCCTATTTTTTTCCGGGTGTGCGGTTGTTGCGTGCATTGGTCATGGCAGCACAAAGAGGTGTGCGGGTGCAATTGTTGTTGCAAGGACATTACGAATATTTTTTGCCTTACCGCGCTGCAAGCCGTTTGTATCGGCAGCTGTTGGCAGCAGGGGTGGAAATTTATGAGTACCAGCCTAGTTATTTGCATGCCAAAGTGGCGGTCGTCGACAAGCAATGGGTGACGGTGGGTTCGTCTAATTTAGACCCACTGAGTTTGCTGTTGGCCCGTGAAGCCAATGTGGTGGCGCGTGTGCCCGCATTGGCGGCTGAATTGCATGCCAGCTTGTCGCAAGCCATTGCGGTGCATGCCAAGCGCATCGAGCCTTACGCCTACCTTCAGCGCTCGGGTTGGCAGCGCTGTGTGGACGCGTTAGCCGCGGCTGTGTTGCGCTTTGGCGTGTTCCTGACGGGGCGGCGGTTCTAAGGCAAGGGCCTACTTACAGCGTGTGATGCAGCAAAGATCCCAAGCACCCCCGTCACATGGGGTCTCTTTATTCGCTGATACCATGTTGACCATGATAGCCAAAGACAACTTCGAAGGCACGCCGGTATCCGTCAAGATACGTGAGCGTTTGGCCGCAGCGCGCAAGCGTTTTCATTCCAATGACAACATCGCCGATTTCATTCAACCCGGCGAGTTAGAAGCTTTGCTGGACGAAGTGGAAAGCAAAATGAAAGGTGTCTTGGAGAGTTTGGTGATCGACACCCAACACGACCACAACACCGGCGACACCGCACGCCGTGTGGCCAAAATGTATTTGAACGAAGTGTTCAAAGGCCGCTATGTGAAAGCGCCTGCGATCACCGAATTTCCCAATGCCGAGCATTTGAACGAGTTGATGATCGTGGGGCCTATCACGGTGCGCAGCGCGTGCAGCCACCACTTTTGCCCCGTGATTGGCAAAATTTGGATCGGTGTGTTGCCCAACGAACGCACCAATGTGATTGGCCTGTCCAAATACGCGCGTTTGGCCGAGTGGGTCATGGGCCGTCCACAAATTCAAGAAGAAGCCGTGGTGCAACTGGCCGACCTGATTCAAGAAAAAACCCAACCCGACGGCTTGGCCATCGTCATGGAAGCCAGCCACTTTTGCATGTCATGGCGCGGTGTGAAAGACATGGACAGCAAAATGATCAACTCGGTCATGCGCGGTGCTTTCTTGAAAGACCCCAATTTGCGCCGTGAGTTTTTGTCACTGATTCCTAAGAAGGATTGATCCCATGTTGGTTCGTTTGTTGTATGTCAGCCGTTCGGTCAATCCTGAGTCGCCCGAAGCGACTGAATCTATTTTGGAGAGCTCGCGTTCGCACAACCTTAGCCACGGCATCACCGGTGTGTTGTGTTACGGCGGCGGCATTTATTTGCAAGCGCTCGAAGGCGGTCGCAAGCAAGTCAACGACTTGTACACCCACATTGTCAAAGACCCGCGCCACAAAGATGTGGTGTTGTTGCACTACGAAGAAATTTCAGAGCGCCGCTTTGGCGGTTGGACCATGGGCCAAGTGCGTTTGGACAAACTCAACCCCAGCATTGTGTTGAAGTATTCTGAAACCGCTGAGCTCGACCCCTACGCCGTCTCTGGCCATGTGTCTTTTGCGCTGCTGGAAGAGTTGATGGCCACAGCGTCCATCATCGGTCGCGCCTGAAACATTTTTGCCTAACGTGGTTCCCGTGCTGATCGGGTGCGATTTCAGCAGCAGCCCTTCCAAACGCAAACCCATTGTGGTCGCGCAAGGGCTCATCAATGGTCAGCGTGTGCAACTGCAAAGCCTGTTGCGCTTTGACACCCTCACAGCTTTCTCCGAATGGTTGCAACAACCCCAAGCATGGGTGGGTGGTTTTGATTTGCCGTTTGGTTTGCCACGTGAATTGGTGCAAACCTTGAACTGGCCCTCCGACTGGTTGGCGTGCATGCAACACTTCACCAGCCTGTCGCGGGATGACATTCGCCACACCTTCAAAGCCTTTTGTGATGCACGCCCTGTGGGGGGTAAGTTCGCCCACCGCGCCACCGATGGGCCTGCAGGTTCTAGCCCGTCGATGAAGTGGGTCAACCCGCCGGTGGCGTTCATGTTGCATGCGGGTGTTCCTTTGTTGTTGCAAGCGGGTGTGACTTTCGCAGGTTTGCATGCTCCTCAAAAAGACCAAGGCCAGCGCGTGGCGCTAGAGGCCTACCCAGGTTTGTTGGCGCGAGAATTGATTGGCAACACCAGCTACAAAAGCGATGACAAAGCCAAACAAACCCCCGAGCGATTGATTGCACGCAAGCAGTTGTTGCAAGCGTTGGAGTTGGGTCAAACGCGATTGAATGTGCATCTCAAACTCAGTCACGCACAACACGACACCTTGGTGGCCGATGCCAGTGGTGACAGCTTAGACGCGGTGTTGTGCATGGTGCAAGCGGCGTGGGCACTGCAACAACATCAAGCGGGTCACGCTTGTTATGGTTTGCCACCGTTTGACCCACTTGAAGGTTGGATCGTGACGGCTTAAATGCCTTTGTCTGTGAAGGTCTGTTGTTGCAAGGCTTGCACCGCTTGCGCGTCGGTGCGGTACAGGCGCAAACCTTCACGCGGCGTGAGACAACCCGCACGCAACAACACCGTCTCCACCGGCAACTTGATGCCACTGATGTGCAGCGTGATGTTGCGCTCTTGCAGCAAAGCTTCGAGCTTACGCATGGTGTCAACGCCTGTGGCATCGATACGGTTGATGGTGTGTGCAAACAAACACACATGGCGCACATCTGGGTGCTCTGACACATGCGTCAGAACGGCGCGTTCGAACTCACTCGCTGCTGCGAAGTCGAGCTCGGCATCCATGCGCAGCGCAAACAAATCGGGGGCGAGTGGGGGCAGTTGCCACAAATGGCGATCACGCAAACTGCCATCTTCGTGTAGCCCAATTTCAATGATGCGTGGGTGCAAGCGTTGGTATAAAAAATGCGCCAAGGTCATCAACACGCCTGCCAACACACCCCAGTAAATCGCCGGTGCATTGAGCAAGGTGATGACAAAGGTCAAACCCGCCGTGATGGTCTCGGCGCGCGAGATGCGCCACAAGGCCAAGAACTGTCGCGGTTGAAACAAATTCATCACCGCCACGATGACGGTGGCTGACAACACCGCTTTTGGCACGAAGGCCAAGCTCGGCATCAAAAACAACAAGGTGATCAACACACACACCACGCTGAACACCACGGCCCAAGCTGATTTCGCCCCTGCGTAGAGCATGAGTGCCGAACGCGAAAAAGAGGTGCTGGTGGCAAAGCTGCCAGAAAAAGCGGAAGCGAGCTTGGCCAAACCTTGGCCCACCAATTCACGGTTGTCGTCCCATCGCTTGCTGTCGCGTTGGCATTCGATGCGCGCGCTCGAAGCGGTTTCTAAAAAACTCACCAATGCAATCACCATAGCTGGCACCCACAATTGACCGAGCGTTTCAAAGCCTGGCCACACAGGCCAATAGCCCGCAGGCAAACCGCTGGGCAAGTCACCCACCACCGCGCCGTGTTGTGCATAGCCCCAAACAGCTGACAACACCGAGGCCACACCCACCACCAGCATGACGCCCGGCCAATGGGGTTTGACAGCACGCAACAGCAAGAGCGCACACAAACTGCCCACACCAAAAAGCGATGGCCAAAGCGGCAAGGCACTCAGTTGCCACACCTCCTGCAGATGTGCCACACCCAAGAGCGCTGGAAGCTGCGAGGCCATGATGAGCAATGCAGCCGCTTGCGTGAAGCCCATCAACACAGGTGCGCTGATGAGGTTGAGCAACCAACCATAACCCCCCAGCCCCAAAGCCAATTGCATGGCACCCGACAACAAAGCCAACCAAACCGCCAATGACACCCACTCGGCAGAGCCCGGTGTCGCCAAGCCATTCAACGAGGCTGAAATCAACACGCAGGTCAACGCAGCAGGGCCCACCGACAAACGGTTGGCACTGCCAAACAGCACCGCCAACAAGGCAGGCAACAAACAGGCGTACAAACCTGTGACCAGGGGCATGCCAGCCAATTGCGCATAGGCCACCGCTTGCGGCACCATCACCAAGGCCACACTCACACCCGCCAAGGCCTCGCTGCGTGCGAGTGCATGGGTGAGCCGAGGCCAGCTGTGTTTTTGAAGCAGGTGCGCGTTAAAAAGCATGCAACATCTTAGACAATCTCAACATGAGACATTTTTGGTTAACAACGCTGTTGTGGTGTTGCGTGCAATTCGGAGCCATGGCCAACACCTGGACCGGCGTGGTCACCCATGTGAGCGATGGCGACACCTTGTGGGTGGTGCCAGAGGACAGAAGTAAAAAAGTGAAAGTGCGCATCAAAGGCATCGATGCACCAGAGCTCTGTCAAAACTGGGGGCCTCAATCGCGCGACGCCTTGCGCTCACAAGTGATGGGGCAAGTGGTGCAAGTCCATAGCTCAGAGCTCGATCAATACGGTCGCACCTTGGGGCAAGTGATGTTGCATCAGCAAGATGTGGGTGAATGGTTGGTTGCCCAAGGACACGCGTGGTCGTATCGCTTCAAAGAAAAAGAAGGCATGTACGACGCACAACAACATGCAGCCAAATCAAAAGGGGTGGGTTTGTATGCCGACCCCAAAGCAGTGCGGCCACAGTGGTTCAGAAAACAACACGGGCCGTGCGCTCAACACACACGCGACGAATAAAAAACAATCAGTGATTGGCGTGCCCACACACAGGGCAGTGTGGGTTGCGCGCCAAACGCAAACTGGTCCAAGCCAAATCGCGACCGTCCAACAGTTGCAATTGCCCCGTCAAGCGAGAGCCTATGCCTGAAAGCAGTTTCACGGCTTCCATCGCCTGCAAGCTGCCCATCACACCCACCAAGGGTGCTAACACGCCGAGGGTGGCGCACTGCGCTTCTTCGGGGGCGGTGTCGGGTGGAAATACACAGGCATAACAGGGCGACGCAACATCGCGTGCGTCATACACCGCGAGTTGACCGTCCATGCGAATGGCCGCACCTGACACCAGCGGCACGCGGTGCTTCACACAAGCGGCATTGATGGCTTGGCGGGTTTGAAAGTTGTCACAACAGTCGAGCACCACATGTGCATTGGCCACCAAGCTGTCGAGCTGTGCGGCGTTTAGTTTTTCTTGCAATGGGGTGATGCGCACATCAGGGTTGAGGGCGTGCATGGCAAGTTCTGCAGAGTGCACCTTGGCTTGCCCCACACGTTCGGTGGTGTGGGCGATTTGCCGTTGCAAATTGGTGAGGTCCACCACATCGTGATCGGCCAAGGTGATGTGCCCTACACCGCTGGCGGCAAGATACATCGCGACCGGTGAACCCAAACCTCCTGCGCCAACCACCAGCGCGTGGCTTTCGAGCAAACGCTGCTGGCCCTCGATGCCTACATCGTCGAGCAAGATGTGGCGTGAGTAGCGCAGTAGTTGGTCGTCATTCACGCGTGCGCACTCACTTGTCTTTGGTTTCTGCGGCGCGCTCGATTTGTGTTTTGCTGGCCAACACGGGTTGACCTTTGAGGCGGTTCAAGGCCTGTTGCAACTGGAAGTCCTTGTCGCTGCCAAATTCAGGTGGGCGGCGTTCGCTGTTGGGCTTTTTCGACTCTTCTTCCAAACGCTTCAAAGCTTCTTCGCGCGCTTTCTCGCGTTCTTTGTCTTTGGCCGCATCTTTTTTGTCTTGACCGCTTTCTAAGTGCTTGTCGAGGTCGGCTTCGCGCATGCGCAAAATCGCATAGGGGCTGCCCTCGGCGGTGTCATCCACCAACACATCGGGCACTATGCCTTTGGCTTGGATCGATTTGCCACTCGGTGTGTAGTAACGCGCGGTGGTGATTTTCAAAGCGGTGTCGGGCCCCAGTTGGCGCACGGTTTGCACCGAGCCTTTGCCAAAGGTTTGGCTGCCCATGATGGTGGCGCGCTTATGGTCTTGCAAAGCACCCGCCACAATTTCGCTGGCCGAAGCAGAACCTTCGTTGACCAACACCACGATAGGAATCGTTTTGTAAATGCCTTTGGTGTTTTGCGTCAAACGCGCAATCGGGTCGTTGCCGCTGTTGCGACGGTAAAACTCAGGCGACGCTTTGTAGACAAATTTGCTTTCAGCCAATTGCCCGTTGGTCGATACCACGCTCACGTTGTCAGGCAAGAAAGCGGCGGACACCGCAACAGCTGCGTCGAGCAAACCACCGGGGTCGTTGCGCAAGTCAAGCACCAAGCCTTTGAGTTTGGGGTCTTGCTTGTAAATCTCTTCCAACTTTTTGGTGAAGTCTTCCACTGTGCGTTCTTGGAATTGGCTCAAGCGTAACCATGCCATGCCAGGCTCGACCACTTTTCCTTTCACGCTTTGTGTTTTGATTTCTTCACGGATGATGGTGACGGGGAATGTGCGGTTTTCGTCTTTGCGATAAATGGTCAACAGCACCTTGGTGCCAGGCTCGCCACGCATGCGTTTGACCGCTTCGTTGAGGGACAAACCTTTGACCGCGGTGTCGTCGATTTTGGTGATCAAGTCGCCCGACTTCATGCCCGCACGAAACGCGGGTGAGCCTTCGATGGGCGAGACCACTTTGACCAAACCTTCTTCTTGCGTGATCTCAATGCCCACGCCCACGAAGCGGCCGGTGGTGCCTTCACGGAATTCTTTGAAGGTTTTTTTGTCGTAATACTGCGAGTGGGGGTCTAAGCTCGCCACCATGCCGGTGATGGCATCGGTGATGAGTTTTTTCTCGTCCACCGGCTCCACATAATCGCTTTTGACCATGCTGAACACTGCGGCCAGTTGCTGCAATTCTTCCAGCGGCAAAGGTGCCATGTTGGAGCGTGCCGTGGTTTGCAATGACAGTGTGGTCATGGCGCCTGTCAAGGCGCCGATGGCGATCCAGCCTGCGATTTTTAATTTGTGGCCCATGTTGCTCTTGTGTGGTGACGGTTGGTCGGGTGTTAGATATAGCGCCAATATACAACGCGCCCAGAAGGCGCGCTGTATAGATTGTTTTTAAGCTTTGCCTTGTGAGGCCACTGCTGCGGCCGCTTTGGCGGCGGCTTCGGCATCGCCCAAGTAGTAATGGCGAATGGGCTTGAGGTTGGCGTCGAGCTCATACACCAAGGGAATGCCGTTGGGGATGTTCACGCCCACGATGGCGTCGTCAGAAATGTTGTCGAGGTATTTCACCAAGGCACGGATCGAATTGCCGTGGGCCGCCACCACAATGCGTTTGCCGGCCTTGATGGCGGGCGCCATTGATTCATTCCAGAAAGGCATCACGCGCGCCACAGTGTCTTTGAGACACTCGGTCAGCGGCACTTCTTGGGGGTCGATCTTGGCGTAACGGGCGTCACCGCGCTCACTGCGTGGGTCGGTGGGCTCGAGGGCAGGAGGAGGCGTGTCGTAGCTGCGCCGCCACACCAGCACTTGGTCGTCGCCATACTGTTTGGCCATGTCGGCTTTGTTCAGGCCCTGCAAGGCACCGTAGTGACGCTCGTTCAACCGCCAGCTTTTGACAACGGGCAACCAAGTGCAGTCCATTTCGTCTAGCGCCAAATACAAGGTGCGAATGGCGCGTTTGAGCACGCTGGTGTAGGCCACATCAAACGCAAAGCCGTCGGCCTTGAGCAAACGGCCCGCGTTTTTGGCCTGCTCTATGCCAGTGGGGGTGAGGTCAACATCGGTCCAGCCGGTGAAGCGGTTTTCGAGATTCCAGGTGGATTCGCCGTGGCGAATTAAAACAAGCTTGTACATGGTGAAGGTGAATTAAAAAGAGGTCAAAGCGAAAAACTGCGTTGATTTTAGAATGTCGGGCTGACAAGCTTTTGACTAACCCCTTGAACTGGACTTTGACGTGAAATTTATTCTTGATAACTGGATGTTGATTGCGATTGCCCTGAGCAGCGGCTTTTTCCTGCTGTTGCCGGTGGTGCAAGGCGCGGCGGCGTCTGGTCTGTCGCCCAGCGAGGCGGTGCTGTGCATGAACCGCGAAAAAGCCTTGGTGATCGATGTGTGCGGCGCGGACGAATTTGCGGCCGGCCATGTCAAAGGCGCGCTGCATGTGCCTTTGGATGACATTGAAAAACGCTTGGAAAGCGTGGCGAAAAACAAATCTCAGCCCCTGATCATGGTGTGTGCCTCTGGCATGCGCTCCAAACGTGCCCAAGCCGCGGCCCAAAAACTGGGTTACGAGAAGGTGCATTCATTGCAAGGCGGACTCGCTGCCTGGAAAGAAGCTAACCTACCGGTTGCCAAGTCTTAATTTGCTTTGAAAGCCAAGCCATGCCACCTGTCAAGATGTACACCACCGCTGTTTGCCCTTACTGTGTTCGGGCCAAACAAATCTTGAAAGCCAAAGGCGTCGACCACATCGAAGAAGTGCGTGTCGATGTCAACCCCGAAGAGCGTGCCCGTATGATGGAAATCACCGGCCGACGCACCGTGCCACAAATCTTCATTGGTGACACCCATGTGGGTGGTTGCGATGACTTGATGGCACTCGACAGCCAAGGCGGCTTGTTGCCTTTGTTGCAGGCGGCTTAAGCGCTGTTGCAATCCTCGTTGATAATCTGGCCTGTCCCGATTCCCTGCCCGCTTCGGTGAAAACCGCAGTGGGTTTTTTGTAGAAAGAACAACATGTCAGAAGAACAAGCCACACCTGTGTTTCAAATTCAACGCGTTTATTTGAAAGACCTGTCGTTGGAGCAACCCAACTCGCCCGCCATCTTGACCAGCGGCGAACAACCCTCGGTGGACATTCAGTTGGGTGTTGGCATGGAACAAGTGGCTGATGGCATTGTGGAAGTGACTGTGACCGCTACCGTGACCACCAAAATCCAAGATAAAACCGTGTTCTTGGTGGAAGCCAAACAAGCCGGTATTTTTGAAATTCGTAACTTGCCCGAAGACCAAATGGGACCGATTGTTGGCATTGCTTGCCCGCAAATCGTGTATCCCTATTTGCGTGGCAATGTGGCCGATGTCATTCAACGCGCAGGTTTTCCGCCCGTGCACTTGGCGGAAATCAACTTCCAAGCCATGTACGAACAGCAACAAGCGCAAGCTCAGTAATTTTTTCAAGAGCACATGGCTGCGATGAAGGTCGCTGTGTTGGGTGCAGGTGCATGGGGCACCGCGTTGGCCATCAACGCTGGCGCACACCACGAAGTCACGCTGTGGGCACGTGACGCCGAGCAAGCCCAACACATGCAGCAAACGCGTGTGAACACCCGTTACTTGCCCGATTTGCCTTTCAGCCAAGGGGTGCAGGTCAGGGGCGACGCACTCGGCCCGTGGTTGGCGCAGCACGACTTGGTGGTGATTGGCTCACCCATGAGCGGCTTGCGCCACATGTTGCAAGCGTTGTCGCCTTTGTTGAATGAAAAGGTGCCTGTCGCTTGGTTGTGCAAAGGCTTTGAAGCTTCGAGCGACGGCGCTGGTTGCATGGCACACGAAGTGCGCGCGCAAGTGGCACCTGCTTTGCGCGGCGGCGCCCTCAGTGGCCCCAGTTTTGCGCAAGAAGTGGCGCGCGGCATGCCCACCGCCTTGGTGGCTGCCAGTGAATTTGCCAATGTGCGCGACGCCATGGTGCAAGCGTTTCACAACCCCAGTTTGCGGGTCTATGCCAACGACGACATCGTGGGCGTGGAAGTGGGCGGAGCGGTGAAAAATGTGCTCGCCATCGCCACCGGTTTGTGTGATGGATTGCAACTCGGTTTGAACGCACGCGCGGCGCTGATCACCCGAGGGCTGGCTGAAATCACACGTTTGGGCATGGCCTTGGGTGCCAAGGCAGACACCTTTATGGGCTTGTCGGGCCTGGGCGATTTGGTGCTGACCGCCACGGGCGATTTGAGCCGCAACCGCAAAGTGGGTTTGGCGCTGGCGCAAGGCATGACTTTGCAGCAGGCGGTGGATTCATTGGGGCATGTGGCTGAAGGTGTGTACTGTGCGCGTACTGTTGTGCAACGGGCGCAGCTCTTGGGGGTGGAGATGCCGATTGCGCAGGCTGTTGTGGCTTTGTTGGATGGCGCTATTTCGGCGCAGGAGGCTGTGGGGGTGTTGATGGGGCGGGGGGCTCGGGGGGAGTAACTTTTCCTCAACTCTGTTTGTGCTGAGCTCGCTTGTTGCAAGAGGTATGCGCGGGTGCCTCATGCTGTGCCAGAAATCGTTACCCGCGCATACCTCTTGCAACAAGACTGCGGCTTAGATTTTTTAGTTGATTTCTAAGTTGTCAATCAGGCGCGTTTTACCTAACTTGGCGGCACCAAGCACTACTAGCGGATCGGTTGTGACTGTTGTCACGGGTGATAAATCGTGTTGTTTTCGCACCGTCATGTAGTCGGGTTGCCAGCCGCGTTCTCGCAGGGTTTGCATGGCGTGTTCTTCAATGGCTGGGATGTTCAGCTTTGAGCTGGTTAAACCCTCTTTCACTTTTGCAATCATGGTTTTCAATGCCAGTGAGAGTTGCACCGCTTCAGCGCGCTCTTCAACACTCAAGTAGCCGTTGCGCGAACTCAAAGCCAAACCGTCGTTGGCGCGTTCTGTCTCACCACCCATGATCTCGATGGGCAAGGCCATTTGTTGCACCATGCGGCGAATGACCATCAGTTGTTGATAGTCCTTCTTTCCAAACATAGCAATATCGGGTTGCACCACATTGAAGAGTTTGTGCACCACGGTGCTGACGCCCACAAAAAAACCGGGGCGGAATGCGCCTTCCAAAATGTCGGCCAATTCAGCGGGTGGGTGCACTTTGAACACTTGCGGTTCGGGGTACAAATCTTTTTCGGTAGGGGCAAACACCACATCGCAACCGTTGGCTTTTAGCTGTTCGCAATCGCGCTCGAAGGTGCGGGGGTAGGAGTCAAAATCTTCGTGCGGTGCAAACTGCAAACGGTTCACAAAAATGCTGGCCACGGTCATGGCTTTGCCCGCGTTTTGTGGTGATGCAGTTGCCCGTTGATCAGCTGCAGTGCGCGCCATACGCATCAACTTCAAATGACCTTCATGCAAGTTACCCATGGTGGGCACAAAGGCGCGACAGGCGGCGCCTTGCAAGGTGTGTCTTAATTCGTTGATGGAATGAACAATGTGCATATTGGTTGTTGCTTCTAAAAATTACCAAGCGTGTTGTGCGTTGTCGGGAAAGCTACCGTCTTTCACGCACTTCACATAGTGTGTCATGGCGTCCAGCACGCTGGCTTGACCTTGCATGAAGTTGCGAACGAATTTTGGATTTTTGCCCAAGTTGATGCCCAGCATGTCGTGCATCACCAGCACTTGACCGGCTGTGCCGTTGCCTGCACCAATGCCAATCGTGTGGCAGCGTTGCAAGGCTTGCGTCACTTCATTAGATAACGCTACAGGCACCATTTCGAGTACCAATAGAGTGGCGCCTGCATCTTGCAAGGCCAGTGCTTCTTGTTTGAGTTGTTGTGCACTGGCATCGTCGCGGCCTTGCACGCGGTAGCCGCCCAAGGCGTGCACCGTTTGTGGCGTGAGGCCTAAATGCGCGCACACCGGTATGCCGCGTTCGACCAAAAAACGCACTGTGTCGTTGGTCCAACCACCGCCTTCGAGTTTGACCATGTGAGCACCAGCTTGCATCAACACGCTGGCGCTGTGCAGGGCTTGCTCGCGGGAAGCATGGTAGCTGGCAAAGGGCAAATCACCAATCACCCAGGCGGTGCCTTGCACGCGTTGCAAACCGCGCACCACGCTCTCGACGTGGTAGCGCATGGTATCGAGCGTTACACCGACCGTGCTTGCCAAACCTTGGCACACCATGCCCAATGAATCGCCCACCAAAATGCATTCCACACCGGCCGCATCGGCCACCGCTGCGAAGGTGGCGTCGTAGGCGGTGAGCATGGTGATTTTTTCACCGCGTGCGCGCATGTCATGCAAACGGGGCAGGCTGATGGGTTTGCGCGATGCGACGGGTGAAGCCGGTGGCAAAGTTCCGTAGGGGGTGGTGGCGTTAACGGATGCGCCAGGTGTTGCACCAGAGGTGCCACCGTGGGCGCCATTGGGGGAGTCATTGCGTGAGGCCTGCGACATGATGTTGTTCCTCAAACGTTGGGGGCAAGCCCAAGAAAATCAATTGAACTGTGCGCGCGCTGTGCAATGCGTGAAAAGCTGCAGCGCGTTAGCTGGGCGTGTAGGCCAAGCGCACATAAATGGGTGCGAAGGCTTCGGCTTGCGTGATCTCGATCAGCGTTTCTTTGGCGAGTTCAAGCAATGCAATGAAGGTCACCACCAACACAGGTGTGCCTTGCGTGGGGTCGAACAAGTTTTCAAATTCGACAAAGCGTTGGCCTTGCAGTTTTTTCAGCACGATGCTCATGTGCTCGCGCACCGACAGTTCTTCGCGTGAAATTTTGTGGTGTTGCACCAGCTTGGCGCGTTTCAAAATATCGGCCCATGCTTGCTGCAACTCCACCACATGCACATCTGGAAAGCGCGGTTGCAACGATTGCTCGATGTAGACCTGTGCACGCAAAAAGTCGCGACCAAACTGCGGCACTTCGGTGAGTTTGGCTGCTGCCAATTTCATTTGCTCGTATTCGAGCAAGCGGCGCACCAATTCGGCACGCGGGTCTTCGGGTTCTTCGCCTTCGGCCACTTTTTTGGGTGGCAACAACATGCGTGATTTGATTTCAATCAGCATGGCGGCCATCAACAAATACTCAGCTGCCAGTTCTAAGTTGCGGCTGCGAATTTCATCCACATAGCTCAGGTACTGGCGCGTGAGCGCCGCCATGGGAATGTCCAATATGTTGAAGTTTTGTTTGCGAATGAGGTAGAGCAACAAATCCAACGGGCCTTGGAAGGCTTCTAAAAAAACCTCCAACGCATCGGGCGGGATGTACAGGTCTTGCGGCAACGCAAACAAGGGCTCGCCATACAAACGCGCCACGGCCACATGGTCCACCACATCAGGCATGCTGGGGTTGGCATCGGCAGACGCGTTGGCGCCACCTTGCATGGAGGCTTCGAGGGAGGCGTTCAGGGCGCCTTCGGCAGAGTCAGACGGTTGCACGCAACAAACCTTGGGTAAATGCTTTAAGCGTTGGTTTGGTACACATAGGGCTTTTGCGCCACACGTGCTTCTTTGAATTCTTGTTGCGCGTCGCGGTCAACAGGTTTGTCCCACAGCAGAGCGCGGCCAGCGCGTTGTTCTTTTTCGAGCTGAGGTTTTTGGGCCTTCATTTGCTCGATGAACTGCGTGACTTCGGAGGTGTAGTGCGGGCGTTGAAAAATCGACATGATGAGAACTTTCTTCTAGGTGCTCAAAAGAGGTGGTCATTCTACCGACCTTGGCTGTCGGTATTTTTATCCGCCGCCTTAAGGGGAATGCGTTTTGAGGTGGCTGGCCAGGCTCAGGCCGCTGGCAAGGGCGTCGACCAAGCTGTCATCAGGCAATGCCGCCAACAACCCGCTGCGTTGCGCGATGTCTAATGGCTGGTGGGCCAAGCCGCACACAATCAGGCGAACGCCTTTTTTGCGACAACTGCGCGCCAAAGCCAGCAGGGCATCGGCGCCAGAAGAGTCCACATAAATGAGGTTTTTCAGGTCGAGCACCAAAGCGTGTTGTGGCAGGTTTTCTTCAATCGCTTCCACCAATTTCACAGCACCAAAAAACAATGCGCCGTACAAGCGATGGGCTTGCACTTGCAGACTGTGACTTTGCAGCACAGGGTGTTGCTGCGCAGGCACCACTTCTGAACGGCTCAGGCTGGAGATGCGGTAGATGAAGGTCAAACACGCGGCGATCAAACCCACTTCGACTGCCACGGTCAAGTCGACCACCACAGTCAGCAAAAACACCGACAGCAAAGTCAAACGGTAGGGCACACGAAACTGACGCAGATGCACAAACTCTCGCCATTCGCCCATGTTCCAAGCCACAAACATGAGAATGGCTGACAAGGCCGCCAGGGGCACGCTGCCAGCCATGGGGGCTGCCAACCACATCACCAACAACAAGGTGATCGCATGCACCATGCCTGCAATGGGGCTATTGCCACCGTTTTTCACATTGGTGACGGTGCGTGCAATCGTGCCGGTGGCAGGCATGCCGCCAAAGAAAGGCGTGACAAAGTTGGCAATGCCTTGCGCCATCAATTCTTGGTTGGCGTCGTGGCGGTCGTGGTGTGGGCCATCGGCCATCATTTGGTCGGCAATGCGTGCACACAGCAACGATTCAATCGAACCCAACAACGCGAGTGTGGTGGCGGGCATCAACAAAAATTTGGCGGTTTCCCAATCGAAGGTGGGCCATGCAAATGCGGGCAAGGTGTTGGGAATGTCGCCAAAGCGTGAGGCGATGGTTTGCACATCCAACTGCAAGCCTTGGCTTGCGAGTGTGGCGCCGATCAACACCACGATAGAGCCTGGCACGACGGACATTTTTTGCGTCAACACCATGCGGTGATGTAGTTTGGGCAATAGCAGTTGCCACGCCACCAACACCAATAACGAACCACTTGCGAGTGCCAAGGCATGCAAATTGAGCGAGTGCAAGCTGGCACCCAAGGTTGACAAAATGCCAAAGAAATCTGCGGGCATATTGCTCACTTGCAGGCCTAAAAAGTCTTTCACCTGCGAGACCATGATGAGCACCGCAATGCCGTTGGTGAAACCGATCACCACCGCCACTGGAATGAAGCGGATGAGCGTGCCCAAGCGCAGCACACCCATGGCAAACAACATCACGCCTGACATGGCGGTCGCAATGAGTAAATTGGCCAAACCGTAGCGTTCCAAAATGCCATACACAATGACAATGAACGCACCCGCTGGCCCGCCAATTTGCACGCGGCTGCCACCCAAAGCAGAAATCAAAAAGCCCGCAATGATGGCAGTGAACAAACCCGCCTCAGGTTTCAAGCCAGAAGCAATCGCAAACGCCATCGCCAGTGGCAACGCCACGACACCCACCGTGATGCCCGCCCCCACATCTTGCATCAGCCGCGTACGGTCATAACCTTTCAGCGCGTCAATGAGTTTGGGTTTGAACATATTGTTAATTGGCGTTAATTGGGGTCAGAACCCAATTCTTCAGTGAATGCGCATGCCTGGTTTTGCGCCTTCCCAAGGTTGCAACACATAAATGCCGGGTTCGGCTTTTTCATCGGCATGGCTAGCGGCAAGCACCATGCCTTCGCTGATGCCAAACTTCATTTTGCGCGGTGCCAAATTGGCCACCATCACGGTGAGTTTGCCGATCAGGTCTTCGGGTTTGTATACGCTCGCAATGCCAGAAAACACATTGCGCGTTTTACCTTCACCCACATCTAAAGTGAGGCGCAACAGTTTGGTAGAGCCTTCGACCGCTTCGCAATTCTCAATGCGTGCAATGCGCAAATCCACTTTGGCAAAGTCGTCAATGCCAATGGTCTCGGCAATCGGTTCGCCACCAGGCACCACTTTTTCTTCCACCACTGCAGGGGGTTCAAACAAGGCGTCGAGCATCTTCACATCGACGCGTTGCATCAGGTGTTTGTATTCGCCAATGGTGTGGCCTGCACCTAAGCCTTTGGCTGCATTGGTGAAGGTCATGGGGGCGATGTTCAAGAAGGCTTCAACTTGGGTTGCCAATGCGGGCAACACGGGCTTGAGCATGGTGCTGAGCAAACGGAATGCTTCGATGCAGGTGGTGCACACATCTTGCAAACGCGCATCCATGCCTTCTTGCTTGGCCAACTCCCAAGGTTTGTTGGCGTCCACATATTCGTTCACACGGTCAGCCAACAACATGATGTCGCGCAATGCACGCGCGAAGTCGCGTTGCTCATAGTATGTAGTGATGGGTTGCAAACCATCGCGCAACACAGTCAGCAAGGCATCGCCTTCGGCAGACACATCGCCCAACTTGCCCGCAAAACGTTTGGTGATGAAACCCGCAGCACGCGAAGCGATGTTGATGAACTTGCCCACCAAATCAGAATTCACGCGGGCCATGAAATCTTCGGGGTTGAAGTCAACATCTTCGTTGCGACCATTCAACTTCGCGGCCAAGTAGTAGCGCAACCACTCGGGGTTCATGCCGAGGCTCAAATACTTCAACGGGTCAAGGCCGGTGCCACGGCTCTTGCTCATCTTCTCGCCGTTGTTAACCGTCAAAAAACCGTGCACAAAAACGTTGTCAGGTGTTTTGCGGCCACTGAAGTGCAACATCGCAGGCCAAAACAAGGTGTGAAAAGTGACGATGTCTTTGCCGATGAAATGGTATTGCTCTAACGCTGGGTTGGCCATGTAGGCCTCGTAGTTGTCACCGCGTTTGTCGAGCAAGTTTTTCAGCGATGCCAAGTAGCCCACCGGTGCGTCGAGCCACACATAAAAATATTTGCCTGGTGCATCTGGAATTTCAATGCCAAAGTAAGGCGCATCGCGCGAAATGTCCCAATCGCCTAAGCCTTCGCTGGTACTGCCATCGGGGTTGGTGCGCACGGTGAACCATTCTTTGACCTTGTTGGCCACTTCGGGTTGCAACCGACCGTTTTGTGTCCATTCCGTTAAAAATTCAACGCAACGCGGATCTGACAGTTTGAAGAAAAAATGTTCTGAACTGCGCAACTCAGGTTTGGCACCTGACAACGCAGAGTAGGGGTTGATCAAATCGGTGGGTGCATACACGGCACCGCACACTTCGCAGTTGTCGCCATACTGATCTTTGGCGTGGCACTTGGGACACTCGCCTTTGATGAAGCGGTCGGGCAAGAACATGTTCTTTTCGGTATCAAAGAACTGCTCGATGGTGCGTCGATCAATGAGTGAGCCGCCGTTGTCCGCAGAAATGTCGCGCAAGTCGCGGTAAATTTGTTGAGCCAACACATGGTTTTCAGGCGCATCTGTGCTGTGCCAATTGTCAAAGCTGATGTGAAAACCCTCTAAGTAAGGCTTGCGACCCGCGGCAATGTTGGCCACAAACTGCTGCGGTGTGATGCCTGCTTTTTCAGCAGCAATCATGATGGGCGCACCGTGGGTGTCGTCAGCGCCCACGAAATCGACCTGATGGCCCTGCATGCGTTGAAAGCGCACCCAAATATCAGCCTGGATGTATTCCATGATGTGGCCAATGTGGAAGTTGCCATTGGCATAAGGCAGGGCGGTGGTGACGAAGAGCTGGCGCGTTGACATAGAGGAGGAGCCTGAAGACCTAGCGGCGAAGGGGATGATTTTAGTTCGTTAGACTCTCACACTTGTTCTTTGGAGAAATACCCCATGGCCTTGACCGAACAGGCGCTCACCGCTGCCCTACAAACTGTGCTTGACCCCAACACGGGCAAAGACTTTGTCAGTACCAAGGCGTTGAAAAATTTACAAATTCAAGGCGGTGATGTGTCGTTTGATCTGGTGTTGGGTTACCCCGCCAAGAGCCAAATTCCGGCGCTGCGCAAAAGCCTGATTGCTGCGGCCAAAACCGTGGCAGGTGTTGACAATGTGTCCGCCAATGTGACGGTCGACATCGTGGCGCACGCGGCGCAACGCGGGGTGCAATTGTTGCCCCAAGTGAAAAACATCATCGCTGTGGCCTCTGGCAAAGGCGGTGTGGGCAAAAGCACCACCGCCGTCAACTTGGCGCTAGCGCTCGCCGCCGAGGGTGCCAAAGTGGGTTTGCTCGATGCCGACATTTATGGCCCGAGCCAACCGATGATGATGGGCATCGAAGGTCGCCCCGAAAGCGACGACGGCAAAACCATGGACCCGCTCGAGAACTATGGCGTGCAAGTCATGTCGATTGGTTTTTTGATCGACCCCGACGAAGCCATGATCTGGCGCGGCCCCATGGCCACGCAAGCCCTAGAGCAATTGCTGCGTCAAACCAACTGGAAAGATTTGGATTATTTGATCGTCGACATGCCACCCGGCACTGGCGACATTCAACTCACGCTCAGCCAACGCGTGCCCATGACCGGCGCGGTGATCGTCACCACGCCGCAAGACATCGCGTTGCTCGATGCCAAAAAAGGCATCAAGATGTTTGAAAAAGTGGGAGTGCCCATTTTGGGCTTGGTGGAAAATATGGCCGTGCATGTGTGTACCAACTGCGGTCATGTCGAACACATTTTTGGTGCCGATGGTGGCAAAAAAATGTCCGAGCAATACGAGATGGACTACCTAGGCGCATTGCCTTTGAACATGCAAATCCGTTTGCAAGCCGACAACGGCAAACCCACTGTGGTGGCTGACCCCGATGGCGAAGTGGCTGCGATTTACAAAGCCGTGGCGCGCCAAGTGGCAGTGAAAATTGCCGCCAAGGCGAAAGACTTTTCGGCCAAGTTTCCTAGCATCAAGATCAGCAAAGACACCTGAGTTTTGTGTGTGTAACGCGCGATAATCTTGGTTTGCGAAAAAACCAAGGAGCGCAACGTGTCTTCACAACTTTTACAAAACTACGCAGCAGGCCGTTGGCAAACAGGTACCGGTGCAGGCACCCCATTGTTTGACCCGGTGCTCGGCACCGAGTTGGTTCGTGTGTCCAACGCAGGCATGGATTTGAAAGAAGCCTTTGCATTTGCCCGTGAGCAAGGTGGCAAAGCGCTGCGTGCGCTCAGTTACAAACAGCGCGCAGCGTTGTTGAACGACATCGTCAAAGTGTTGTCAGACAACAAGGCTGCTTACTACGACATCGCCACTGCCAACTCGGGCACCACCACCAAAGATTCGGCGGTTGACATTGACGGCGGCATTTTCACCATCGGCACCTATGCCAAGTTGGGTGAGAAGTTGGGCGATGCGCAATTCTTGTTAGACGGCGAACGCATTCGCATGGGCAAAGACCCGTTGTTCCAAAGCCAACACATTCTGACGCCTACCCACGGTGTTGCATTGTTCATCAACGCCTTCAACTTCCCCAGCTGGGGCTTGTGGGAAAAAGCAGCGCCAGCGTTGTTGTCGGGTGTGCCCGTCATCATCAAACCTGCTACGGCCACCGCGTGGTTGACCCAACGCATGGTGCAAGATGTGGTCAATGCCAACATCTTGCCTGCGGGTGCTTTGTCGGTCATCTGCGGTTCATCGGCTGGTCTGATGGACCAGCTCGAGGCGTTTGATGTGGTGTCGTTCACAGGTTCTGCCGACACCGCGCGCATCATTCGCTCACATCCTGCTGTGGCACAAAAATCAGTGCGCTGCAACATCGAAGCCGACAGTTTGAACTCTGCTTTGCTCGACCCCGCAGCCACTGCTGACAGCGAAGCTTTCAATTTGTTGGTGTCAGAAGTGACACGCGAAATGACGGTCAAGTCGGGCCAGAAATGCACCGCCATTCGTCGCGTGTTTGTGCCTGCGGCATTGTACGAAGCAGCTGCAGCTGCTATTTCCGCCAAGCTAAAAAAAACCACCGTGGGCAACCCCAGAAACGAAGCCGTGCGCATGGGTTCATTGGTCAGCAAAGAACAATACGACGGCGTGTTGGCAGGCATTGAGGTGTTGAAACAAGAAGCCACCGTTTTGTTCGATGGCAACAGTGCAGACTTAGTCGATGCCGACAAAGCTGTGGCCGCTTGCGTGGCCCCTGTGTTGCTCGGAACAACAACACCTGCGACAGCCAAGATCTTGCACGAGGTCGAAGTGTTTGGCCCTGTGTGTACCCTCATGGCTTACAAAAACATCGACGAAGCCCATGCCTTGATTCAACGCGGCGAAGGTTCGTTGGTCATGTCGGTCTACAGCGACAACCCAGCCTTCATTGCACAAACGGCGGCTGCTTTGGGTTCGCACCATGGGCGCATTCACGCGATCTCGCCCGATGTCTCTACCCTGCACACAGGCCACGGCAATGTCATGCCAGTGTCCTTGCACGGTGGCCCCGGTCGTGCTGGTGGTGGTGAAGAGTTGGGTGGCTTGCGCGCTTTGAATTTCTACCACCGTCGCACAGCAGTGCAAGCGAGCACTGCTGCGTTAGATGTGATGGCTGCGACGGCGACTAAGTTAGAGATGTGATGATGTGAATAAGCAGTTGCTGCCCTTACAAAGGTAAGGCTTTGGTCTGTTCGGACTGCAACTGCTTGACCATTCGCACCGTTGACTGAACGGCCGCTTCGTCGGTGATCAGGCCAATGTGGTCTATGTTGGGTAGCAAATGGACAGGCCAATTCTTCCCCTGTTCGCGAACTATGTGTTCGAGCTTGTCTGTTTGAAATGCTTCATCAGACGTGCCTGCAATGACCGCACAAGGTTGATGCATGGCTTGGATGTTGGCTTTGTAATCGGCTAGGGGTCTAAAGTTGCTTGCCAATGCATAAGAATACTCTGGCGTTAGTATGTTTGTCATCTCGTTACTGACTGCAAAGCTTGTGACGGTTAAATCATTGAATGCCGTGATGCCAATGCCATTGAGCAATGACAACGCCATCAATCTGGAAAGCCCTACATTCACCCAACCGCCACTATTGGGTCTGTAATTGGGGGCATCTTGGCTGATGAAGGGCGACATCAATAAATAGCTTTGAAAACGGTCTTGATGCGCACTGCCTGCAAAGCGCATCACAAAACCACCTCCCGATGAGAACCCTAACAGGGTGGCCTTTTGATGTGTCAAGACAACATCTGAAAACGAAACCAAATCGTCTTCGAGTTGACCGATGTAATGGATGCTTCCTTTCTTGCCAGAACTGCCATGGCCACGCATGTCCAATGCATAGGCTGTCAAACCGGCTTGAGCCAATGCCTTGGCCAGCACATGCATGCTGTTGCTATTGGCTGAAGAGCCGTGAACCAGAACAACTGCACCCAGCGAATGCGATGTCTTTGGTCGGTAAGTTCTGAAGCTGAGTGCCACACCATCTTTGGCCTGGTAGGTTTCTAGGGTTGGTAAATCAGAGAAATCAATCGACTTGAACGGTGCATTGATGCTGGCCATTTCAGCCGGGCGATGCGGCCCGCCGAAAGCAATGGCCAGCATGAGGAGGCCAATGACAACTGCAAGCGCAGAGATAAAAATCCTCATGCGCTTTGGTTATTCGGGCAACCAAACAAACCGCACCAAGAACAACGCAGCAATCACCCAAGCTGCCGGATGCACTTCTTTGTGACGACCTGTCACCAGTTTGAGTGTGGTGTATGAAATAAAACCAAACGCCAAGCCGTTGGCAATGGAGTAGGTGAAGGGCATGACCAAAGCAGTCAATGCAGCAGGTGCGGCTTCGGTGATGTCACTCCACTCAATGTGTGACAACTCAGCCAGCATCAAACCCGCCACATAAATCAGCGCAGGTGCGGTGGCATAACTGGGCACAGCATCAATCAAAGGCGAGAAGAACAGAGCCAACAAAAACAGCACGCCAATGACCAAGGCGGTCAAGCCGGTGCGACCACCTGCTTGCACCCCGGCCATGCTCTCGATGTAAGCCGTGGTGCTGCTGGTGCCCAGTAATGAGCCGCCAAAAATAGACACGCTGTCGGCAAACAAAGCCCGGTTAATACCTTTGTGGTTGTCGTTGGCGTTGAGCAAATTGGCGCGCTTGGCTAAGCCCGTCAAGGTGCCTGTGGCATCAAACACTTCTACCAACACAAACACCAGCACCACATTGAAAAAACCTTTGCTGATGGCACTCATGATGTCGAGCTGCATGAAGGTGGGCATGATGCTTGGCGGTGTAGACACAACGCCTTGAAAACTGCTGAACCCGAGCAGCATGCTCAGAGCAGTGACCGACAAAATGCCAATCAGGATGGCGCCTTTGACTTTCAAAAAGTCGAGCGATGCGATGATCAAAAAGCCCACAATGGCCATCAACACTTTGGGGTCGTGCAAGTTGCCCAAGCCCACCAAGGTGGCATCGTTTTTCACCACAATGCCGGCGCTTTTGAGTGCGATGAGTGCCAAGAACAAACCAATGCCGGCAGGAATGGCCGATTGCAAAGAGTTGGGAATGGATTCAACAATCCAGCGGCGCACACCGGTGACGGTTAGCAAAATGAAAATACAACCGGACACAAACACGGCGCCCAGTGCAGCTTGCCAAGTCCAACCCATGGCCCCGACAACCGTGAACGCAAAAAAGGCATTGAGCCCCATGCCCGGTGCCATGCCCACCGGCCAGTTGGCCCAAAAGGCCATGATGAAGCAGCCCAAGGCGGCGGCCAAACAGGTGGCCACGATGACGGCACCCTTGTCCATGCCGGTGGTGCCCAAAATGTTGGGGTTGACAAACACGATGTAGGCCATGGCCAAGAAGGTGGTGATACCCGCTACGACTTCGGTCTGTACGGTGGTGTTGTTTTGTTTTAAGTGAAAGAGCTTTTCTAGCATGGTGGCACGGCTTTCTGTGAGGATGAGCGTTATCAATGCGCCCACGGGCTGTAACCCATGCGCGTGCCTTAGCATACAAAAGTGTATACAAAATAACTACTAAGATTAACCCTAATGTATTCTTAATAGGGTTTGGGCGCTGATCTTCAGCCCTGTTGCCGCAGTTTGAACCGTTGAATTTTGCCCGTGGCAGTTTTGGGCAGGTCGTCTACAAACTCAATGAAGCGCGGGTATTTGTAGGGGGCCAAGCGGTCTTTCACAAAAGCTTTGAGCTCGTCTTCGGTGGTTTTTTGACCGGGCTTGAGCACCACATAGGCTTTGGTTTTGGTCAGGCCGTCCACATCTTCTTTGCCCACCACAGCGGCTTCGAGCACCGCGTTGTGTTGCACCAGCGTGGCTTCGACTTCAAAGGGTGACACATAAATGCCGCTGACTTTGAGCATGTCGTCGGTGCGACCGCTGTAGGTGTAAGAGCCGTCTTCGTTGCGAACATATTTGTCGCCGCTTTTGGTCCATCCTCCCTGGAAGGTCTCGCGCGTTTTCACACGGTTGCCCCAATACATCATGGCGCTTGATGGGCCGTGAATGTAGAGGTCGCCGGGTTCGCCATCGGGCACGGGTTGACCATCGTCGCCGCGCAATTCAATGTCGTAGCCAGGTACGGGCCAACCGGTGGTGCCGTAGCGGACTTTGTGCGGAAGGTTTGATAAGAAGATGTGCAGCATTTCGGTCGACCCAATGCCGTCCACAATGTCCACACCCGCGTAGGCTTTGAAGCGCTGGCCCAACTCGGCGGGCAAGGCTTCACCAGCGGATGACACCAAGCGCAACGCGATGTCTTCTTTCTTGGGCAAACTGGGCGAGGCCAACATGCCAGCAAAGCCGGTGGGCGCGCCGTAAAAAACGGTGGGTTTGACGCCACCAACTTCACCCTTCCAGCGTTTGAAAGTGGCGTCAGGCGTGGGGCGCTCGGCCATCAAAATCGTGGTGGCACCTACGCCCATGGGGAATGTCAGCCCGTTGCCCAAGCCGTAGGCAAAAAACAATTTGGCGGCTGAAAAACACACATCGTTTTCTTGCAATTGCAAAATGTTTTTGCCATACAACTCGACGGTCCAATAGGGGTTGGCATGCGAATGCACCGTGCCCTTGGGTCGACCGGTAGAGCCCGACGAATACAACCAAAACGCAGCATCATCGGCCTGTGTGAGCGCAGGTTTGGTGGCGGGCGTGGCCGATTGCAAAAAGGCTTCGAACTCAATTTCTGCGGGGTGCAAAGGCGCCGCAGGGCGAGACACCACCACTTTGCCGACCTCGTGGTCTGAGCGGGTCATGGCGGCTGTGAGTGTGGCGAGCAAGGCGCCAGACACCAACACCGCTTGGGCGCGGGCATGTTCGAGCATGTAAGCGTAGTCGTCCGCGGTGAGCAGGGTGTTCACGCACACGGGCACCAAACCGGCATACATCGCGCCGAGGTAGCTCACAGGCCAGTCGTTGCAGTCGTGCATGAGCAGCAACACGCGTTCTTCGCGGCGCAGGCCGAGGGCGCGCAAGCCAGCGGCCATGCGTTTGACACGTGCGTCCAAGTCGCCATAGGTGAGGGTGCCAAGATCGTCCACGAAGGCGGCTTTGTTGGGTCGCATTTGGTTGCAAGTCAACAAATGGTGGGCAAAGTTGAATTGCTCGCTGGGCGCTTGGATGTGCTCTGGCGTGGTCATGGTGTCTCCGGTGCGGGGCTGTTTAGTTGCTTCTAGACAATGAAAATGCCTTGAATACAAGTTAAACTTGAAGTATTGTGCTTGTCGGAACTTTATGCCCAGCCGAAATGGCTGTCAAGCACTATATTGCATGTTAAGGGAAAACCCTGATGTCTAAGTCTGTGCCTGTTGAAACACCAGAAGAAGCCAAAGACCCATTTTTGGTGGCTTTGGGCGACCGTGTGCGCCAACTCAGAGGCCGTCGCGGCATGACGCGCAAAGCCACGGCGGAAGCCGCGGGCATTTCTGAGCGTCACTTGGCGAATTTGGAATACGGCATAGGCAATGCGTCGATTTTGGTGTTGTTGCAAGTGTCTAAAGCGCTGCAATGTTCGTTGGCAGAAATGCTGGGTGATGTGACCACTTCCACCCCCGAGTGGCTGATGATTCGCGAGTTGCTCGAAGGCCGCGACGAAGCCACGATGTATCGGGTGCGCAGCGCGATTGGTGAGCTCATTGGCACCACCACAGGACACGCCAATCAGTCACAACGCATTGCACTCATTGGCTTGCGCGGCGCCGGTAAATCGACACTCGGAAAAATGCTGGCGCAAGAGCTTGGCTACGCCTTTGTGGAGTTGAGCGCTGAGATCGAAAAATTTGCTGGCTGCACAGTGGCCGAAATACAGGCCCTATACGGACAAAGCGCTTACCGCCGTTACGAGCGTCGTGCCTTAGAAGAAGCCATACAAATTTATCCCGAGGTGGTGATTGCCACGCCTGGGGGTTTGGTGTCAGACGCGTCGAGCTTCAATGAATTGCTGACCCACTGCACCACCATTTGGCTCAAGGCCAATCCAGAAGACCACATGAAGCGCGTCATGGCGCAGGGCGACAACCGTCCGATGGCTGCGAGCAAAGAGGCGATGGCCGATTTGAAGGCTATCTTGACGGCGCGCGAAGCGTTTTATGCCAAAGCCAACTTCACCATTGACACCAGCCAACAGGCTTTGAATGAAACCTTTTTGATGCTTTTGGAGGTGGCGAGTAACGCGATGCGCAGAATTTCTTGAAAAAAGAAAAAAAGTCTTGACAGTCAAATTTCATGCACTATGATTCATGTCATCGGTTAGGAACTTTATTTCATTAAGTTCGGTTCTTGGCCTTGGCAACCTTCCTTGAATCTGCAGGAGACAAACATGACGACACCTCGCGTTGATTACCAAACCAACCCCAGCCAATACAAACATTGGAAATTGAGCTTCGATGGCCCAGTGGCCACGCTGGCTGCTGACTTCGATGAAAACGCCGGCTTGCGCCCTGGCTACAAACTCAAGCTCAACAGCTATGACTTGGGTGTGGACATTGAGTTGAACGATGCCATCAACCGCATCCGCTTTGAGCACCCCGAAGTGCGCACTGTGGTGGTGACCAGTTTGAAAGACAAGGTGTTTTGCTCGGGCGCCAACATTTTCATGTTGGGTGTGTCGAGCCACGCATGGAAAGTGAACTTCTGTAAATTCACCAACGAAACACGCAATGGTTTTGAAGACTCATCTGCCAACAGTGGTTTGAAGTTTTTGGCCGCTGTGAATGGCGCTTGTGCTGGCGGTGGTTATGAGTTGGCTTTGGCCTGTGACGAAATCATTTTGGTGGACGACCGCTCCAGCGCGGTGAGCTTGCCTGAAGTGCCTTTGCTGGGCGTGTTGCCCGGAACCGGTGGCTTGACCCGCGTGACCGACAAGCGCCATGTGCGCCACGACTTGGCCGATATTTTCTGCACCACCACCGAAGGTGTGCGTGGTCAGAAAGCGAAAGACTGGCGTTTGGTCGATGACATCGCCAAGCCCGCCGTGTTTGCTGAAAAAGTCAAAGCACGCGCACTCGAATTGGCTGCCAAGAGCGATCGCCCAGCCAACGGCAAAGGCGTGACCTTCACCGCATTGAAGCGCACGATTGAAGCGGACAAGTTGAGCTACACCCATGTGACAGTTGAGATTGACCGTGCGAAGCGCACAGCAACTTTTACGGTCGAAGCACCAACTGCAGCTTTGCCCAAAGACATCGCTGGTATTGAAGCCGCAGGTGAAAACTGGTACCCATTGGCGATGGCGCGCGATTTGGAAGACGCGATTTTGTCGATGCGCACCAACGAACTCGACATTGGCACCTGGCTCATCAAAACCACGGGCAGTGCTGCTGCGGTGCAAGAGATGGATGCGACCTTGGCTGCGCACAAAGACCACTGGTTGGTGCGCGAAACCATTGGTTTGATGCGTCGCACTTTCAGCCGCATCGATGTGTCGTCACGCAGTTTGTTTGCACTCATCGAAGAAGGTTCATGTTTTGTGGGCACCTTCCTCGAATTGGCCTTGGCTTGTGATCGCAGCTACATGTTGGCTTTGCCCGATGACGCTGACAAAGCACCGCACATTTCTGTGGGTGAATTGAACTTCGGTACCTTCCCCATGGTCACCGGCCAGAGCCGTTTGCAACGCCGTTTTTACGATGAGCAACCCGCACTCGAAGCAGTGCGTGCCAAAGCCGGTCAATCACTCGATGCGCAAAAAGCGTTTGATTTAGGTTTGGTGACCAGCGCACCTGACGACATCGATTGGGCCGACGAAGTGCGCATCGCGATTGAAGAGCGTGTGGCGATGTCGCCTGATGCATTGACTGGCATGGAAGCCAACTTGCGTTTCAATGGCCCAGAGAACATGTTCACCCGCGTGTTTGGTCGATTGACCGCATGGCAAAACTGGATCTTCCAACGTCCTAACGCCGTGGGCGACAAGGGCGCGTTGAAGGTGTATGGCAAAGGCGAAAAAGTGGCCTTTGACTGGAACCGCGTTTAATCTTTTTTAACCCCATTTGTTGAAACAGGAGACACACATGTCGAGCATCAATTACAGCGAAAAAATTCCTAACAACGTTAACTTGTCAGAAGACCGCACCTTGCAACGTGCGCTCGAGCAATGGCAACCCAACTACCTGCAATGGTGGAACGACATGGGGCCTGATGGTTCGCAAAACTTCGATGTGTATTTGCGCACCGCAGTGAGCGTGGACCCACAAGGTTGGGCGCAGTTTGACCATGTGAAGATGCCTGACTACCGTTGGGGCATCTTTTTGAACCCAGCTGAAAAAGACCGCAAGATTCACTTCGGTGACCACATGGGTGAAGACGCATGGCAAGACATTCCTGGTGAATACCGCGCCAACTTGCGCCGCATCATCGTGACACAAGGCGACACCGAGCCTGCATCTGTCGAGCAGCAACGTCACTTGGGTTTGACAGCACCCAGCCAATACGACTTGCGCAACCTGTTTCAAGTGAACGTGGAAGAAGGCCGTCACCTGTGGGCGATGGTGTATTTGTTGCACAAATACTTTGGTCGCGATGGCCGTGAAGAAGGCGAAGCTTTGCTTGAGCGCAACAGCGGTAACCAAGACAATCCACGCATCTTGCAAGCGTTCAACGAACAAACGCCAGACTGGTTGAGCTTCTTCATGTTCACTTACTTCACCGATCGTGATGGCAAGTTCCAGTTGTGCGCATTGGCTGAGTCTGCATTTGACCCATTGGCACGCACCACAAAGTTCATGTTGACCGAAGAAGCGCACCACATGTTTGTGGGTGAGTCAGGTATTTCACGCGTGATTCAACGCACCTGCCAAGCCATGAATGAGATGAAGACCGACGATGTGGCCAAACTGCGCGCAGCGGGTGTGATCGATTTGCCAACGGTTCAGCGCTATTTGAATTTCCACTTCAGTGTGACCATTGATTTGTTTGGCGCTGATGAATCCAGCAACGCTGCGACTTTCTACTCCACCGGTTTGAAAGGCCGTTATGAAGAAGGCAAGCGCACCGATGACCACATCTTGAAGAACCAAACCTACAAGGTGTTGCATGTGGTGAATGGTCAGTTGCTTGAAAAAGAAGTGCCCATGCTCAACGCCTTGAACGAAGTGCTGCGTGACGACTACATCAAAGACAGCTTGGCTGGTGTGGAGCGTTGGAACAAAGTGATTGAAAAAGCAGGCATTCCTTTCCGCTTGAAAGCACCCCACAAAGCGTTCAACCGCAACATCGGTTCGTTGGCTGGCGTGAAAGTGTCGCCCGACGGTCGCGTGGTGAGCGATGCTGAATGGAAGGCCAAAGTGGACGAGTGGTTGCCAAGCGGCAACGACCGTGCCTTTGTGGCGAGCTTGATGGGCCGCGTGGTCGAGCCTGGTAAATTCGCCAACTGGATTGCGCCACCTGCCTTGGGCATCAACCGTCAGCCGGTGGATTTCGAATACGTGCGTTTCGCCTGATTCGCAGAGCCACAAGGAGACAACCATGCAAACTGCAGAAGTCGGCGTTCTCAATCAACATGTGATCGACCCCGAGATTTGCATTCGGTGCAACACATGTGAGGCCATTTGTCCAGTCGGTGCGATCACGCACGATTCGATGAACTATGTGGTCAAAGCCGATGTCTGCAACTTTTGCATGGCGTGTGTCCCACCTTGCCCCACGGGGTCGATCGACAACTGGCGCAAGGTGCCTGTGGCCAAGGCGTACTCCATTGAAGAGCAATTCACTTGGGACGCTTTGCCTGCGCCTTTGAGCGACGATGAATTGCAAGTTGCCGGTGCAGATGCTGCAGAGGCGCCTGCTGTTACTACAACAACGCAAGCGTCAACCTCTTCAGCGGCTACTACCACCGCTCATCAAGCCGAAACCTACAACTCGAGCCAATGGGGCTCAGCTGTGCCACCTTGGTCAGCTGCTCATCCGTATGTGAATTTGCATGGCCCCAAAGCACCTGTGACCGCCACGGTGGTGGGCAATGTGCAAGTGAACGATGCAGGCACTGAGAACGAAACACACCATGTGGTGTTAGACCTTGGCAGCATGCCATTTCCGGTGTTGGAAGGTCAGTCGATTGGTATCGTGCCACCCGGCCTAGATGCCAAGGGCAAAGCGCACCATGCGCGTCAATATTCGATTGCCAGCCCGCGCAATGGTGAGCGACCTGGTTACAACAACTTATCACTCACCGTGAAGCGTGTGGTGGAAGACCATGATGGCAAAGCCGTCAAAGGCGTTTGTTCTAACTACATATGCGATTTGAAACCCGGTGACAAAGTTGAGGTCATTGGGCCCTTTGGTGCATCGTTCTTGATGCCCAACCATCCGAAATCAAACATCGTGATGATTTGCACTGGGACCGGCAGTGCGCCCATGCGCGCGATGACCGAGTGGCGTCGACGCTTGCGTCAAAGTGGCAAGTTTGAAGGCGGCAAACTGATGTTGTTCTTTGGTGCGCGCACGCAACAAGAATTGCCTTACTTTGGCCCCTTGCAAAAGTTGCCGAAAGATTTCATCGACATCGATTTCGCGTTTTCGCGCACACCCGGTCAACCCAAACGCTATGTGCAAGACGCGATGCGCGAGCGCAGTGCCGATTTGGCGGCACTTTTGAAAGACCCCAACAGCTATTTTTATGTGTGCGGTTTGAAGAGCATGGAAGAGGGCGTGGTGTTGGCCTTGCGTGACATTGCCAACGACGCAGGTATCGGCTGGGACCAAGTGGCACCTGTGCTCAAGCGTGAAGGGCGTTTGCATTTGGAGACATATTGATTCTCTGCTGCGGAGAATAGTAGCCACTTTTTTGTAAGCCTTGGGGACAGATGCGCCTATCATTCCAATATGTCGATGTCCGAAACCCCCAGTACTGTTGTTCATTTGGCTACCCCCGAGGGTTTGCGCAAAACTGCCCGCTCACGCATGAAAGGCCGTCAACCCAAAGCGCAAGCTTTGGCGGATGTGCAAGCGTTGATCGGTAAGCGTCCCGCAGAAGGGCATCGGCGCGATCTGTTGATTGAGCATTTGCATTTGCTCAATGATCACTACTGTGGCTTGTTTGAGCGCCACTTGGTGGCGTTGGCGTTTGAGATGAACCTCTCGTTGGCAGAAGTGTATGAGGTGGCGACTTTTTATCACCACTTTCATGTGTTGCGTGACGATGAAGTAGCACCCAACATCACGGTGCGTGTGTGCGATTCACTGAGTTGCAAATTGGGCGGTGCCGAAGCATTGCTGGCGCGACTCGAACCGATGATGGGCGAGGGTGTACAAGTGTTGCGCGCGCCGTGCGTGGGGCGCTGTGACCAAGCGCCGGTGGCGGTGGTGCATCAAAACCCGATTGCACATGCCACACCTGAAAAAGTGCAACAGGCGGTATTGCAACAAGACACGCAAGACACTTGGCGGCACCCAGATTTTGTGAGCTTTGAGGCTTACCAAGCGCAAGGTGGTTATGCCATGGTGCGTGATGGTCAGTTGTTGCAAGCCGCGCAGGCCGAACAAACCATTCAAACATTGGAGTCTTCCGGTTTGCGTGGTTTGGGTGGCGCAGGTTTTCCGTTGGGGCGCAAATGGCGCATTGTGCGAGAGCAACCCGCGCCGCGTTTGATGGCGGTCAACATTGACGAAGGCGAGCCGGGCACATTCAAAGACCGTCATTATTTAGAACGCGACCCACATCGTTTTTTAGAAGGCATGTTGGTGGCTGCGCAAGTGGTGGGCATAGAGGCCATCTACATTTATTTGCGCGACGAATACCACGGTTGCCGTGCTGTGTTGCAACAGGCCTTGCAAGACTTGCAAGCCAACCCACCGTGCGCGTTGCCACACATAGAGTTGCGCCGTGGTGCGGGTGCGTATATTTGTGGCGAAGAATCCGCCATGATTGAAAGCATTGAAGGCAAGCGTGGCGAGCCGCGTTTGCGTCCGCCTTACATTGCGCAAGTGGGTTTGTTTGGCAGGCCCACGCTGGAGCACAATTTTGAGAGCTTGTATTGGGTGCGTGACATTTTGCAGCGCGGTGCAGATTGGTTTGCCAGCGCGGGCCGTCATGGTCGCAAGGGTTGGCGCAGTTTCAGTGTGAGTGGGCGCGTGAAAAACCCCGGCGTCAAACTCGCTCCTGCGGGCATCACTTTGCAAGAGTTGATTGACGAGCATTGCGGCGGCATGTTGGAGGGGCACACCCTCTACGCTTATTTGCCCGGCGGTGCATCGGGCGGCATCTTGCCAGCGCGATTGGCTGATGTGCCGCTTGATTTTGATACTTTGCAACCACATGGTTGTTTCATTGGTTCAGCCGCGGTGATGGTGCTCAGCCAGCACGACAGCGCGCGCGATGCGGCGTTGAATGTGATGCAATTTTTTGCACATGAAAGTTGCGGCCAATGCACGCCCTGCCGTGTGGGCACCGACAAAGCCGTGCAATTGATGCAGTCAACGCAATGGGACGCTGACACTTTGGAAGATTTGGCGCAAGTGATGGGCGATGCTTCTATTTGTGGGTTGGGGCAGGCCGCGCCCAACCCCATTCGTTGTGTGTTGCAGTATTTTCCGCATGAGGTGAACAGCTCCACCCAAGGGGTGCAACCATGACCGCCATCACCTTCAACTTGAATGGAAAAAATGTAGAAGCCTTGTCAGGCGAAAGCATTTTCAACACCGCCAAACGTTTGGGCATTGACATACCGCATTTGTGTCACAGCGAGGGTTTGCGGCCCGATGGCAATTGCCGTGCGTGTGTGGTGGAGGTCGAGGGCGAGCGCACCTTGGCGCCGAGTTGTTGTCGCTGTCCTGCAAACGGCATGGTGGTGTCAACCGACAGCCCGCGTGCGCGTAAAAGCCAAGCCATGGTGTTGGAGTTGTTGTTGGCAGACAAACCCGCGCAAGGTCATTTGTGGCATGACACCGCAGGCTTGCAACCGCATGGTGAATTGAGCGATTGGGCCGCGCGTTTAAAAGTGCGCCCGCGTGCTGCATTGCAACTGTCGGAAAGCGATGCATTGCAAGTCACATCTGCAAACGCCAAACATTCGACTGTGCATCATGCAGAAGATTTGTCGCATCCAGCGATGGCGGTTGATTTGAATGCGTGCATCAACTGCAACCGATGTGTGCGTGCATGCCGTGAAGAACAAGTCAACAATGTGATTGGCGTAGAAGGCCGAGGTGCACATACGCGCATCGTGTTTGACATGGCTGACCCCATGGGCGACAGCCGTTGTGTGGGTTGTGGTGAATGCGTGCAAGCTTGCCCCACCGGCGCGCTCAGCAACAAAACTTTGCGTGGCAACCAACAGGTCGACAAAAAAGTAGATTCGGTCTGTCCGTTTTGTGGTGTGGGTTGTTTGGTGACCTACCATGTGCGTGACAACCGCATTGTCAAAGTGGATGGCCGTGCGGGCCCTGCCAACGACAAACGTTTGTGCGTGAAAGGCCGTTTTGGTTTTGACTATGCACACCATCCTGACCGATTGACGCAACCCCTCATTCGCAAGCCTGGCGTGTCCAAGCATTTGGATGTCACGCAACACCCCTCGCATTGGTCAGAGGTGTTTCGTGTGGCCACATGGGACGAGGCGCTTGACGCAGCAGCGTTCAAACTCAAAGCTTTGCGTGACCAACATGGTTTGAAAGCGTTGGCAGGTTTTGGCAGTGCCAAGGGCAGCAACGAAGAAGCGTATTTGTTTCAAAAGTTGGTGCGTACCGGTTTTGGCAGCAACAACGTGGACCATTGCACACGCTTGTGTCATGCGTCGAGTGTGGCCGCTTTGTTAGAAGGTGTGGGCTCAGGTGCGGTGAGCAACCCCGTGCGCGATGTGGTGCATGCCGAAGTGATTGTGGTCATTGGTGCCAACCCAACCGTCAACCATCCGGTGGGGGCGACCTGGATCAAAAATGCTGTGCATGAACACGGCGCTAAGTTGGTGTTGATGGACCCGCGCGCTACTGAGTTGAGCCACCATGCGTGGCGCAGTTTGCAATTCAAACCCGACACCGATGTGGCCATGCTCAACGCCATGTTGCATGTGGTGTTTGAAGAAGATTTGGTAGACCACGCGTTTGTGAAAAACCGTGTTGACAATTTAGACGCCTTGCGCGAGAGGGTGAAAGATTTTTCACCCGAGGCCATGGCACCTATTTGCGGCATCGACGCACAAACTTTGCGTGAAGTCACCCGTGCTTACGCCACCAGCAAAGGCTCGATGATTTTGTGGGGCATGGGTGTGAGCCAGCATGTGCACGGCACCGACAACGCGCGTTGTTTGATTGCACTAGCAACCGTGACCGGACAGATTGGCCGACCCGGCACCGGCTTGCATCCTCTGCGTGGGCAAAACAATGTGCAAGGCGCGAGCGATGCGGGATTGATTCCCATGATGTATCCCAACTACCAGCGTGTGACCAATGCTGATGCACACGATTGGTTTGAAAAATTTTGGGGCACCAAGCTTGACGATCAACCCGGTTACACCGTGGTTGAAATCATGCACAAAATTTTGGCCGATGACAGCGATCCACACAAAGTGCGTGGCATGTACATCATGGGTGAAAACCCCGCCATGAGCGACCCCAACTTGAACCACACGCGTCATGCGCTGGCCTCGCTTGAACATTTGGTGGTGCAAGATATTTTCATGACCGAAACGGCGTGGATGGCCGATGTGGTGTTGCCCGCCAGCGCGTGGCCCGAAAAAATGGGCACGGTCAGCAACACCGATCGCACGGTGCAATTGGGTTTGCCTGCGCTCAAGTCACCTGGTGATGCGCGTGAAGATTTGTGGATCATTCAACAACTTGCGCAGCGCATGGGGTTGCATTGGCAATATGCAGGTGAACACAGCGGCGTGGCACAGGTGTATGAAGAAATGCGGCAAGCCATGCACGGTGCGATTGCGGGCATCACTTGGGAGCGCTTGCAACATGCTTCGAGTGTGACTTACCCTTGTTTGGATGAAAACGACCCGGGTCAACCGATCGTGTTTCATGACCATTTCCCCACCGCGAATGGGCGTGCGCAGTTGGTGCCGACGCAACTCATTGCGGCCAACGAACAGCCCAACGACGAATACCCGATGGTGCTCATCACCGGACGGCAGCTTGAACATTGGCACACGGGCAGCATGACGCGCCGTACCGAAGTGCTCGATGCGCTCGAGCCGCAAGCCACGGTGTCGATGTGCGGTGCGGATTTGCAAAAGCTCGGTGTGCAAGCGGGTGACTATGTGCGCGTGGCATCGCGTCGCGGTGAAATTACGTTGCAGGCGCGTCAAGACGACGGCACGCCGCAGGGTGTGGTGTTCATCCCGTTTGCGTACCGTGAGGCGGCGGCCAACTTGTTGACCAACCCCGCGCTCGACCCGTTCGGCAAGATTCCTGAGTTCAAATATTGCGCTGTGCAAGTAGGGGCTTCGTCACGCCGTTAACATCGCGTGCATGAATATCGCAAAGCAACGCCCAAGTTTGCATGTGGCTGTGGTCATGCGCCGCGAGCGCGTGAGTGGCCCCATGAGCCGTTGGCAGCCATGGCGATGGGTGTTGCACGATGTGTTGGGGCACAACCTCACGCCACATGCCGAACATTTCGGCACCTCGCCGCGTTGCTTGCGTCAAACCGACGATGAGCAACTGTGGTTGCACCCGGGCTTCACGGTGGAACTGTTCAAAGACGATGCCGAAGGCTATTACCTCAACAGCACATCACCCGCGCCATGTTGGTTTGTGTTGTGGCGCATGGAAGAAGAACCACACATCAGCGAGGACATCATGGCGGTGCCCACCATGGTGAGCCTCAGCTACCACGATGCAGGGCGTTGGTTGGATGCGCAAGAAACAGTTGAGCAAGTGCCAGCACCTGCCGATGTGGTGGCGTGGATGACAGCCTTTGCAGACGAACACTTGGTGGTCGAAACCAAAAAACGCAAACGGCCAGATAGCTTCAAAGGTTTGCAAGATCGCTTTGGCAACCCCGCATCGGTCAGCACCGACAAAAAACGCGGCGGTGGTGTAGCAGGAGATGGCCATGGCGGATGACGACACACCCGCAGGTTTTTTGAGCCGTTGGTCGCGGCGCAAAGCTGATGTGCGCGAAGGGCGGGTTGTGGTGGAGGAGGTTCGTACGCCAGTTGCATCACCTCCCACAACGCCATCGAACGCAGCAAACAAAGCACAACATGACCAAGCGAGTCAGCCCGTTCCCACCATGGAAGATGTGCAGCAACTCAACGCCGATTCCAACTTCGCCAGTTTCATGTCCAGCAAAGTGGCGCCAGAAGTGAAAAATGCGGCGATGAAAAAATTGTTCGCTGATCCACACTTCAATGTGATGGACGGTTTAGACATTTACATCGACGACTATGGCATACCCGACCCCTTGCCCGCTGGCATGTTGGAACAAATGACCAGGGTCGATGGTTTGAATTTGTTCAACGACAAAAACAAAGGTGACACGCCAGCTGATCAACCCGAAGGGCAAACATCTGCGGATGTGGCACAGTCCAGCCCAAGCGACAATCTTTCAACAACACAACGAGACATACCCGCGCATGACCACGCTGATTTGCGACTGCAACCAAACCCAGCCGCTCGACCCGAAGGCGCTGAGCCAAAGCCTGAATGAGCCGCTGAAGCTGCACACCTCTCTGTGCCGACGCGAAGCTGGCGAATTCATTCGCGCGGTTCAAAGCACCGATGCACAAGACGATCTGGTGGTTGCTTGCACGCAAGAGCAACGGTTGTTTGGTGAACTCGCGGTGCAGGCCGAGGCCAAAACCTCGGTCATCAAGTTCGTCAACATCCGTGAGACCGGTGGCTGGAGTCAAGACGCCAAAAACGCCTCGCCCAAAATCGCTGCGTTGCTCGCTGCGGCACATTTGCCCGAGCCTGAGCCTGTGCCCACTGTCACTTTCAAGAGTGCAGGGCGCGTGTTGATCATTGGCGACATCGACCAAGCCGAACAAGCGGCTGCGCTGTTGGCCGATCAGTTGAATGTAACCATCTTCACCCAAGGCGCAGGCAGCGCGGGTGGCTCGCAAACCCGACGCTACCCTGTGTTGGGTGGCAAGTTGGTGCGCTTGGACGGTTGGTTGGGTGCGTTCACACTCACATGGCAACGCAGCAACCCGATCGATTTAGACCTCTGCACACGGTGCAACGCATGCGTTGCCGCTTGCCCCGAGCAAGCGATTGGTTTGGACTACCAAATTGACATGGGCAAATGCCAATCGCACCGCGATTGCGTGACCGCGTGTGGCGCAGTGGGCGCCATTCAGTTTGATCGCTTGGCACAAGACGAAACTGCCGAGTTTGATTTGGTACTTGATTTGCGCGAGCAAAGCGCTTTCACCCGTCATGCTTTGCCGCAGGGTTATTTTCAGCAAGCCACGCCTGCCAACTTGTTGCGCTTGCGCGAGTTGGTGGGTGAATTTGAGAAGCCCCGTTTTTTTGCTTACAAACAAAAATTGTGTGCCCACAGTCGCAACGAAACCGTGGGTTGCAATGCATGTGTAGACATTTGTTCGGCCGAAGCTATCAGCTCTGACAAATCGCGTCAGCAAATCAAGGTCAATCCCAATTTGTGCGTGGGCTGCGGTGCTTGCACCACGGTGTGCCCGACGGGTGCGCTCACCTATGCATACCCGCGTGCGAATGAACAAGGTCAGAAACTCAAAACCTTGCTCAGCACCTACACCGCTGCCGGTGGCAAAGACGCGGTGCTGTTGTTGCACAGCCAGCAAGCTGGGCAAGCGTTGATCGACGAATGGGGTCGCGCAGCGCAACTCAAGTTGGCAAACGGTGTGCCTGCGCATGTCATTCCTTTCGCGCTGTGGCACACCGCCAGTTTAGGCATAGATGTTTGGTTGAGCTCGCTCGCTTATGGTGCAGCGCAAGTGTTGGTATTGACGACCGACGAAGAGGCACCGCAATACGCCGACGCATTGCAAGCGCAAATGGCGCAAGTGCAAGCCATGTTGCAAGGTTTGGGTTATGCCAACAACACAGCGGTGTTGCAAATGGTGCATGCCAAACAAGCCTTAGAGCTTGATGCTGAAGTGCAACGTATCACCACCGGTGCTGCGCGTTTGAAAACCAGTCTACCGGTGGCCGCCTTTGCGGTGACTGCAGAAAAACGCAGCACCTTGCAACTGGTGATAGACCATTTGTTAGAACATGCGCCAGTGTTGAAATCAGCCAATGCACCCGAAGCGTTGACCTTGCCGCAAGGCGGTGCGATGTTTGGCACGGTGCAGGTGAACAAAGACAAATGCACTTTGTGCATGAGTTGCGTCAGCGCTTGTCCTGCCAACGCTTTGCAAGACAACCAAAACGCACCACAACTGCGCTTCGTGGAAAAAAATTGTGTGCAATGCGGTCTGTGCGTCAAAACCTGCCCCGAAGACGCATTGCAACTGCAATCGCGTTTGCTGCTCACACCGCAACGCAAAGAAACCCGTGTGCTCAACGAAGCACAACCTTACGGCTGTGTGCGCTGCGGCAAACCCTTTGGCACGCTCAAAGGCATCGAAGCCATGTTGGGCAAATTGGCGGGCCATTCGATGTTCCAAGGGGCGGCTTTGGAGCGCCTCAAAATGTGTGGCGATTGCCGTGTGATTGACATTTACTCTTCTGGCGACGAGCAAAAAATACAATGAACCAACCGCAACTCACCTCCACCCTCGACGAAGAAACCGCGCGCGCTGAACTCTATGGTTTGATCGCTGAATTGTTTTACGCACCTGCGCGTCCCGAGCTGTTGGCGCAATTGCGCGTGGCTGTGACAGAAGCGCCTGCTGCCGGTGGTTTTTTGGAAGAGCCGTGGCGTCAATTGGTGGCGCTGACCCGCGAGATGGATGACGCCAGCATTCAAAACGAACACGACACTTTGTTTGGTGGTGTGGGCAAGCCCGAGGTGTATGCGTTTGCCTCGCATTACCTGAGTGGCTTTTTGAACGAAAAACCACTGGCGCAATTGCGCGACGATTTGGCCGCTCTGGGCCTGACGCGAGACCCAGCCACCATGTCAGAAACCGAAGACCATGTATCGTATGTGTTGGAAGTCATGCGGTTTTTGGTGGCGGGGGACGATGCGGCGGTGTCCAACCTCACGCAGCAATCGCAGTTTTTTGCCAAGCATGTGCAAACCTGGGTACCTGCTTTTTGTGACGCAGTGATCGCCACGCCCCGTGCCCGTTTTTATGCGGTTTTGGCAGATTTCACGCGAACTTTTATCCAAGTTGAAACCCAAGGTTTTGACCTGTTGACCTGAAAATCACCAAATTTAGCCCGGAAAGGGTCAAATTTGTGACAAAAACTAGGTCTTTTCCCTAAGATCTTAAGTTCTAGAAGATTTACAGTATGCATTGTTGTGCATAGCCACGATTTCCAGAGGAGCATCGTATGAAAAAAGACACCCCCAACACAGAAACAACCGCCTCTCGACGCGGTTTCTTCATGGGCGCCGCCGCCGCGGGTGCCGCAGCTGCAGCTGTGACTGCATTTCCTGCTCTGGATGCTCCTTCCGCAGAAAACACATTGCCCCCCGCCCCCGAAAACGGTGGCGGTTACAGCTTGAGCGAGCATGTCAAGCGCTATTACCAAACCACACGCGTTTGATCAGGAGCATCCCATGTTGTTGACCCGCAAAACAAATTCTTCGTCCAACACGCCCAGCAGCGCTGTGTTTGTGGATAGCCTCAAGCGTGGCTTGACCAACGCTTTGCCAACGCTCGACCGCCGTGGCTTTTTGCGCCGCTCCGGTTTGGGTGTGGGCGTGGGCTTGGCAGCCACCCAACTCAGCTTGGTGAAAAAAGCCGGTGCAGCCACCGCAGCAGGTAACGGCACTGGCAAGATCGAAGTCAAACGCACGGTGTGCACCCACTGCTCGGTGGGTTGTGCGGTCGATGCTGTGGTGGAAAACGGCGTGTGGGTGCGCCAAGAGCCGGTGTTTGATTCGCCCATCAACTTAGGCGCACACTGCGCCAAAGGTGCGGCACTGCGTGAACACGGCCATGGTGAGTTCCGTTTGCGTTACCCCATGAAATTGGTGAATGGCAAATACCAGCGCATCAGCTGGGAAACCGCACTAGAAGAAATCAGTGCCAAGCTGATGGAGTTGCGCAAAGCCAGTGGCCCTGACTCGATTTACTGGGTGGGTTCATCCAAACACAACAACGAGCAAGCGTATTTGATGCGTAAGTTCGTGAGCTACTGGGGTAGCAACAACTGTGACCACCAAGCGCGTATTTGTCACTCCACCACCGTGGCGGGTGTGGCCAACACATGGGGCTACGGCGCCATGACCAACTCGTACAACGACATGCAAAACAGCAAAGTTGCTTTGTACATTGGCTCGAACGCCGCAGAAGCGCACCCCGTGAGTTTGTTGCACATGTTGCATGCCAAAGAAAACGGCTGCAAGATGATCGTGGTCGACCCACGCTTCACACGCACGGCGGCCAAAGCCGACGAGTATGTGCGCATCCGTTCGGGATCTGACATTCCATTCTTGTTTGGTTTGTTGCACATCATTTTCAAGAACGGTTGGGAAGACAAAAAGTACATCAACGACCGCGTGTTCGGCATGGACAAGGTCAAAGAAGAAGTGTTGGCCAAATGGACACCTGCTGCGGTGGAAGAAGCCTGCGGTGTCAAGCCTGAGCAAATGCTCAAAGTGGCAACATGGCTGCACGAAAACCGACCTGGCACCATCGTGTGGTGCATGGGGCAAACGCAGCACACCATTGGTAACGCGATGGTGCGTGCTTCTTGCATCTTGCAATTAGCTTTGGGCAATGTGGGCAAATCGGGTGGTGGCACCAACATTTTCCGTGGCCACGACAATGTGCAAGGCGCAACCGATGTGGGCCCCAACCCCGACTCATTGCCCGGCTACTACGGCCTGGCAGAAGGTTCATGGAAACACTTCGCCAAAGCGTGGGGTGTTGAGTTCGACTGGATCAAAGGCCGCTTCGCGTCGCCTGCCATGATGAGCAAGCCTGGCATCACCGTGTCGCGTTGGATCGACGGTGTGCTCGAGAAAAACGAACTCATCGACCAAGACAGCAACTTGCGCGGTGTGTTCTATTGGGGCCATGCGCCCAACTCGCAAACCCGTGGCCTAGACATGAAACGCGCCATGGACAAACTCGATTTGTTGGTGGTGGTCGACCCTTATCCCTCAGCCACTGCTGCGATGGCAGCTATGCCCGGCAAGGCAGAAGACCTCAACCCCAACCGCGCGGTGTATTTGTTGCCCGCGGCCACGCAGTTTGAAACCAGTGGTTCATGCACTGCTTCGAACCGTTCTATTCAATGGCGCGAAAAAGTGATTGAGCCTTTGTGGGAAAGCCGCTCTGACCACATGATCATGTATCAGTTGGCTGACAAACTCGGATTTGGCAAAGAGTTGGTGAAGAACTACAAGCTGCAAAAAGTCAAAGGCATGGACGAACCCGTGGTGGAAGACATCTTGCGCGAAATCAACAAATCGGTGTGGACCATTGGTTACACCGGTCAAAGCCCAGAACGCCTGAAGGCACACATGAAGAACATGCATTTGTTCGATGTGAAAACTTTGAAATCGAAGGGCGGCAAAGACAAAGAAACAGGCTACGACTTTGGCGGCGATTACTTCGGGTTGCCATGGCCATGTTGGGGCACACCTGAGTTGAAACACCCTGGCTCACCTAATTTGTACGACACCTCCAAACATGTGATGGAAGGTGGCGGTAACTTCCGTGCCAACTTTGGTGTGGAGCGCGACGGTAAAAATCTGTTGGCCGAAGATGGTTCGCATTCATTGGGCGCAGACATCACCACCGGTTACCCCGAACTTGACCATGTGTTGCTCAAGAAATTGGGCTGGTGGGATGAACTCACCGATGCTGAAAAAGCATTGGCTGAGGGCAAGAACTGGAAGACCGACAACTCGGGCGGCATGATTCGGGTGTTCATGCAAAACCACGGTTGCCATCCGTTTGGCAATGCCAAGGCGCGCGCTGTGGTTTGGAACTTCCCCGACCCCATTCCACAACACCGTGAGCCTTTGTACGGCACTCGACCAGACCTCATGGCCAAGTACCCCACACACGACGACAAAAAAGCCTTCTGGCGTTTGCCCACCTTGTACAAAACTGTGCAAGAGAAAAACTTGGCCGACAAAGTGCACGAAAAATTCCCACTCATCCTCACCTCTGGCCGTTTGGTCGAGTACGAAGGTGGCGGCGAAGAAACACGTTCCAACCCTTGGTTGGCCGAGTTGCAACAAGAAGCGTATGTGGAGATCAACCCCAAAACCGCAGCCGACCGTGGCGTTCGCAACGGCGAGCGCGTGTGGTTGAAGTCACCCACTGGCGCGCGCATCAATGTGCAAGCCTTGGTGACCGAGCGTGTGGACACCGGCACGGTGTGGATGCCTTTCCACTTCTCGGGCCGTTGGCAAGGTGTTGACATGCTGGCGCATTACCCAAGTGGTGCTGCACCGATCGTGCGTGGTGAAGCGGTCAACACAGCGACCACTTATGGTTATGACAGCGTCACCATGATGCAAGAGACCAAGACCACCGTTTGCAACATTGAACGCGCCTAAGGAGAACCGACATGGCACGCATGAAATTTATTTGTGACGCTGAGCGTTGTATTGAATGCAACGGTTGCGTCACCGCTTGCAAAAACGAACACGAAATTCCTTGGGGTGTGAACCGCCGCCGTGTGGTTACTTTGAACGATGGTGTGCCCGGCGAGAAAAGCATCTCGGTGGCTTGCATGCATTGTTCAGACGCACCTTGCATGGCCGTGTGCCCAGTGAACTGTTTTTACAAAACAGACGAAGGCGTGGTGTTGCACGACAAAGATGTGTGCATTGGTTGCGGCTACTGTTCGTATGCATGCCCATTTGGTGCACCACAGTTCCCATCGCAAGGCACCTTTGGTGTGCGCGGCAAGATGGACAAGTGCACCTTCTGTGCCGGTGGCCCAGAAGCCAATGGCAGCCAAGCAGAATTTGAAAAATACGGTCGCAACCGTTTGGCCGAAGGCAAGTTGCCTGCGTGCGCCGAAATGTGTTCGACCAAAGCGCTGCTCGCCGGTGACGGCGATGTGGTGGCCGACATCTTCCGCAACCGCGTGGTCAAACGCAACAAAGGTGCAGAAGTGTGGGGATGGGGCACGGCTTACGGTTCGAAGCAAGCAGGCCAGCAAACCGCAAAAGCTGAAGGAGCGAAAAAATGAGCACGCCCACCTTCGCGAAATCGCTCATCGCTGTGATGGCGGTGATGGCCCTGAGTGCTTGTGGTGAAAAAGCACAAACACTGGGCGCCAAAAACGATGCATCACCCTACAGTGGTGCTGCCGCTGGCTTTACTGCTAGCGGTTGGCAAGTGGGTGACAAAAACAGTTGGGAGCAGCAGTTGCGTGCCCGTGGCCAATACGGCATGAACGACTACACCCGCGCACCGTGAAGGGGCTGACCATGTCACGATCCATTTCTTCTGTTGTGTGTGTTGTGCTGGCAAGCTTTGTGTTGTCGGTGAATGCGCAAGACAAGGCACCTGCAGTAACTCAGGCCGCACCTTCGGTGCAAAGCGTCAACATCAACGATGTCAAACCTGATGCAAGCGATGCCCCCGGCTATGCCGAACAAACCAACGGCGAGCGCAGCAAAGTGCAACCCGGCAACAACGCACCTTTCTGGCGTGATGTGGGCAAAGGCGTGGAGGGCTACAGCAGTTTGCCCAAATCGCAAGCGCCTGAAGCTGGTGTGTTGATTCAACCCTTTGTGCAATACCCTGGTTCGCGTTTGACCAACGCTGGTGAAGCGTGGCGACAAGTGCGCAACAACTGGATCATTCCTTATGGCGGTTCGTTGTTGTTGATCGTGGCGGGTGCAATTGCCATCTTCTTCAAACGCGTGGGCACCATCCGCATGCACGGTCGTCCTACAGGCAAAGAGATTGAGCGCTTCACACCATTCGAGCGATCTGCGCATTGGGCCAACGCGATTGCGTTTGTGATCTTGGCTGTGTCGGGTTTGGTCATGGCGTTTGGTAAATTTTTCATTCAACCGGTCATTGGTGACACCCTGTTTGGTTGGATAACGTATTTGTTGAAAAATGCACATAACTTTGCGGGCCCATTGTTCGCTGTTTCATTGGTGGTGGTGTTCGTCACTTTTGTGAAAGACAACTTGCCTTCGAAAGGCGACCTCACATGGTTGCTCAAAGGTGGTGGCATTTTGAGTGGCAAAGAAGTGCCTTCGCACCGTTTCAATGCGGGTGAAAAAGTGGTGTTTTGGTTTGGTGTGTTTGCCTTGGGTGCCATCGTGGTGGCCTCTGGTTTGGTGCTCGACAAAGTCATTCCAGGCTTGGTGTACGAGCGCGGCAGCATGCAAATCGCGCACATGGTGCATGCGGTGGGTACGGTGTTGATGATGGCCATGTTCGCAGGTCACATCTACATTGGCACCGTGGGCATGGAAGGCGCGTACAAAGCCATGAAGACTGGTTATGTGGACGAAACATGGGCCAAAGAACACCATGAGCTTTGGTACAACGACATCCAAACCGGCAAAATTCCTGCACAACGTTCTGAACAAGCCCCGGGCTTAGGAGCACATTCATGAAAAAAATCATCTTTGCATTGAGCTTGGCCGCGTTGGGTGCATCGGCATTTGCCAAGTTGCCCCCTCCGAGCGACGAAGCGAAAGCCAGGGCCGCAGAAGCTGCTGCTAAAACCGCGCACACCGGTAAGGTGGATGCGTATTTGTTGTGCAAGTCGCAAGACAAAGTGGCCGCACATGTGCAACGCACCAACAAAGCCAAGGCTGGCAAACCTGCGGCCACACCACCCTGTGCTGACCCTGGCAAGTTTGTTTATACGCCACCCGAGGCAACACCTACTGCTGCAGCGCCTGCCACGGCTGCTCCTGGCGCTGCACCCGCAGCGGCACCTGCTACCGCACCCACTGCCGCTCCCGCTCCCGCTAAAAAGTCGTAAGCGCTTTTTCCCCACAGCCCAGCTGTGCATCGGGCCGCACCTTCGAGGTGGCGGCCCGTTTTGTTGTAGCCTGTAGGATTGCTGCAAACCTTTATGTCTACACCGCTTCCTCATCTCACCCAAGCACGCATGCCGTTGACGCGGCAAGTTACCGTCATCAATGAGCATGGTGTGCAAGAGCACATGTCCATACCGGCTGAGCGTGCGCTCACCGTGTATGTGGACAAACGCGAAATCGTCACACTCATGACCTTGGGTGCCGAGCCCGAGTTGTTGGTGTTGGGTTATTTGCGCAACCAACGCTTGGTGCAGCATGCGCACGATGTTGAATCCATCACCGTCGATTGGGAGGCTGGAGAAAACGGAGCAGGCGTGGCCGCCGTCAAAACGCGTACTGGCATTGCAGACATTCAAGCGCGCACCGCGCGTCGCGTAGTCACCACCGGTTGTGGGCAAGGCAGCGTGTTTGGTGATTTGATGGATGAACTCGATGGCATTGCGTTGCCTGATGCACACCTCACGCAAACCCGTTTGTATGTGTTGCTCAACGCCATTCGTTTGCAAGAAAGCACCTACAAATCAGCCGGTTCGGTGCATGGTTGTGCTTTGTTTCAAGGTGAGCATTTGAAGATTTTTGTAGAAGATGTGGGCCGTCACAATGCCATCGACACCATCGCCGGTTGGATGTGGATGCACCACTTGCACGCCGATGCGGATTCGGTGTTTTACACCACGGGCAGGCTCACCAGTGAGATGGTGTTGAAGTCTGCACAAATGGGCGTGGCCGTGGTGGTCTCGCGCAGTGGCATCACGCAAATGGGCTATGACTTGGCCGAGCGTTTGGGCTTGTGTGCCATTGGACGCGCCACCAACAAACATTTCATTTGTTACACCACAACTCAGCGTTTGCAATGGCAGGCCACATGAGTCAACACAACATGCACACAACCCTTTGGTGGCAGCACGCATGGCGAACATTGTGGCGCGATGCACGCGCGGGTGAATTGCGTTTGTTGTTGATCGCAGTGGCCTTAGGCGTGGCTGCATTGAGCTCGGTGAGTTTTTTGGCAGATCGCCTCAACGCTGGTCTGCAGCGCGATGCCAGTCATTTGTTGGGCGGTGACGCTGTCATCGTTAGCGACCAAGTTACACCTGCACAGTTTGTGGCCAAGGCCAAGCAGCTGAATTTACAAGGTGTGAGTACCTTGAGTTTTCCCACCATGGCGCGAGGTGTGGTGCAACAAAAGCAAAGTGCATTACAAGATAGTAAGCAAGAAGCCAAAGAAGAATCCACCAGCCGTTTGATCGCTCTTAAAGTGGTTGACGCTGGCTACCCCCTGCGCGGTCAGCTCAAAGTGATGAACGATTTGCAAGCTGCACAACTTGCCATCGCACAAAACACACTCGATCAGTCGGCGCAAAAAATCAAAAACATTCCTGCACCTCAAACGGTGTGGGCCGAAGCCGCCACCTTGGAAGCCTTGGGCTTGCAAGTGGGTGATGCGGTGATGTTGGGCAACCAACGCTTCAGCATTCAACAGGTGCTGGTGCATGAACCTGACCGTGGTGCAGGCTTCATGAATTTTGCGCCACGCATCATGATGAATGCCGTTGATTTGGCGGCCACTGGTTTGGTGCAACCGGCGAGTCGCATCACTTGGCGTTATGCGGTGGTGGGTGACGCAAAACAAGTGCAAGACTTCATCGCATGGGCTGAGCTTGAAAGCAAGAAACCAGAGGTGCGTGGTGTGCGCGTGGAGTCGCTCGAAGCAGGGCGACCCGAAATGCGACAAACGCTTGACCGTGCTGGCAAATTTTTGAATTTGGTGGCTTTGTTGGCCGCCTTGCTCAGTGCGGTGGCAGTGGCTTTGTCAGCGCGCGCTTTTGCAGCGAGTCATTTAGACGATTGCGCCATGCTGCGCGTGCTTGGTGTCAGTCAACGTCACATGGCTTTGGCTTACAGCACCGAATTTGCAGCGGTGGGTTTGCTGGCCAGTGGTGTGGGTTTACTTTTAGGCTATGCGGTGCATTTGGTGTTTGTGCAATTGCTGTCGGGTTTGGTGGAAACCAATTTGCCCGCCCCCAGTGCTTGGCCTTTTGTGTATGGTTTGGGCACAGGCTTGACCTTGCTAATGGCTTTTGGTTTGCCACCGGTGTTGCAACTCGCTAGCGTGCCTGCATTGCGTGTCATGCGTCGCGATGTGGGCGAACTCAAACACACCACGTTGTTGGTGTGGGGTTTGGGTTTGTTGGGCTTTGCGGCGTTGTTGGTGGCAGTCAGTCGTGATTTGAAACTCGGCCTCATGGTGGTGGGTGGTTTTGCCGCAGCGGTTGCCTTGTTTGCGGGCATGGCTTGGTTGGCGGTGCGATGGCTCAGGCGGTGGGTGAATGAACACACCGCACCACCATGGTTGATGTTGGCTACGCGGCAAATCAGCGCACGCCCTGGTTATGCGATGGTGCAAGTCAGCGCCTTGGCTGTTGGCTTGTTGGCTTTGGCGTTGCTGGTGCTGTTGCGAACCGATTTGGTCAGCAGCTGGCGCAACGCCACACCTGCCAATGCGCCCAACCGTTTTGTCATCAACATTCAACCCTCGCAAGCCGATGCGTTTTTGCAAACCTTGAAACAAGCGCATGTGGAGCAACTCGATTGGTACCCCATGATCCGAGGTCGCTTGGTGGCCATCAATGGTGAAGCGGTGTTGCCCGAACATTACACAGAAGAGCGTGCGCAGCGTTTGGTCGATCGCGAATTCAATTTGTCGCACAGCGCGCAAGCCCCTGCGCACAACCAAGTGGTGCAAGGCACATGGGAGCCAGAGGCCGCCGGCACGATGAGCATTGAAGAAGGCATTGCCAAAACCTTGCGTTTGAAAATGGGCGATGTGTTGCGCTTTGACATGGCGGGTGTGCTGCACGAAGCGCGCATCACCTCGGTGCGGCGCGTGGACTGGAGTTCCATGCGCGCCAACTTCTTTGTGATTTATCCCGTCAGTCACATGCCTGATGTGCCGCTCACCTACTTGGCTGCGTTCAGAGCGCCGGTGCCGGTTGCTGGCATGCAAAACAATCAGGCATCAAAGCAAGCATCTGTTCAAACATCACAGCCATCATCTGGCCCACAAGGGCAAACGCTTAGCTTTGACAACCAACTCATCCGTCAATTTCCCAATGTCACCAATGTCGACATGGGGGCTGCGTTGAACCAAGTGCAACGCGTGTTAGGACAAGTCATCAGTGCGGTTGAATTTTTGTTTTTGTTCACCTTGGCCGCTGGGCTGGTGGTGTTGTTTGCCGCCGTGACCGCCACCCGTGAAGAACGCGCACGCGAATATGCAGTGTTGCGTGCTTTGGGTGCGTCCAATCAACTGCTAGGTCAAGTGCAACGCACTGAGCTGGCAGGGGTGGGTGCATTGGCAGGTTTGCTGGCATCGAGTGTGGCCATTGCTATGAGTTGGGGTTTGGCCAAATACACTTTTGAGTTCAACTGGAACCCAAGCCCATGGGTACCCCTCATTGGCGCGCTCACGGGTGCGTTGCTCGCGTGGTTGGCAGGTTGGTGGGGCTTGCGTGAGGTATTGCAGCGACCTGTTGTGCAAACCTTGCGCCAAGCCACGCTTTGAATTAAGCACGCTTTAAATTCATAACGCTCTGAACATTGCATCACACATGTCCACAGAAGAAACACAACCCGTTGACACACCCTTCCAATGGCTAGGCGGTGAAGAACGCGTGCGCGCGCTCACCGATCGGTTTTACGATTTGATGGACCTCGAGCCCGCTTACAAAGAACTGCGCGCAGCCCACGGCACTGAGCTCACCCAAGCGCGTGAAAAACTCTTCATGTTTTTGTGTGGCTGGTTGGGTGGGCCGAGTTATTACACCGATCAATTTGGGCACCCACGCCTGCGCATGCGTCACATGCCGTTTGCCATTGGCATCAAAGAGCGCGACCAATGGGTGATGTGCATGGACCAAGCCATGACCGAAACCCAAGTACCTGCCGAGTTGCGCGAGCGTTTGAAAAACAGTTTTTTTCAGACAGCGGATTGGATGCGCAACAAAGGGGTTTAAGGGTATTGTTTGTGAGTTTGACTCGCCATAGAATATCGCAAATACGCTATTTTTGCGTATGGCTTGGAAAATCAAATATCACAATGACAAACTGCAGCGTGAAGTGTTGTCGCTTCCTGAGGGGTTGCTCGCTAGGTATCTGCATGTGACAGATCGGATGGTTATTTATGGCCCCGATTTGGGAATGCCACACACACGCGCCATGCAATCGGGGTTGTTTGAGTTGCGTTTGAAATCTAGAGAAGGAATTGGCAGAGTTTTTTACTGTTTGCGCATGGGGCAAACGATTGTGATGTTGCATCAGTTTGTCAAAAAAACCAATCAAACACCGCTGAAAGATTTAGCACTGGCGCGAAAGCGGCAAAAGGAGTGGACACATGTTGACCCATAAACAATTGCGAACACAGGCACTGGCAAAAAGCAAAGTGAAGTTTGAATTTGATCAACTGAAAGATGAATTCAATTTGCTGGATCAATTTTTGAAAGCGCGCACTAAGCGTGGACTGACGCAGGCTCAGGTGGCTGAAAAAATTGGTACCACACAGTCTGCTGTGGCGCGCTTAGAGTCAGGGCGTGGCAAGCATTCGCCATCATTGGCAACTCTGTCGCGGTATGCAAAAGCTTTGGGTTGTCGCTTAGAGGTCAAGCTGGTGGCATCCAGACACCACACTGAAAATGCTTGATGTGTTCAGTAACGCAGCGCCCTCAATATTCACCCATTCGCCGGCCCCAACAAAACCACCAACGCCCCTGCGCCACCATCTGCCGGTTTGGCTTGCACAAACGCCAGCACTTCGTTTTTTTGCACCAACCAGCGTTGCACTTTTGATTTCAGCACCGGTTCTTTGCCAGGTGAGCCCAAACCTTTGCCATGCACCACGCGCACGCATCGCCAACCCATGCGTTTGGCGTCGCGTATGAATTGCCCCACCGCGTTACGGGCTTCGTCGCTGCGCAAGCCGTGCAAATCGATTTGCCCTTGAATGCTCCATTCGCCTTTGCGCAATTTGCGCGTCACATCGGTGCCAATGCCGGGGCGACGAAAACTCATTTGGTCGTCGACATCGAGCAAGGTGCTGACATCGAACTCATCGCTCATGCTTTCTTGCAAAGCAGCGGCATCGTCAATGTCTTGTTGCAAACGGCGTGGTACTGGCGCCGGAATATTCACTTGCACACGCGGTTTGGCGGCTATGGGTTGCACCTGCCCCACTGCGCGCGTGAATAAGTTGCGCTCTGCTTCGGCGCGGCGCTCGGCTTCTAGGCGCGCAGCTTCGGCTTCGGCAGCGGCCTTGGCTTTGTCTGCCATGGTTTTGCGAATGGCGCTCAAGTCTTGCAACGATTTGGCTTTCACATCAACCCTTCTTCTGCCATCGACAAATATTTTCCTTGTGCCACGATGATGTGATCGCGCACCGTCACATCGATCAAGGCCAACGATTCTTGCATGGTTCGGGTGAGCAACATATCGGAATGTGACGGCTTCGTTGAACCACTGGGATGGTTGTGTGCCAACACCACTCCATCGGCACCCAGTGCTAGTGCCAACTTGGCCACTTCGCGCGGGTAGACCATGGTTTGTGCCAGCGAGCCACGAAACATCGGTTGAAAAGACAGCAAACGGTTTTGCACATCCAAAAACAGCACCGCAAACACCTCGTGCTTGAGTTGCGCCAATTCAAGTTGTAAAAACTGCTTCACTGCCAGTGGCGAGTTCATGATGGTTTTTTCTTGCAACTCTTGGGTCAACGCGCGCCGCGCCATTTCCAGCACCGCCACCAACTGTGCGCGTTTGGCGTCGCCGCCCATGCCTTTGCACAAGGCCAACTCAGCAGCGCTCGCGTGTATCAACCCCGCAAAGCCTTTGAAACGCTCGAGCAACTCAGCAGCCAGCGCGAACACACTCTTGCCCGCAATGCCGGTGCGCAAAAACAAAGCCAGTAACTCCACATCGCTCAAAGCCGAGGGGCCGTGTTTCAGCAATTTCTCGCGCGGGCGCATGTCGGGCGGCAGTTGTTGAATGGACAGAGGCTCGGTCATGCGGGGTTCCTAAAGGGAAAGGGCAGGGCAATTCACTCGCAGAAAATCTTGCCGTCAGAGCTTTCTACAATAGCCACTTCAAGCCAAAACCCCTGCCATGACTGCCTCTACCCAACCTGTTAACCCTACCATCGTCGCCGGTTCTTTTTTAACGCTGCACTATCGGCTTTCGGGACCTCAAGGCGATGTCATCAACACCTTCAACGACAAGCCTGCCACCTTGTCGCTGGGCTCGGGTGAGCTCTCACCCGCGCTGGAGCAGCGTTTGCTCGGTTTGAGCGAAGGCACACGCACCACCTTTGAAGTGCCCGCAGGCGAAGCCTTTGGCGAACGCAACCCCGACATGCAGCAATGGGTGAGCAAAACTATGCTCCAAGAATTTGGCGACCCCGACGAGCAATACACCCCTGGCGATGTGGTGCAGTTCCCTGCACCCAACGGTCAAGGCTCTTTCGCGGGTGCTGTGCAGCAGGTGTCAGACGACGCGGTGTTGTTTGACTTCAACCACCCCTTGGCCAATCAACCTGTCACTTTCGAAGTGCAGATCATTGGCATTTTGTAAACCGCTATGACACAAACCACATTTCAAGAAATCGTGTTGGCCGAACCGCGTGGTTTTTGCGCGGGTGTTGACCGTGCCATTGACATCGTGGAGCACGCTCTGCAAAAGTTTGGCGCGCCGGTGTATGTGCGTCACGAAATTGTGCACAACACGTATGTGGTGGAAGACCTCAAACAACGCGGCGCCATCTTCATCGAAGACTTGAACGATGTGCCTGCCGGTGCTACCTTGGTGTTCAGCGCTCACGGTGTACCTAAATCTGTCGAGCAAGAAGCAGAGCGTCGTGGCTTTCGAATTTTTGATGCCACCTGTCCTTTGGTTACCAAAGTGCATGTGGAAGTGGCCAAGCTGCACAAAGAAGGTTATGAGTTCATCATGATTGGCCACAAAGGGCACCCTGAAGTCGAAGGCACCATGGGCCAATTGCTCGAAGGTATTTATTTGGTGGAAGATGTGGAAGATGTGCAGCGCGTGACGCCCAAGCAAACCGAACGCTTGGCCGTGGTCACGCAAACCACGTTGAGTGTGGACGATGCGGCGCACATCACAGATGCCGTGATTGCGCGTTTTCCCAACATTCGCAAACCCAAACAACAAGACATTTGCTACGCCACACAAAACCGACAAGACGCGGTGAAAGTGCTCAGCCCGCAAGTCGATTTGGTGATCGTGGTGGGCAGCCCCACCAGCTCTAACAGCAACCGCTTGCGCGATGTGGCGCAACGCTACGGCGCTGAAAGCTACATGGTGGACAACGCGCAAGAGTTGCAGCCCGAATGGTTCGAAGGCAAAACCCGTGTGGGCCTGACCGCGGGTGCCTCGGCCCCAGATGTGTTGGTGCAGCAAGTGATTGACCGCATGCGCGCCTTGGGTGCGGTGTCGGTGCGAACGCTCGAGGGCGTGCAAGAAACCATCAAATTCCCGCTGCCAAAGGGTTTGAAGTAGCGCTGGCCGCCCTCTTACAATGGGGGCATGCTAGACATCACATTGCTTCGCCGCGATCTCAACTCTGTCATCGCTCGGCTCGAAACCCGTAAAAACCCACAAGCTTTTCTCAATGTCAACGCTTACCAAGCGTTAGAGAACGAGCGCAAAACCTTGCAAACCCGCACCGAAGAGTTGCAGGCCAGTCGCAACACTTTGTCCAAACAAATTGGGCAACTCAAAGCCAAAGGCGAGAGTGCTGATGCGGTCATGGCACAAGTGGCGGACATCAAGACTGAACTCGACACCTCGGCCGTGCGTTTAGATGCACTGCAAGCTGAGTTGCAAACTTTGTTGCTCGCCGTGCCCAACTTGCCGCACGAGAGCGTGCCTGTAGGCAGCGATGAACATGGCAATGCAGAATTGCGCCGTTGGAGTCCCACAGGCCAAGACCCCGTGCCCTTGGCGTTCACCCCGCGTGATCATGTGGACTTGGGCGAACCTTTGGGCCTTGACTTTGAAACCGGCGTGAAATTGTCGGGTTCACGCTTTACCGTTATGAAAGGTCAAGTGGCACGTTTGCACCGTGCGTTGGCACAGTTCATGTTGGATGTGCAAACCCAAGAACACGGTTACACCGAGTGCTACACACCTTATGTGGTCAACGCTGAAAGCTTGCGTGGCACAGGTCAATTGCCCAAGTTTGAAGAAGACTTGTTTGCCGCCAAAAAAGGTGGACAAGAAGGTGAAGCCAGTGGTGAGAACACCGCGCTTTATTTGATACCCACCAGCGAAGTGCCTTTGACCAACTTTGTGCGCGACACCATCGTGGCTGAAACAGAGTTGCCCATCAAACTCACCGCACACACACCGTGCTTTCGTTCAGAAGCCGGCAGTGCAGGGCGCGACACCCGTGGCTTGATCCGTCAACACCAGTTTGACAAAGTTGAGATGGTGCAAATCGTGCATCCCGACAAAAGCTATGAAGCGTTAGAAGACATGACGCGCCATGCTGAAGCCATTTTGCAAAAACTCGGTTTGCCTTATCGCGTGATGTTGTTGTGCACTGGTGACATGGGTTTTGGTGCCACCAAAACGCACGACCTTGAAGTGTGGTTGCCTGCGCAAAACACCTATCGCGAAATCAGCTCGGTGTCTAACTGCGAAGCGTTTCAGTCGCGCCGTTTGCAAGCGCGTTTTAAAAACGCACAAGGCAAAAACGAATGGGTGCACACCTTGAATGGTTCTGGCCTCGCAGTGGGCCGTACCTTGGTGGCGGTGCTTGAAAACTATCAGCAAGCAGATGGCAGCATTCAAGTGCCTGAAGTGTTGCGGCCTTACCTCGGTGGGTTGACGCAATTGCGCGCCTGATAGAATTGTTTTAAACCCAGCTGGAGCGATGGCAGAGTGGTTGAATGTACCTGACTCGAAATCAGGCGTAGGGTAATTTCCCTACCGAGGGTTCGAATCCCTCTCGCTCCGCCAAGTTGATAGCAAGCTAGTATTTACTCGCTATCTGAGGTGGAATCACCACAACATTTACCTCAGCATCTAAGCTCCTTCGGGAGCTTTTTTGTTTGGGTAGCTTTTGTGTAGTGTCTGGTCCAACTCTTGCAAAATCAGTGCATGCGCCCCCGTTTTGTCTCAGCTTTCTTTTTGATCTCACTTTCTTGGTGCAGCAGTGCCGTTCAAGGGCATGAGCTTGCCCCAATTGTGGTCACTGGGCACTATGACAACTCAATTGGCACGAGTGACGCTGCCAGCGAAGGTGTGATCGGACCGGAGTTGCTCAGGAACCGTGCGATCCTGCGGCCTGCTGATGTTTTGGAGTACATCCCGGGTATGGTGGTCACCCAGCATTCAGGGGACGGCAAAGCCAATCAATACTTTTTGCGTGGCATGAACCTAGACCACGGAACCGACTTCGCAACCACGGTGAATGGTGTGCCAGTCAATATGCCAACACATGCCCACGGACATGGTTACAGCGATTTGAACTTTTTGATTCCTGAGTTGGTGCAACGGGTTGAGTATCGAAAGGGGCCTTACTTCGCATCGGATGGGGATTTTTCATCTGCAGGTGCAGCCAACTTTGTGTATCGAACCAAACTGGATAGACCTTTTGCTGATGTGACGGTTGGACAGCGCGGTTATCTGCGTGGTGTGGCCGCTCTATCCAGAGAGATGAATGAGGGTGTGAACTTACTATCGGCCGTCGAAAGATTGAACAACAACGGACCGTGGACCGTTCCAGAAGGAATTCGTAAAATCAATGCCCAATTCATACTCAGCAGCGGCAGTCCTCGCGAAGGTTGGTCAACCAGCCTGTCTGCTTATTCAGCGCACTGGAATTCGACAGATCAAATTCCGCAGCGCTTGATGGATGCAGGTGTGTATCAGGGGCAACCTTTTGGCCGCTTCGATTCGCTTGATCCAACCGATGGGGCCCGCACCCAGCGCACCAGTTTGTCGGGTAACTGGCATCAGGCATCAGACCATGCACTGACCAAGATCGAGTGGTATGCCATCCAGTACGACTTGAATTTGTTTTCTAACTTCACCTACAGCCTAGACAGAGCCAATGACCAGTTCGCACAGACCGATGACAGAACCGTGTGGGGTGGTAAAGCTTACAGAGCTTGGTTAAGCGAATTGAGCGATGGACGCAACATGCAAAACACCCTTGGTGTGCAGGCGCGACAAGACCGTTTACGCGTAGGACTTTATGACACTGTGTCCAGACAAATTCAGGCAACCGTTAGGGACGACGATGTTCAGCAGACCTTGCTTGGCATCTATGGCGAAAACGAAATGGGCTGGAGCACATGGTTGAGAACAGTCGTAGGCGTGAGGGTCGACCAATTCAATGCCAAAGTCACCAGCCATGCACAAGCCCTCAACTCTGGAAGCGCAACGGCAAACAAGGTGTCGCCCAAGTTCTCTGTGATTTTGGGGCCGTGGCAGAGGACTGAATTTTTCATCAATGCTGGCAAAGGTTTTCACAGCAACGATGCGCGCGGCACGACTGCCAAGGTGGACCCCAAGACAGGATTGCCAATTGATTCTGTGCCAGGTCTTGTGAGCTCGCGTGGACAGGAGGTCGGGTTGAAATCTCAAATCGTTCCTGACCTACAAACCACCTTGGCCATCTGGCGACTCGATTTCGACTCCGAACTGGTTTATGTCGGCGATGCAGGCAATACCGAAGCAGGCCGTCCCAGCCGTCGCTCGGGTGTGGAGTGGAGCAACCATTGGACACCGAGTGAGCATTTTTTGATGGATGCCAATGTTGCGTGGACTCGGCCAAGGTACTCGGACAATGACCCCGCAGGAAGTCACATTGCCAACGCTGTTCAGAAAGTAGCCAATTTGACTTTTGCACTTCGCAATTTTGGAACTTGGTCTGGTTCGCTAGGTGTTCGTTACATCGGTGCTGCCCCTTTGATTGAAGACAACAGCATTCGATCAAACGCAAGCGTCACCTCTCATCTTCGTGTCAATCGCAAAATTTCTAACGATTTGGATGTCGCGCTAGATATCTTGAACCTGACCGATCGTAAGAACAACGATATCAGTTACTACTACACCTCACGGGTTGCAGGTGAGCCGGTTGGGGGTGTCGAGGGTGTGCATGTTCATCCGGCGGAGCCGCGCACGATAAGGGTGTCGGCCAGGATGCGGTTTACGATTTAGAGTGGGACCTTAAAAACAATGTCGCACACAACCCGCGCAGCCATTGGTTGGCGGGATCGTTGTGGTACCGCTCATGCCAATGTTGCTTCACTTTAAATGATGGAATATTGACAGGGCAATCCAACACTTTGAGGTCACCCGAATGCGCCAAAGTTTCGCCAATCTGTCTTGGCAGTGTCACGATCAAATCAGTGGTTGCCAAAATGGCAGGTAGCCCCAGAAAGCCTGGCAACTCTAGCAACACACGGCGGTTGATTTTGTGGCGTTTCAGGGCTTCACTTTGCAATACCGCACCCGTGCCTGCTGCAATGAGGATGTGGGCTTCTTCTTTGTATTGCTTGAGGCTCAGCGTTTTGCCAATGCGGGGGTGGTTCTTTTTTGACAAACAAACCCAGTCTTGGGTGAACAAGGTTTGTTGATAAAACCCCGCTTCGAGTTGTGGCACCAAACCAATCGCGATATCAGCGTCGCCTGTTTGCAGTGCCAATGGCATGTTGGCATCGATGCGTGCTGCATCGAGCCGTACCTTGGGAGCCAAAGAGCGCACATGTGAAAGCAGTTGTGGCAACAAGGTGATGTGACTTGCATCGGTCATGCAAATTCGAAAACTGCGTTCAGCGATGGCCGGGTTGAAAACGGGTGCTGATTCAGAAAGTTGACGAAATGAGGTCAGTGCCGATCGCACCGTGTCGATGAGCGCGTCCGCACGTGGTGTGGGTTGCATGCCTTCGCTGGTGCGAACAAACAGTGGGTCATTGAACTGCGAACGTAGTTTGGAGAGCCAAATGCTGACGGTCGGTTGGCTCAGGCCCAATGCTTCAGCCGCGCGAGTGACGCTGCCCGTGTGATGCAGCAAGTCAAAGAGGCGCAATAACTTGGCATCAAACAAGTCGGCAGTATGGGCGCTTGTTTCGGGTGATTTGGCTTTGGGCATGGGGCGGTTCTGTTTGTATTATTAAATAATGCAATGGCAATTATTGCATCCATTGCATAGCCAAAATGAAGGGGGTTGCCTAGCATTTGCCCTCATGAAAATAGTTGTACTTGGCGCAGGCGCATTGGGTTGCGCATTGGGAAGCGTGCTCACAGAGGGTGGGCACGAGGTGTGGTTGGTTAACCGAGGCCGTGCACATGTCGATGCCATGCATCAGCATGGTTTGAAGGTGCGTGAAAAGGGTGTGGACCGGTATGTGAAAGTTCACGCCGCCACAACCTGCTCGGGTGTAGACATGCGCACAGGGGATGTTGACTTGATCATCGTCTTGGTGAAATCGTTTCACACCCAAGAAGCGATTGCTTCAGCCAAACCTATTGTTGGCCAACACACCGTGGTGCTGTCATTGCAAAACGGTTTGGGCCACGAAGACATCTTGGCTGAGGCGGTGGGACAAGAGCGTGTGTTGGCGGGCAAAACCTATGCGGGTGGTGTGCTCATAGGTGCAGGGCACATCATCGGTGGCACGCAAGGAAAAGACACCCACATCGGCGAACTCAATGGCGAAGTGACACCCCGTGTGACGCGCATTGCCGAGGTTTTCAACCAAGCAGGCTTGTTGACCTATGTCAGCAAAAACATCATGGGCACGATGTGGGACAAGTTGTTGGTGAATGTGGCCACCGGCGCGTTGAGCGGCATCACGCGCTTGACCTATGGAGAGCTTTACAAGTTGCCCGAAGTGGAGGCTTGTGCTGTTGCGGCTGTGGCTGAAGCCATGGCCGTGGCCAAAGCCAAAGGCATCGCTCTGACGGTCACAGACCCCCATCAACCTTGGGTGAAAGCCGCAGCGGGACTGCCTGCTGAATTCAAAGCCTCCATGCTGCAAAGCCTCGAAAAAGGCTCGGTGACAGAAATAGATTTTGTGAACGGTGCTGTCGTGCGCTGGGGCGCAAAACTTGGTGTGCCGACACCCGTCAACCAAACGCTGGTTGCCTGCATGAAAGGTGTTGAGCGTGGTTTGTTTCCAATGACTGACATGAAAGAAGCAGCATGACCTATTCAAACAAAGCCTATGTAGAACATGTCGCCATTCGGGTGAAAGACATTCATTGGCACATCAAGTTCTTTTATGAAGTGCTTGGCATGGATGTACGAGAAATCGACGGCCCCACCGATGACCCACGCCAATATTGGACGCTCGGCGGATTGCAATTCATGGCAACGCCTGACTTCGATGCGCCACCGTGTAACGATGGTGGATGGTTAGGTCATTTGGGCGTGATGGTGGATGACTTAGACAGTGCCATCGCTGAAGCGCAAAAGTGGGGTGTCAAGCCGTTGCCGCAAGGCCGCAATTGGTTGCAACTGCCAGATGGTTTGGCAGTTGAGTTGATTCAAGCAGCGCCTGGCAGCGTTGCACAAGCACTTTCTGTTAACCCACGCGCGACATAAAAAATGAAACTCACTCCCCCCATCATTCAATTCAAAACACCCGAGAAATATTGGGATGACGCCAAAGAAGGCGATGTGTGCATCAGTCCAAGCTATGACGTGACAGAAGAACGCATCAATGCTTATGCTGTCTTGACCGGTGACTACACCCCTGTGCACATCGATGAAGACTACGCCAAAACCACCCCCTTCGGGACACGCGTGGCGCATGGTTTGTTTGGCCTCTCGATTGCCGATGGTTTGAAAACCCAAAGTGAATACCGTTTCTTACCAGGCATGTCACTTGGTTGGACATGGGACTTTTTGTTGCCCATCAAGATCAACGATGTGTTGCATGTCAAATTCACAGTGACAGGTTTGAGGGCGAGCAAGAGTCGACCTGGTTGGGGCATTGTCATCTTGCCTTCTGAGTTGATCAATCAAAACGGACAAGTGGTTCACAAGGGCGAACATCGCCTCATGATTCCCCGTCGCCCAGGAGCTTACTGATGCAAGACTTACCACTCAAAGGCATGCGGGTCATTGACTACAGCCACTTTTTGGCTGGCCCGTATGTGGGGCGTTGTTTGGCAGCCATGGGCGCGGAGGTGATCAAAGTGGAGCGCCCAGGTTCAGGGGACGCAGGCCGTCAACACGCGCATGTGTTGGATGACCAACGAAGTGGGTACTTTCTGCAGCTCAACATGGGCAAAGAAGGTGTAAGCGTCAACATGCGCGACCCACGCGGCAAAGAGTTCATGCAAAAGCTATGCGACAGCGCGGATGTGTTCATTGAAAACTACCGTCCAGGTGCACTTGAAAAATTGGGTTTGGGTTACAAAGAGTTGTCTGCGCGCAACCCCAAGTTGGTCTATTGCTCGATCTCTGCGTATGGCCACACCGGTCCTGACGCACACCGTGCTGGGTTTGGACTGATTGCAGAAGCCAAAAGCGGCATCATGCAAATGGTGGGTTCACCGGGGGAGTCACCTCCTTTGCTGCGCATTTCTTTGGGTGACATGTACACCGGCATTCACGCGGTTGCTGCCATCAACGCAGCGCTCTTGGGCCGCGTGACTTCAGGCAGAGGTCAACACATCGACATGGCGTTGTACGACACATTGGTGTCGATGCACGAATACGCGGTTCAGTGCTACACCTTGTCCGGCGGCACGGTGGTGCCTGTGCAAACAGGTCACGACATGCCCACGTCCACTTTGTATGGCGTGTTCCGTGCAAAGGACGGTGATTTGGTCATTGCAGCGCAAGTCGACGATGCATGGATTCGCTTCGCGCAGTTGATCGAAGCGCATGGAGGCCCTGCAGGGTTTGGTGCGGACACCAGATTTCACACGTTGAATGGTCGCAACCAAGCGCGTGTCGAAATTCTGGACGCGGTGAAACCTTGGGTGGCCGCGCGAACCGTTTCAGAAGTGCTGGCATTGCTGGATGGCATAGACATTCCAAGTGCCAAGGTGCAGCGGATCGACGAAGTGATCAACGACCCACAAATTCAAGCACGCGGCATGATTTTGGAGCAAGAGCATCCTAAATTCGGCAAATTGCGTTTGCCCAATTTGCCGTTCCGCTTCTCAGATTGCGACTCCAATGCGCCCATGCAAAAAGTGGCGCCTGATATGGGGCAACACAATGTTGAGGTTGCGCAGAAGTTGGGATATTCAAATGAACAAATCCTCGCCATGCAAAGCGATGGTGTTTTGTTCTCTAAGTGAGTGAGAAGGCAATGACTGACAAATATGCAGTAATTGGCAACCCCATCGACTTTTCTAAGTCGCCCTTCATTCACATGAGTTTTGCAAGTAGTACGCAACAAGACATTGCGTACACAAAAATCTTAGGACCCTTAGGTGGTTTCAAGGAAACGGTTGATCAGTTCAGAAAATCTGGTGGTAGGGGCATCAACATCACAGCCCCATTCAAGTTGGATGCCTTTCAATACGCAAGCAAACATTCGCCAGCGGCTGAACTTGCGGGGGCTGCAAACGCACTATCGTTTGCAGGCGATGAAGTCATTGCCGAAAACTTTGACGGCGTCGGTCTGGTTCGGGATGTTGTTCATAACTTGAAACATCAACTCAAAGGCAAAAGAGTTCTCCTGCTGGGTGCCGGTGGGGCAGCGCGTGGTGCTTTGCTACCGTTTTTATTTGAAGCGCCAGAATTATTGGTCATCGCCAATCGCACGCTGTCTAAAGCGCAAGAATTAAAGCGTATTGCTGAGAAAAATAAAACGCAACAAACCCAAGTCAGTGCGTTGCCGTTTTCAGAGCTTGCAGGTATGCAGTTCGATGTCATATTCAATGCCACCTCAGCCAGCTTGCGAAACGAATTGCCAGCCATACCGGCCACTGTGTTTGGACCTGAATCTCTGGCCTATGAGTTGGCATATGCCAAGGGGTTAACCCCATTCTTGCAACTGGCAAAAAGCGCTGGCGTGACACATATCGCTGATGGCGTAGGTATGTTGGCAGAGCAGGCTGCAGAAGCATTTGCATGGTGGCGGGGTGTGCGCCCTGACACCTCTGAAGTCATTCGAGAGCTCACAGTTCCTTTGAATTGAAAGTCCTGTAGTTGCATTGGCACGTGTGTGTGCCCATGGGCGGCTTTATGCTTGGCGCAATACAAGACCAAGAACGATCACATGGCATTTGCTGCCGCCATGCATGGTGCAATGCCTCAGCGCAAAGGCATTTCGTGAAGGCTGACAACTTCGCCTTGCAATTCCTTGGGTAGTCTAGCCGGGGCCGGATAACGATGCAGAACATCGGGGTCGTGCCCTGGTACGACATGCTTTGCCGAGTCGGCAAGGGACCGAACTTTGTCCCATCCGGCCACCATATCGCCCACATGGAACACGATGGGGTAGGGCATTTCGGCATCCATGTTTTCATAGTAGTGACTGGCGTCTGATGCCAATACAACCCAACCTCGTTGTGTGTGTACCCGAACGACTTGCAAGCCATCGGTGTGCCCACCGATCAATGCCGTTTCAATGCCGGGTGCGATAGGCGTATCGCCATGACAAAACGAAACTCGATCGGCATAAACACCTTTGATCACCTGAATCACATCTTCTACAGCAAATGCCATGCGAAACAAGGGTTTGCACATGTGACAGCCTGTGGCGTAATGCATCTCACGCTGTTGAATGTGTATGCGTGCATGCGGCAGCAAGTCAAGATTGCCTGCGTGGTCGTAATGAAGATGGGTGACGATCACATGACCAATGTCTTCAGGGGCTATACCCAAACCCTTCAGCGACTGAATCGGGCATCGCAAAAAATCACGTGCACGGCGACGCGCCATGTCTGCATTGAAACCGGTGTCGACCAGCCACACATTACCGTTGCCGCGAATCACCCACACAAAGTAGTCCATTGGCATGGGGTCGTCATGTGGATCGCTTGATGCGATGAAGTTGTCACGGCGAGGTCTGTCATGCGCTGCGTAGCGCAATGCATAGACTTCGTAGTTGGGAATCAAGTTATCTGTTTTCATAGTCATAGGTTTACATGTGTGTAATGAAAGTGGCAAGATTGATTCGGAAAATTTCTCTGTTTGATCTCATAAAAGGCGTTTCCTTTTTATTCAATCTAACTGCGCGCTTCAGCCAAGATCTGAAGCGCTCTTTTGTAAACAGGTTTATCAACCATCAACTCACCCAATTTGATGGCCGCTATGCCTTCGCGATCAGCGGCCTCAAATGCGTCAACAATTTCTTTCGCTTGTGCAACCTGTTTAACAGTGGGCGTAAAGCATTCATTGATGGCATCGACAAACTTCGGGTGCACAACCACAGCACCACGAAAACCCAGTGCGCGTGATCGATTCAATACCTGTCGGAATTCTTCTGTGTCACCCAAGTTGGCGATGGACGCTATAAAGCCAATGGGTTGAATGCCTGCTGCTCTTGCTGCGTACAACAACATGAGGCTGGGTGTGAGCAGCAATTCTTCTGTGGGATAACCGCCCAAGTCCAGCGAAAAGTCTTCGCTGCCCAGCATCATGCCCATCACACGAGCATCCGCTGCTGCGATGTCATGCATGCGGGGTAGGGCAATTGCACTTTCTATTTGCAACAAAAATTTCACATGGCCTGCAGCCACACCATGCTCTTTTTCAAGTTGCTCAACTGCAGCGGCAATCATTTGCACATCGCGTGCATGTTCTACTTTGGGCAGCACCAAGAGGTCAAGCCCAGATCGAACGGCTGCTGTCAAGTCTTCGGCCAAGCTCATCAGTCCACCATTCACACGAACTGCAGCAGTCTTACCAACTTTTGACAATTGCGCATAGCGCGCTGGCAGACCTTGGCGCGCCATCTGCTTGCGTGAGGTGTGCGTTCCATCCTCTAGGTCGAGAATAACCACATCACTGTTTTTGTTGCAGGCGCTGTCAAAGAGCCGATCATCTGCCGCCGGTACAAACAAAAAAGAACGTTTAAAAGGTGTCATGTTCAAAGTTACTTTTTAGAGAGCCATCGCGCGTTGTCTTGACCCAATGAGGGCGCAGGTCTGCGAATGGGTGGACGCACACCATCGATCTTGAATGGCACCGCATGAACGGGCAATGTTCTGCCGTCGGGTACGGGCTGCTCCACCAAGAGTTCGCGGTCTGTCACATAAGGGTGTTCAAGCAAATCAGCGATGTCGCACACGGGCCCAGCGGTGATGTCCCGTTCAGCAAAAAAATCTAAAGCTTCATTCAATGTCAAAGCGCCGACATGGTTTTGAATCAAGGCATCCAGCGCATCGATGTTTTGAAGCCGTGCCTCATGCGTGGCGAAGCGCGGATCTGAAAGTGCTTCTGGATGACCAATGCCATCAAAGAGCCGAGCCAATGTGCCTTCCATGCCAGCCGACAGCGCTACCCAACGCGCATCGCGTGTTTGGTAAACATTGCGCGGTGCGTGTGTAGGTGAGCGGCTGCCCGAACGCGGCACCACTTTTCCTGTGAGTTTGAATTCAGCTGCTTGCGGTCCCAACACAGAAAAGAGCGGCTCAAACAATGAGAGATCAATTTCACGCACTCGGGGTTCGGTCGCGCTGCGTTGTTCATGTAGTAAAGCAAGGGCCACGACAGCACCATACAAACCTGCCACGTTGTCAGCCATCGCGAAAGGCGGTAACACCGGCGGACGGTCGGCAAAGCCATTCATGGCCGCAAAACCACTCATGGCTTCGATGAGCGATCCGAACCCCCCTTTGTTGGCGAAGAGCCCCGTTTGCCCCCAACCAGAAATTCTGACGGCGATCAATCGCGGGTTGAGTGCTTGTAAAAAGTCATGCGTTAACCCCATGCGCTCAAGCGTTCCTGGTCGGAAGTTTTCCACCAGCATGTCTGCCTTTTCAATCAGACCATGCAAGTCAGCTTTGCCTTCTGCTGATCGAAGGTCTAGCTCGACGCTTTCTTTGTTGCGGCTGTAAGCGGCCCAATAAGTGCTCACCCCTTCGCGTTGCCACCCGCGCAACTCGTCTCCTTTTCTGGGGGGCTCGATTTTGATCACGGTGGCACCCAGATCAGCCAGGACATGCGTGAGCATGTTGCCTGAAACCAGCCGAGACAAGTCGACGACGGTCACGCCGTCAAGGGGCAAAGCAGATGGGGAAGTGTTGTCAGTCATGGTGAATGCGGCTCAATGTGCAAAGTCTATGGATGAATCAGATATTTCGGAAATAGAATTAATGATTATTGGATATCAAATAAATTGATACATGGAACTCAGACAACTTCGATATGTGATTGGCATCAGCGAGGCGGGCAGTCTTTTGGCTGCATCCCGCGCGCTGCATGTGGTGCAGCCTGCCTTGAGCCATCAGGTGGCTTTGGTGGAGCGTGAAATTGGCACCGAACTGTTTGTCAGATCTAACCGTGGCATGAAACTAACGCCCGCTGGACAGGCGTTTGTAGAACATGCACGGGTTGTGTTGCAAGATGTGGATCGTTTGCGCAGTGCCGTGCAAAAAGAAAACGACCATGTCAGTGGACCTGTGGTGTTGGGTTTGCCAACCACGGTGGCCCTGGTTGCCACCTTGCCAATACTCGGTGCTGTGCGCCAAAAATACCCTGACATTCAGCTCAAGTTGATTGAAAGTCACAGTGGTTTTCTGGCCGAGTGGTTAGAAGCAGGACGGCTTGACGCTGCATTTTTGTTTGCAGGTCAAAATCGATCAGACATTGCTGAGCATCCGCTCTTAGAAGAGTCTTTGGTGTTTGTCAGCCATCCTGACAATGCGCCGGCATCCCAACAGTTGACCATGCGCTCGTTGTCGCGCCATTCGCTGGTGCTTCCAGCGAAAGACCATGGCTTGCGCCGAATCGTGGACGAGGCCTGTTCGAAAGCAGGGCTGCAATTGAATGTGGTGGCTGAAATTGATTCGCTTCCCAACATCAAAAAAGCAGTTCAAGCGGGATTGGCTTCAACCATTCTGTCCCCTTGTGCTGTCACCGAAGAGGTCAAGGCGGGGTTGTTGAAAGTCACGCCCATCGGCCCACCAAAATTGTTGCGTCGCGTGGTCGTGTCACACTCTATCAATCGCCCGCGAAGTGGGGCCGCCATCGCGGTGTTGGAAACAGCGGAGCAGGTGGTGCGCGAGATGGTTCGAACCAAACTCTGGCCCGCCCGCTGGATTGGCTCTTGAAAAGTTTGTTGTCAGTCACCCATGACTGTTTGAAAGGCAAGGCAGTAAGGCTTGCCAGTTGGAGGATTGCGAAACCATGACCATTTCAAAACTGAACCTGTCAAGATTCGATTTCATTTCTGTTCGGTTGGCTGTTTTATGTGCGCAAACCGGCAGTCTCACCAGTGCAGCAAGAGCGTGTCATCTTGTGCTGCCTGCTGCGAGTCGGCGCATCAAGGATTTAGAAGCCGCCATTGGTTCGCAATTGTTTGAGCGTCATTCGCGCGGCCTCAGTTTGACACCGGCTGGTCGCGTTTTTATGCGTCATGGTTTGTCGCTGCTGCAGGAAATGGACGCGTTAAGCCGTGAACTCGATGACTTGCATGAAGGGGTGATGCGCCATGTCAAATTGTTTGCGGGCACAGCAGCCATCAGTCAATTTTTGCCACCTCTCATTGCACGCTACTCCAACGCAAATCCAGAAATCCAAGTCGATTTGGAAGAGCATGTTTCTGAGCAAGTGGCTTTGGCCTTGACAGAGCGACGCGCCGATTTGGGGGTGTTTGTAGAAGGCACTTCTGCAGAAGGTTTAGAAGCCACATTTTTTCGACACGACGAGTTGGTTTTTATTTACCCCAAAGGGCACCGACTGGCTGGACGGCAGGACATTGCCTTTGCTGACACGCTTGACGAGCAGTGGATCAGTTTGAATGCCGGCGCAGCCATGTTGCAGCAACAACTCAGTGCCGCCACAGCCCATGGCAAACGGTTGAAGCTAAGAATGCAGGTCAGCAGTTTTGATGCGGTTACCCACATGGTTTCTTCGGGTTTGGGCGTGGCCCTCTTGCCCAAGGCTTGCATATTGCCTTTAGCCAAAAGCATGCAGTTGGGTTGGCGCCCTTTGCAAGACGCTTGGGCCAAGCGCCGCCTGATGGTGGGCATCCGCAAAGATGCGGACAAAGATGTGAAGGCGCTGCGCGACTTTCTGGTCAAGCCTTCGCAAAACGCGAAGGCTGGCTGATTGAGGAACAAATAGACGCCAGCCATAGGACGCAGCAAACTGCGACGCATGACTGACGCAACCCACAATTCAAACCCACCGCAAACCTCAGCACTCGCAGGGCTGAAAGTGTTAGAGATGGGCCAGCTGATTGCAGGCCCTTTTGCCGCCAAAACTTTGGCTGACTTTGGTGCCGATGTGATCAAGGTTGAGCCGCCCAACAGCGGCGACCCACTGCGCAAATGGCGCATGCTCAAAGACGGCACATCTATTTGGTGGCAAGTGCAATCGCGCAACAAACGCTCGATCGCGCTCGACCTGCGTACCCCCGAAGGACAAGAGTTGGTGCGTCAACTCGCGCAAGACGCCGATGTGTTGATTGAAAACTTTCGCCCTGGTGCTCTAGAGGCGTGGGGCTTGTCCCCCGACGATTTGATTGCGCGCAACCCCAAGTTGATTGTGTTGCGCATCAGCGGTTATGGCCAAACAGGGCCCTATCGCAACCGCCCCGGTTTTGGTGTCATTGGTGAGGCCATGGGGGGCTTGCGTCATCTCACCGCTGAGCCCGGGCGCGTGCCGGTGCGTGTGGGTGTGAGCATTGGCGATACCTTGTCTGCCTTGCATGGCGTGATTGGCATTTTGTTGGCCTTGCAACACCGACATGCCACGGGTCGCGGTCAAGTGATTGATGTGGCTTTGTATGAAGCGGTGTTCAATTGCATGGAAAGTTTGTTGCCCGAATACAGCGCCTTCGGTGCCGTCCGTGGGCCCGCAGGCAGTGCGTTGCCGGGTATTGCACCGACCAATGCATATCAATGCAAAGACGGTGCGTATGCCTTGATCGCTGGCAACGGCGACAGCATTTTCAAACGCTTGATGGTGTTGATCGGTCGCGAAGACTTGGCCAACGATGTGTCTTTGCAAGACAACGCAGGTCGCGTTGCCCGCGTGCAAGAGCTCGATCAAGCGGTGGGTGAATGGACCGCCAAACATTCGGTAGATGAAGTATTGAATGCGCTCGATGGTGCCTCGGTACCCGCAGGTCGCATCTACACCGTGGCCGACATTGCAGCCGACCCGCACTATGCAGCGCGCGAGATGTTGCAAAACATTCAATTGGACGATGGCAGCCAACTCACCATTCCTGGTGTGGTGCCCAAGCTGTCTGTCACGCCGGGTCAGCACCGCAGCAACGCGCCTGCGTTGGGGCAAGACACTGACGCGATTTTGAAAGAGATAGGCCTGAGCGCAGCGCAAATTGAAAAACTCAAAGCCAGTGGCATTGTGGGAGGCCCAGCATGAAGCAACGCATTTATTTCAACGAAGTGGTAACGCGTGACGGTTTTCAAATGGAACCGACCTTTGTGCCGACCGACACCAAGGTGGCATTGATCGACGCACTCAGCCAAAGCGGTTACGCCAAGATTGAAGTGACATCGTTTACCTCCGCCAAAGCCATTCCGATGTTGCGTGATGCCGAAGAGGTGATGGGGCGCATTCAACGCGTAGCGGGCGTGGAGTACACGGTGTTGGTGCCCAACCTCAGAGGCGCTGAACGCGCGATGGATGTCAAACCCGATGAGTTCAATTTGGTGATGTCCACCTCTGAAACACACAACTTGTCGAACCTGCGCATGCCGCGCGAAAACAGTTTTGCCGCATTGCGTGATGTGATTGATCGCTTTAGTTCGCAAGTGCCCATCAATGTGTCGCTGTCGGCCTGCTTTGGTTGCCCGATGGAAGGCGATGTGCCGCAGGCAGAAGTGATGCATTGGTCCCAGCGGTTTGCAGATTTGGGTGTGCGTGGTTTGACCATATGCGACACCACCGGCATGGCGCAACCGCTGCAAGTGGCGGCCATGTGTGAGGCATTGCGTAAAGCATTTCCACAGTTGCAACTGACGCTGCACTTTCACAACACACGCGGCATGGGGTTGGCGAATGTGTTGGCTGCTGTGCAATCGGGCATTGACCGCTTCGATGGTTCTTTAGGTGGACTTGGTGGTTGTCCGTATGCACCCGGCGCGAGCGGCAATATTTGCAGTGAAGACGCGATTCACATGCTCGATGCCATGGGCTATGACACCGGCATCGACTTGCAACGCTTGTTGCCCATTGCACGCCAGTTGTCCAGCATTGTTGGGCGCGAAGTGCCAGGTCAAGTGGCCAAGAGTGGGTGCATCACCGATTTGCATCCTGCGCCTGAATCGGTGGCGCAATTGAAAAAGGAGTTTTCATGATCGATCACCTCGACCATTTGGTGCTGACCACATCGCGCGAAGCAGCTTGTGTGGATTTTTACACCCGCGTGCTCGGCATGCAGCTCGAATCTTTCATTGGTGGCACACCACCGGTGGAACGTCGCGCGTTCAAGTTTGGCAACCAAAAAATCAACTTGCATGTGCAAGGCAACGAGTTTGAACCTAAGGCGCATTTGCCTGTGCCAGGCGCGCTTGATTTGTGCTTCATTGTGCAAACCTCTCTTGAGGATGTAGTGGCGCATTTGCAAGCTTGTAACTGGCCCATCATTGAAGGGCCTGTGGTACGCACAGGGGCGACATCGAAAATTCGCTCGGTGTATGTGCGCGACCCCGATTTCAATTTGATCGAACTCTCAGTTTTGATTTAAAGCATAAAAAATTTAAGGAGACAAATATGCAACGACGCCAATGGATGCGTGCTGCTGGTGCTGTGATGGCATTGGCATTAGGTACAACCGTACAAGCACAAGGCAAATTTCCTGACCGACCCATCACCATCGTGGTGCCAAGCGCACCGGGTGGCACCACCGATTTCACAGCGCGTTTGATTGCCGAGCCTTTGTCGCGCGCATTGGGCCAACCGGTGGTGATTGACAACAAAGCTGGTGCGGCAGGCAACATTGGCAACCAATTTGTAGCCAAGGCCAAACCAGATGGTTACACCTTGCTGCTCGCCTACAGCGGATACCAAGTGGGCAATCCGCATTTGTTCAAAAAAGCAGGATGGGACCCCATCAAAGATTTCACACCCGTGGCCATGCTGACCCGTGCGCCGCAAGTGGTGGCAGCGCGCGCCAATTTGCCTGTCAATAACTTGCGTGAATTGGTGGCCTATGCAAAAGCCAACCCAGACAAGCTGAACTATGCGTCGTCGGGCAATGGTTCGATTCAACACATCGCGGGTGAACTTTTCAAACAGATGACAGGCACATCGATCACCCATGTTCCCTACAAAGGGGCAGGGCCTGCGGTGCAAGACTTGCTCGGTGGCCAAGTCGATTTGTTTTTCACCACACCCGCATCGGTGGTGAGCCACATCAAAGCGGACAAACTCAAAGGCTTGGCGGTCACGAGCAGCTCGCGCCTGCCTTCATTGCCACAGGTGCCCACCACGCGCGAGTCTGATTTGAAAGACTTCACCCTCGATTCGTGGTTTGCACTGTATGCGCCTGCAGGTACACCCAACGAAGTGGTGCAACAACTCAACACCGAGATTGCCAAAATTTTGTTGCAAGCCGATGTGAAGAAGAAGGCAGAAGATGCAGGCACCTTGGTCGACCACATGGGCCCCGCGCAACTGGGGGACTACACCCGCAAAGAGCTGGCCTATTGGGGCCGTGTCATCACGGATGCGAAAATTTCTGCGGACTGATGTTCCGCATTAAGTTGATCGCAGATCACATGTTGGTGAAGCTTTAAACAGCCACCAACACATCACTGCTGAGCAGCTTGCCATACTGACTGGCCTTGGTCACCACTGCTTGAAAAGCTTCGGACACGCCATATTCATCTAAGTTTTGCCCCATGTGTTCGAGTGAGTCCGCGTAGTAAGAGATGCTCAACTGATCCATTTCGGGGGCAAATACTGGAATCACTGCCAGCATGCCGGTGTCTTTGTGAATGGCTGCTTTTGCTTCAGGCAACATTCCAAGAGCTGCTTTGAGATTGCTTCGATCTACTTGATAGAGGCGCCGCATGATCACAGGTTTGGGTGCAGCTTCACCAAAGACCATTCTGTAAACATAGGGGCCATGCATTTCTGCAGCTGGGTGCTTTTCTCTTTCTTGCCAAAGTTTTTGTGCCTTGGGATCTTGCGCAATCGCAGCGTTGACTTTTGCGCCTTCGGTGAAGTTGGCAAATCGACCCAGTATTTCGATGTTGCCTGCGTTATCGCCCATGACTGAGCGGAAGACTCTCACCATTGCGCCATGCGCAGCCATGATTTCGGCCATACTTTTTGCGCGCTCAAGCGCAAGTTCAGATTCGCCAAGTAACGGTACCAAGATGCGGCGTGAAACAATAGTCATCGCGAACTCCTTTTGTTAAATCGGCTTGTCAGCGTAACCATTTTTGGCTTGGTGAAAATGACAAAATAGCCATCCCTTTCTCAGGAATTTCCCTTGCTCAAGCGAGTCAAATCTGGGTGGCGCCGAGTCGATAAACCAAAGGTTCTAGACTTAAAGTATTCGCCCGATCCAACTATGAAATCATCACCTCAATCACTGTCTGGCCTGTTGCCATTCATCCGTCCGTATCGCCTGCAAGTTTTTTTTGCAGGCCTTTTTTTGATTCTGGCGGCGGCGACAACTTTGGCGTTTCCCTGGGCCTTGCGTCATCTGATTGATCAAGGTTTGGTAGCTGAAGCAAGCCCAGATGTTTTGATTCATAAATTCTTAGAGCTGTTGCTGGTGGCAACGGCATTGGCTGTTTTTTCAGGTGCGCGTTACTTCACGGTCAGTTGGTTGGGTGAAAAAATCACGGCAGATCTCAAAAACAAGGTCTATGCACATGTCTTGCAACAAAGCCCCACATTTTTTGAAACAACGCAGTCGGGAGAAGTGCTGTCGCGTTTGACCAGCGATGCCACATTGATTCAAACCGTGGTTGGTTCATCGTTCTCGATGGGGCTGCGCAATGTGTTGATGGGACTGGGCGCGATGGCCATGCTGGTGTGGACCAACCCTTGGCTCATGCTGCAAGTGATTGGCGTGCTTGCATTGGTTGTGTTTCCGAGTGTTTATTTAGGGCGTCGGGTCCGTCGCTTATCGCGTGCCAGCCAAGACCGCGTTGCTGATTCGAGTGCCATAGCCTCAGAGGTGCTCAACGCCATTTCGGTTGTTCAAAGCTACACCGCTGAACGCCGTGAAGCAGATCGATTCGGGGCATCCACCGCACAAGCGTTGTCAACTTCATTGCGACGTATCAAAGCTCGATCGCTGTTGGTGGCTTTCATCATGATGGCGTCAAGCGCCGTTTTGCTATGGGGTTTGTACATGGGCACTCTGTCTGTGCGTGCAGGTACAACAACTGCTGGCGAGTTGGGGCAAACCGTTGTTTATGTGATTTTGTTGGCCAGCGCTTTTGCGGTGTTGGGTGAAGTCTACGGCGATGTGCTGCGTGCCGCCGGTGCAACAGAAAGGTTGATGGAGTTGTTGCAAACGCGTTCTGATGTGCGTACACCAGACCATCCGCAGCGACCCGCATGGCCTGTTAACGGTTCGAGTTTGTTATTGCAGGAAGTCAGTTTCAGTTACCCGTCTAGGCCCACGCAGTTGTCACTGAATGCATTGAGTGGCGAAGTACATGCAGGTCAAACAGTGGCGATCGTTGGGCCAAGCGGTGCAGGTAAAACCACCTTGTTTTCTTTGCTGATGCGTTTTTATGCGCAGCAAAAAGGAAATATTTTCATGGATGGTGTCAGCATTGACCAAATGGATCTGAGTGATTTGCGATTGCGCATAGGCGTGGTGCCGCAGGACCCGGTGGTGTTTTCTGGCACCGTCATGGAAAACATCCGTTATGGCAAACCAGAGGCAACAGATGCAGAAGTCTTTGCCGCAGCAGAGGCTGCATTTGCACAAGAATTCATTGCCAACTTGCCCCAGGGCTACGATACCTATTTGGGTGACAGAGGCGTGCGTTTATCAGGTGGACAGCGTCAGCGAATTTCGATTGCGCGCGCAATTTTGAAAAACCCACCCCTTTTATTGCTTGACGAGGCAACCAGTGCACTGGATGCCAACAGCGAACGCATGGTTCAAGCTGCACTCGACAAAGCCATGCAAGGTCGAACCACCTTGGTCATTGCCCATCGCTTGGCAACGGTGCAACGTGCAGACTGTATTTGGGTGTTTGACCACGGTCGATTGGTGGAGCAAGGCACGCATGCCCAACTGGTTGCGCAATCGGGGCTTTACGCCAGTTTGGCGGCCCTGCAGTTCTCAGGATCTGAATAACACTTGGCTTGTCCGGGCCTGATCAGTCGCGGCTTGGAGTGCATATGACCGACCGCAGCGAATAGGCATCCGTCACAGAGTCTTTGACTTTTGTCATAATCACGGCATGCAAACCCTGCGCCACTCCAAATTCATCGCCAAACTGGTGTTGGTGTGGTTTGCGCTGTTTCTGGGTTCTGCAATTGCATCTACCCTCATCCAGCCTGGCAACATGCAAATGGTTTGTGCCACGGGTGGTGGTATGAAGATGGTGGACACAAACAACGATGACGGCGAGCTCAAAGCTTCTGCCAACATGGATTGTCCGTTGTGTGCATCGGTGACGGCACCTCCTTCCTCATCGACAGTTCATGTCGAAAAACGCTCACCTCTGGCGCATGCCCTGCAACCTGTTGCAGCGGCGCACATTGCGTCTGTCACTGCTCCGCCGCTTCCTTCGCGCGGGCCTCCTGCCAATTCCCTTTGATGTTTGAGCGGGTATGTGGCTTTTCGCCACTGCCTGGTTTTGAAAACTTCTTGCGCCAATTCGTAGGTGCGCGCTCTGAATAAGCAAGCGCACGCAGCCTCAGGTGAACAACCCTTGGCATTGGTAGCAAATCAAAGAGAGCAATCACAAAAGTGGAAAAAAATAAATTTGTGTTAACGCCCATAGCGTTGATGATGGCCTTGATATTGACACCCGCAGCCATGGCGCAAAGTCAGGGCGAGAACAATTTGAATACGGTGTTGATCACCGCAAAAGCTGATGCACTCACACAGAGCACCATCGATAGCGCCAAAGAGAATGTCAAAACCATTCCAGGCGGTGCATCCATCGTGGACTTGAACCAAGTGCGTGAAGGCCGTCAATCGACTTGGAGTGACAGTCTGGGTTTGGCACCAGGCGTCTTCATCCAAGACCGATTTGGATCTGAAGAGGCGCGTGTCTCTATTCGTGGTTCTGCGCTGAGTCGCACTTATCACAGCTTCGGCATCAAGGTCATGCAGGACGGTGTGCCCATCAACTACGCCGATGGATTTTTTGACATGCAAACGGTCGATCCCAATGCGTCACGTTATGTTGAAGTGCTACGCGGACCCAATGCCACCACCTATGGCGCAACCACTTTGGGGGGGGCCATTAACTTTGTGGCGCCCACGGGTTACAGCAACTCAGGCAGCGTGGCGCGTGCCGAAGTGGGTAGCTTTGGCTACAACAAGGTGTTTGGCAGTACCGCTGGCGTAGGTCAAGCAGACGCCAGGAGTGGCAATGTATGGGACTACTATGTGGCCGGCTCGCAAACCCAACAAGATGGTTTCCGAGAACATGCTGCCATGGAAAACCAAAAAATCTTGGGTAACTTTGGTGTCAAGATCAGCAAGGACATTGAGTCGCGTTTTTATGTGGCGGCCGTGCGTAGTCGAACGCAGCTGCCTGGTTATTTGACGAAAGCTGAGTTAGAGAACGATCCATCTATCGCGAGCAGCCAAAAGGTGGGTTCGATTTACCCTTACCGTGAAGATGCCAACCGCCGCCGCGATGTGGATGCGCAGCGCGTTGCCAACAAAACAACCGTGCGCGATGGCAACACGATTTACGAGTTCGCCGCTTACAGCATGAACTACAGCTTGTGGCATCCGATTGACAGCATCATCGAACAAAACGCAAAGTCGTTGGGCGGTCACATCAAAGCAACACGCCTGCTGGATCAGCACCAAATCAGCGTCGCCTATCTGCCCAGCGTCGGATCGACAAAAGGGACCTCGAAGCCGACCAACAACCAGGGCGCAGCGACAGGTCTTGCGACATCCAACTACGACCAGCAGTCAAAGAACGACAGTTTCTTCATTGAAGATAAGTACAAGTTTTCCGAACGGACCACTTGGATAGCAGCCTTGCAATATGACCGCGCCAATCGCAAGGTGACTGATGCACTTCTTGCGACAAACAATTACGATTACGCGTTCAATCAATGGAGTCCACGTGTGGGCGTGGCGCATGATTTGAGCTCTGCAATGCAATTGTTTGCCAGCTTGAGTCGTAACTTTGAAGCGCCCATGTTTGGCACAGCGGGCAACGCAACCACTGCATTCAAACCCCAGACAGGTACAACATTTGAAGTGGGAACGCGCGGTGAAGCAACGCACGACAAACACCAATTCGGTTGGGATGCCACTTACTATCACGCAAATTTGAGAAATGAATTTCTCACCTCTTGCTCGAATGCGACTTGCACAACATCAACCACCACCAATGTCCCCAAAACCTTGCACCAAGGTCTTGAGTTGGGCTTGAGCCATCTGTACGACAAAAAGCTAGACACACGCTTGGCACTTTTGTACAGCGACTTTAGGTTTGTGGACAACGCATCAATTGGCAATAACGCGCTGCCAGGCTTTCCGCCGGTGATCGTGCGTGGAGAAGTGTTGTATCGCTTTGGTACGCAGGTCAACGGCAAACTCAGCACGTATGTGGGCCCTAAATTTGAATGGGTGCCAAGCTCAGCACCCATGGACTACGCCAACACCCTGTACAACGACAGCTATGCCATCTTGGGGTTCAAAGCAGGCCAAGCGATTGACAAAAAATGGTCTTGGTTCCTGGACGCGCGTAACCTGGCCGACAAAAAATATGCCGCAACAACAAACATCAGCGCTAACTACACTGCCCCAGCGACAGCTGGCGATGGTCGCCGTTACTATCCTGGCGATGGTCGTTCTGTTTATGTTGGCGTAGAAGCTAAATTCGACTAACCCAATTCGTCTTGCATCGTTGTCGTTGCAAGACTTTTTTCATTCAAGAGGTGATCAATTGAAAAAACAAACTCGTTTTGCATGTGTGTTGGGTCTAGCCCTCATGGGATGTGTACAAGCAGCGTTAGCGCATGTCGTATTGGCGGAGCCCAAAGCCATCGCTGGCAGCTATTACAAAGCAACATTGCGAGTAGGTCACGGCTGCAACGGTTCGCCCACCAACGGCGTGATCGTGCAAGTGCCCGCAGGTTTTCAAGGCGCCAAGCCTCAACCGAAATCAGGTTGGACCCTTGCCACGCGCAAAGCAAAACTGACCACACCCTATAACAGTCACGGTAAATCTGTGACCGAAGATGTGGTCGAGTTACGCTGGACGGCTTCCACCAAAGAAGCGGCACTGCCCGATGACCAGTTCGATGAATTCGCTTTCATGGGCCGTTTACCTGATCAAGCAGGCCCGTTGTGGGTCAAGATTTTGCAAACCTGCGAGATCGGTCAAAATGATTGGTCCGAAATTCCTGCCAATGGCACATCCACACGCGGGCTCAAGTCTCCAGCCGCATTGTTAGATGTGCAAGCTGCGCCTACCCATGAACATCACCATCATTAACCACAAGGAGTTCACATGAAATTTTCTAAAAAAATCATCGCAGTTGCATTCACCAGCGTTTTGGCTGTCAGCGCCTTTGCACAAAACGTCACAGTGGCTGACGGCTGGGCGCGTGCCACCGTTCAAGGTCAAAAAGCCACCGGTGCATTCATGAAAATCACGGCGAAAGACCAAACCAAGTTGGTCACAGCCAGCAGCCCTGCCGCTGGCATCGTAGAAATTCACGAAATGAAGATGGACAAAGATGTCATGAAAATGGCAGCCCTATCCAACGGGCTTGATTTGCCTTCAGGCAAAACGGTTGAGCTCAAGCCCGGTGGCTACCATGTGATGTTGATGGATTTGAAAGCACCATTGACGGCCGACAGCACCGTGCCTGTGACACTGACATTCCAAGACGCCAAAGGCAACAAAACAACGCAAGAGTTGAAATTGCCTGTGAAAGCCATGGCTACACATTCACATGGCGAGCATAAGCATTGATTTGCCTAACGCGTGAAATGATGTGAACCCATGGCTGCCACACTCTGAGACAACAGAGGTTTGAACTGCATTTGATCCAATACATCACGCTGCAAATCAATGCCTGGTGCGATTTCAAACAGTTCAATGCCATGGGGCGTTAGTCTGAAGCTTGCGCGTTCTGTCAAATACAACACCTCTTGTTGGCGCACCAAAGCCTGCGGACCACTGAAGGTGATTTGATCCACCTTATTCACCAACTTTTGCACGCTGCCCTGTTGCAGCACTTTCATCTGGCCATCGCCGGTAGCCAGCTTGACGCCCTTGGCTGCAAAGGTGCCGCAAAAAACCACCTTACGTGCGTTTTGTGCAATGTCAATGAAGCCACCAGGCCCCACAGTCAAGCCGCCGAGTTTGCTGACATTGACGCTGCCTTCGGCATCGAATTCTCCAAAGCCTAAAAAGGCAATGTCCAAACCACCACCTGCATAAAAATCAAATTGTGTGGCGGCATCGAGCATGGCGGTGGCGTTGCGTGCATAACCAAACAACACACCGTCCATCAAGGTGCCACCGTAGGTGCCGTGTTCGATGGTTTGGTAAATGCGGTGTTGTTCGTTGCGTGCCGCAATCAACTTGGCCACCGCATCGGGCACACCCACACCATAGTTGATGACGGGACGTGCTTTGTGTGTGTTGAACAACTCATCGTAAGCACGGCGTGCAATCGCTTGGCGTTCGCTGAATTCTTCTTTCGATGCATTCACTTCGTTGGCATGGTCCAGTGCCTCGCTGTTGGCGCGTGCGTCTGCTGTCAGTTCACCGCTGAAGGCTGGGTCAAACGGAATGTCGTAACTGGTTTGTTGGTTGGGGTCGACCACGATGGCGTCTATCCATGCGGCGGGTATACGCACCTCGCGCGCTTTGAGTGCACCCTTGGGTAAGCGTTCTTTGACCTGCACAATCACTTTGCCATCGCTGTTGCGCGCGGCCAATGCCAACGACTGCGCGTCTAAGTTAGCGGCTTCATGTTCAAAACTGATGTTGCCGTCTTCATCGGCGGCACTCGCGCGCACGATGGCCACATGAATGGGGAAGGGTTTGTAGCGCAAATACTCACGCCCATCCATGTGCACCACTTCGGCCAAATCTTCTTTGGCCGATGCATTCATCTTGCCACCGCCCAAGCGTGGGTCACATACCGTGCCCAAGCCCACATGGGTGAACAAGCCGGGGCGACCCGCACCAATCTCGCGCATGAGTTGGCTCGACACACCACCGGGCAAGATGTAGGCTTCGATTTTTTCGTTCAACGCCAGCTGCTGCATGGCAGGTGACCACACCCAGTGCCCCCCCATCACGCGCTTGACCATGCCTTCGTGGGCAAAGCAATTCATGCCTTTGGTTTTTTTGTCACCAATGCCCAGTGCATGCATGACAGTCAAGTTGCGTGGATGCTGCGTTTCTAAAAAGCGCGCTTGAATGGCTTCGAAAGTATGTGTGGCCTCCATCAAGCCGCCACCACCGCCCATCAAGCCGACTGTGTCGCCATCGCGAATCAAAGCTGCCGCTTGAGCAGCCGTCATAAATTTTGAGTTCATACTTTTAGCGGTGAATGTCAAACAGGGCAGCGCCTTTTTTCAAGGTGCTCTTGGCAATCACACCACGGTGAATTTCGCTCGTGCCGTCATAAATGCGATAGATGCGTGCATCGCGGTAATAGCGCTCGATGGGCAACTCTTTGCAAAAGCCCATGCCCCCAAAAATTTGCACTGCACGGTCAACCACGCGCCCCAATGTTTCAGCCGCGTGCACTTTCACCATGGCAATTTGCTCGCGCGCGTCCATGCCTTGGTCGAGCATCCATGCAGCTTGATACACCATCCAACGTGCCGCGTTGATTTCAATCACGCTGTCGGCCAGCATTTGCTGCACCATTTGAAAGTCACCAATGCGTGTGTTGAACTGCTGACGGTCGTTGGCATAGGTGGTCATCAACTCGCACACATGTGAGGCTTTGCCCACCGCACGCGCACCCACTTGCGCCAAGCGCACCACATTCAGTGCGCCCATGGCCAACTTGAAGCCTTGGCCTTGCTCGCCCAAGAGGGCGGCATCTTCTAATGGCACATTGTCAAAAAAGAGTTCAAGGTGAGGGGTGCCTCGCAAGCCCATCATTTTTTGGTCTTTGCCCACGGTAAAACCGGGCAAGCCTTTGTCGACCATGAACATGCTGATTTCTTTCTCGCCTGTTTTGGCAGAGACCAAAAAGAAATCGCTCCATTCACCATCGCTGATGAAATGTTTAGCACCATTCAACACCCAACCCGTCGCTGTTTTTTTTGCGTGGGTTTTGATGCCTGCAGCGTCTGAACCTGCACCCGGCTCGGTGATGCAAATTGCACAGGTGCGCTTGCCCTCAACGCTGGGTTTCAACCAACGGTCTATTTGCTCACCTTTGCAATGAAGCAAAGGCTCGTACACATTGCCAAACGCACGACGGACCAAGATGTCGGTGGTATGGCCAAATTGTTCTTCACACAAGATGCGGTCTAAGTTGGACAAACCGCCACCGCCCAATTCGACAGGCATGTTCATGCCATATAGGCCCAGTGCTTTGCCTTTGGCATGAATGGCTTTGGCATGTGCGTCGCTCAAAACACCTTTTTGCTCTACTTCGTCTTCTAGGGGTTTGAGTTCTTCGGCAATGAAACGGCGCACCGTTTCAATCATCATTTTTTGTTCGTCGTTGAGAGAAAAATCCATACTTGCTCCGTTGATTCAAATCACAATTTCAAGCCACAAAGGTTTGGCTACGCTTCATACATAGGGCTGCCCAGTCCACGCTGTTGTGCTGGGCTTCCTGTTCAAAATTCACCACTTCCACGCTGATGGGCAAATCGCTCGGCAAGGCAGCAAACAGGCCTTGCAAGTCAATCGTGCCGTCCCCCGGCAACTCGCGTGCGCAGCGTGCGGTGTGAATCATTTCTTCCGTAGTGAAGTGCGTGCCTGCTACTGCATCGCAGATTTGCGCGTAATGCAAAAGCGAACGGGGAATGGCGCAAATGTCATCAAGCGTGGTGTGTGAACGGCCGACATGCAAAGCATCAACCAAAATGCCTGCGTTGCTCGGCATGCCTGCGTTGGTGACGATGCGCAATGCGGCTTGTGCGTTGGGAACCGCCGTCCAAGGCATGAACTCCAAATCAGCTGTCATACCAAACGGTTGCATGACTTCGCATAACTTGGCGTAGTTGTCGGTCAAGCGCGATTCGTTGGCATCGTCGCCCGCCACCAAAATGGCTTTGGCTTTGAGGGCCGCGCCAATGTCGTACAACGCGTCCCAATGGTGCGGATCAAACTGTTCGTTGATGCGGATGATTTCTAAATCAAACACGCCCACACCGGTGTCTTGTTGTGCTGCCAAAGTTTCTTTCAGGTCTTGCGGTCGATCGATCAAAAACTGTTGTGGTGCGCCAGGTGCGTTGGGCCACAAACGCAAGCCCACATAGGCATAACCCGTTTGTGCGGCCACACGGATCGCTTCTGGCGGTGTGCAGCGGTGTGAGGTGAGGTAAGCGAGTGAATAAATGCGTTGGCTCATGGTCATTCTGCGTAAATGAGTTTGCGTGTGTTGTTGGCTGCGCTTGCATGCGTGCGGTGCGACGCATTGAAGAAGGGCGATGCCCCACTGGTGGTAGCCAACTGTGCGGCGCATGCCATCAGCTCTGTGCCCAAGGTTTGCATGCGCTCTGGCGTAAGGCGAAAACTGGGTCCGGCAATCGTGAGCACGCCCAACGCGGGTTGGTCTTTCAAGCGCACAGGTGCTGATATGGCGTTGAGGCCTTGCGCGTAGGTTTCTTGCGTCATGCTGAACCCACGCTCGCGTGTGGATTGAATGCAGGTCAACAAGGCCGCCAAACTGCTGGGTGCGTTGGGGCCGTACTCACTGGCTTTGCCCAAGCCTTGTGCTTTGGCTTTTTTCAAAGCCTCTTTGTCGTTGAAGGTGCTTAACCAGGCCCAGCCGGTGGAGGAGCATGAAAACCGTGCGTCGCTGCCCATGTCGGGGTCATAGCGCAAACCTTGCCGTGCGCCTTGTGCGCGTGCTACCCAAGTCAGTCGATCACCATCGACCACTGACAAACGCACCAACTCGCCGGACACTTCTGCCAAACGATCGAGCAGGGGTTGTGCAATGTCAACAATGCCGCTGTTGCTTAAAAAAGTGAGGCCCATCGACACCAGTTTGGTGGTGAGCAAGTAGTCACCGTGATCGCGCATTTGGCGCACATAGCCCGATGCCACCAAATCGCTCAGCAGTCGGTGTGCCGCGCTGCGGGGAATTTTCAGTTGGTCCGCAATGGCGGCCAAGGCCATGCCGTCGGCGTGCTTGGCCAACAGTTCCAAGATGTTGAGGGTTCTGGTTTGAACGCCTTTCATGCTGGGGTTTTTGTTCATGGTTGGTATTCTAGGGGTTTTTCAAAAAAGTGGAATGCTATTCCACTTTATTCATTGGCGCAAAAAAAGATGCCCCAAGCTGCCTTGACGCAAGTCCTGGGAGAATCAACCATGAACTCCAGTTTTGTCTTAAGTCTGTAGAACAGATGTGGCAAAGTCGAGAGGGTCTTCTAAATCAGCCAATAAACAAATCACCATGAATTACGAAGCACAACTTGATACCGTCGTTTTAGCCGTCTTGATCGCAGGCCTCATGCCCGTCATTTGTGCAGGCATTGCCAAGTGGGGGCGCAAAGACTATGACAACCACAACCCAAGAGCTTGGTACGCAACTCTCGAAGGTTTGTCAGCACGAGCCAATGCCGCACAGCAAAACTGTCTAGAAGCATTTCCATTCTTTGCCGTGGGTGTCATATTGGCCGCACTCAGTGGTGCCAATGGCGATTCGCTTGAAGCAGCAGCTTGGTTGTTCATCGCTGCCCGTGTTGCCTACATTGCGTGTTACTTGAACGACAAAGCAGCATGGCGATCTATTTTTTGGTTGATCGGATTTGCTAGCGTTGTATACCTTTACACCTTGGCGTTGTATTGAGACTTGTGCAAGTTTTCAATGTCATGGTTCAAATCAAAGTACCTTGAACATCAGAACTGCAACAGCCGTGGGAACAAGCGCTGCCAATAACAATTTGCCCGGACTCACCACGCCTTCATCAAAGCGGTTTTTCAGAATAGAAACACCGGCAGGGTTTGGGGCGTTCGCTATCACTGTCAACCCACCACCGGTCACGGCGCCTGCCACGATGGCCACTTTGAACTCTTCACTCAAGCCCGGCACCAACGAAGCAAGGTAGGTCAGCGCAGCGTTGTCGGTGATAGCCGTCAATACAACGGCACCATAAAACACAGCATCAGCGTTTAAGCTCATCAGCAAGGGTTGTAACCACCAAGACTGCTGGCCACCTAGAACCACCAAGCCCGCTAGAAAGAACGCCACCAACAAAGCCTCGCGCAGAATCAAACGGTCTTGGTATTTTGTGTACGCGTTTGCATAGCCAATGAAGAAAAGCAACAGGCCTAAGAACACCACAGGATGATGTGCAAAGAGCACCACACATGACAAAAATGCCAAGTGCACCATCACCATGTAAGGAGGAACTGTCAGCTGCGCCTTCGATGGTTCTCCCAAGCGCTGCAACTCATGTCGCATGAAAAACATCACCGTAGCCGCGTTGACAAAAACTGCAATGGCGGCTTTCCAACCAAAAGTTTGCAGCATGTATGCCAAGTCCCAATGCCAAGTGGCTGCCACCATCAGCACGGGAGGTGCTGCGAACGGTGTGAGGGTGCCACCAATGGAAACATTCACAAACAAGACGCCCAAGGTGGCGTACTTCAAACGTTCACTGACCTGCCCAGCAAACACACTGTCTCGCAGCATCAGCGCAGCCAGTGTCATCGCTGCAGGTTCGGTGATCCATGAGCCCAACAGCGGCACGACCGACAGCAGTAAAAAGTAATGGGCCTGTGCGCTCGGCAGTGGTACCAACCGTGCCATGTGTTGCACCAACAGACCACAAGCTTGCAAAATCGGGCGCGTGCCCGCGACCACCATGATGGCAAACACGAACAGGGGCTCAGTGAAATTGCGCGATTCAAGGTATTGCAGGGTTGGCGCTTGACCCACCAAGGCAAACATGGTGAGCGCCAACACCATGGCCCATAAGCCAAACACAACTTCGATCTCGCCCAGCAGATGCCATATGCCAGCATGGCGTGGGTGTGTGTGGGCCAAGTGCTCGAAGTACTTGGTGCAAAAAGTGTGAAGCACTGCCAGCGCAAAAATACCAGCGGCAATCCAAGGTAGAAATGTTGGGTTCATGTTGGCTCTCCATCAGCATCTGCCATTGGGTGATGTGTCCTCAGGCGTCATTAGGGATTGCAAACATCACACTGGCTAGGGTCTGCCCATTGGTGTGTTGAATGTTTATCTTCAGTGTACTCACATGCATTGCAACGCATGATGTATGAAATGGGTGCTTTGGTGGTGTTGCCACAGGTGCGACAAACCAAGCCTGATTTTTGCCCGGTTACTGAAAAACCAGGCAGCGTGCAGGCAGGGCATGTGGATTCAAACTTTTTCATCAAATCGCGCGTGGCTTGCACAATCATTGCTTGGCGCGTTGGACTGCAAAAAGCGCGATGGTCGTTTTCTGCATACACCAAACCATTCTCCGCTATACCGTGACAATCGATGAAGGCTTTGCGAAGCTCATCCCAATTGGCTAAGCCTTTAACCAAGCGTGTATCTTTCTCGCTTTGGGGTCGCAATACCAGATGATGCTCAGGAAAACCTGCTTCAAGTGCGAAGTGTTCTAAATCAGCCACCTTGCGCAGTGCACGGTGCACGCTGCGTGCAGGGCCTTGTGCAATGCCGATCACCTCAAATTGGTCTTCGTCATCAAGCCACACCACCACTTCGATGTTCCAAGGCATGAGCCCACCAAACGGATCTGCTACGAAGGCCCCTTCACTGGCTAAACCAAAGGGAAGCTTGGCAAGGTCCATGCCGATCCTTGCTTTTTTGCGTGCGGTTTCAATTTGTGTGTCCAACCGTTTGACTTCACCGCTGAAGGTGCCCAGTTGATCGGTGTCATAACCCGTCACATGCACAACAGAGCAATCCAGAAAAGGTTCGAGCAAGGGCGCGATGAGTTTTTCTTTTCCGTGCTGCGTTAAAAACGCAACCTGTTGGGTGTTGTAACGTTTGGACATTGACCTAACCTAAAAATGTGTTGGCAACTTGTGCGTAGAGGGGAATGCCAAACAATATATTGAGTGGAAATGTCACACCCAATGAAAGGCCAAAATAAAGCGACGGGTTGGCCTCAGGAATAGCGTAACGCAACACCGCAGGCACGGCAATGTAAGAAGCGCTGGCGGCCAACACCATCAGCAAGGTGGCATCCCCCAATGGCAATTGAAATAACGCTGCAAGAGCTAACGCCATGCTGGCGTGCACCAAGGGCGCAACAAATGCAAAGGCCATCAGCCAAGGGGATTGGCCTTTGATTTGCGGTAAATTTCTGGCGGTCATCAAACCCATGTCGAGCAGAAAAAATGACAGCATGCCTTTGAACAAATCACCCGAGAACGGTTGCATGGCGGTTTTTCCGCTTTCGCCAGTCAGTAGGCCAATGACCATGGCGCCCAGCAGCAGCAACTGCGCCCCATCGGTGAAAGACTCATGCAAAATTTTGCCCAAGGGCATATTGGGTTTTTGTGGGGGAGAGGCCAAAGCCGCACCACCTCCGCCTGCGGCAAACACATGGACATTGACAGGGATTTGTTGACGCAAGGCGTTCGCAAAAACAACAGCCATGATGATGGCGGGAGACTCCATCAAAGCCATGGCGGCTGCCATGTGACCGCCGTAAGCAATGTTTTGGTGTTCCAGATATTGGACTGCGGTGACAAAAGTGACCGCGCTGACTGAGCCATATGTGGCCGCGATGGCAGCCGCGTCAAAACCTGTCAAAAAGCGTTTTAAAACTGTATAGGCCAGAAGCGGAATGAGGATGGCCAACGCAATGGCTGCCACAAGCCCCGCGCCGACTTCTGCCGTCAGACCGGATTTTGCAAGTGCAAAACCACCTTTGAGGCCCAAAGCCATCAGCAGGTAGAGCGATAAAAAGCGCGATATCGCAGGTGGTATTTCAAGGTTGGATTTGACGGTGCCGGCCAACACACCAAACACAAAAAACAAAATGGCGGGATCAAGAATGTTCTGCATGGTTTTCCTTTTTGCAAGATATTAGGAAAATACAAAACATTTGTAAAATCGATTTTTAAGTACACATGTATAGATAAATATCTATGAATATCACCTTCCGTCAATTGCGTTTGTTCTTAGCCTTGGTTGACACGGGTAGTGTCAGTGCAGCAGCGCGGGCCATGCATGTCACACAGCCCACGGCGTCAATGCAGCTCAAAGAAGTGTCGCTGGCCGTGGGGTTGCCGCTTTATGAGGTGATTGGTAAAAAAGTGCACCTCACTGAGCTGGGCAAGGAGTTGGCCATCACGGCCAGAGCCATGGTGCTCGATTGGCAAGCCTTTGAGCAATCGGTCGATGCGTTGAAAGGGTTATCGCGCGGCAAGTTGCGCATTGCTGTGGTGAGCACGGCCAAATATTTTGTGCCCAGACTGATCGGTAGCTTTTGTAAAAAGTATCCAGCCATCGATGTTTCATTAGAAATTCTCAACCGCGATGGTGTGGTGCAGCGTTTGCACGACAACTTGGACGATCTCTACATCATGTCCATGCCACCTGTAGACATTGAGTTGCATGATGAGTTGCTCATGCCCAACCCGATTGTGGTGATTGCTGCCACCTCTGATGCGCTGTTGAAAAAAGGCAAGTTGACTTTGAAAGACTTACAAGGGCACCGATTCATCTTGCGTGAATCGGGTTCGGGAACGCGCATGGCTGCGGATCAATACTTTCGTAAGAAAAAATTCAAACCCAACATCCGACTCGAGTTGGGCAGCAACGAGGCTGTCAAAGAATCGGTGGCAGGTGGTTTGGGAATTGGGGTGATTTCGAGGCACGCGTTGCATGGCATGGACAAAGAGCATGGTGTGCGTGTGATGGAGGTTGAGGGTTTTCCTTTGCCTTCAGCATGGCACATGGTGCACCGCGCCAATCAAAAGCTGACGCCTGCGGCTTTGGCTTTTAGAAGCCATTTGCTCAAAGAAATTGATCGACATCGATGAACGCGCGTGAAGCTTCTACAAATTGACGGCTGGTTTGCTAATATGAAAATGTGAAGGAGACATCATGTTGAATTTGAAAGATAAAAAAATTCTCATCACCCAAGCCAATGATTTCATGGGTCCTGCGTTGTGCGATGCACTGCGCAACTGTGGTGCGCAGGTGATTGCCGACACCCGATTGCCCATTGCCCCTGACGATGCACAAGAGATGATCAACGCTGCGGGCGACATCGATGTGTTGGTGCTCAATCTAGCCTTGCCCGCGCCTACCAGTTGGGTGGCAAACATCGACGAGCAAGAGTGGCGGCATGTGTTTGAAGTCATGGTCGACCCATTGCCCAGGTTCATCCGTGCCGTGGTGCCAGGTATGAAGGCGCGCGGCGGCGGCAAGGTGATCGTGATGGGAAGCGCCTCTGCGCTCAGAGGCATGAAGCGCACCGGCAGCTACAGTGCTGCCAGAGGTGCGCAACTGGCTTTTGTGCAAGCTGTCGGTGTAGAGCTTGCAGCTGACAACATTCAAGTCAATGCGGTGGCACAAAACTTTGTGGACAACCCTACCTACTTCCCTGCAGAAGTACAGGCCAACCCGCGTTTTCAAGAACGTCTGAAACGTGAAGTGCCATTGGGCCGATTGGTCAAGGCGCAAGAAGATGCAGCTTTTGTGGCCTACCTGTGCAGTGATGCAGCCAATTGTTTTGTGGGGCAGGTGTTTCCAATGAGCGGCGGTTGGGCCATCAAATAAACTTTTACACCGTTTTTACATTGTCTTGGATATCGTCAGCGTGTCTAAGTAAAACCAAGTCATGCCCGTGATCGCCAAACACAATCGACTCAGCCCGCAAAAAGTTGCACTCACCACTGCGGGTGTGGGCGTGGTGTCGGCGGCTATGTTCCCGTTGTATGGCACCTGGGATTTGGCCAACATCGTCATGATTTACATGCTGTTGGTGTTGGTGATTGCCATTAAGTTGGGGCGCAGCGCCGGTTTTTTAGCCTCTATCACCTGCGTGTTGTTGCTCGACTTTTTATTCACCGCGCCGCGGTTTTCTTTCAGGGTGGAGAGTGCACATCATTTGGTGACTTTTATGGTCATGCTGGCAGTGAGTTATGTGACGGCTGAGATGGCATCTCGACTGAAGCAAAGTGCGGTGGATGCGCAAGAGCGCGAACAGCGTACACACGCGCTGTACAGCGTGGCAAGCGATCTGTCGGGGGCGAACGATGTGGCAGAGGCCAGAAAAATCACGCAAACATTTCTTGCATCGCAAACCAAACTTGATGCCTATGTGATCGCGCTGCAAGCACCTCTTGTGACTGAAGCGCATGTTCAGGACGCAGGCTTTCATATTGAAACCCACATTGCCACCATGGCGCTGATCGAAGGGCGAACTGTCTCAAGCAGTTCAGCGAGTGCGAGTGGGTGGGGCAGTGTGTATGTGCCGCTTTTATCAGGCAAGGACATTCACGGCCTACTGGTGTTGGCGAATTCGACCACGCAGAGCCATCATGTTGCCGAGAGTGATGTGGCGTTTGCTGAAGCTTTTGGTTCGCTCTTGGCGATCACCTTGGAGCGATTGCATTATGTCGATGTGGCGCAGCAAACACAAATCAGCAGTGCCACCGAACGTTTGCGTTCCTCGATTCTGTCGGCTTTGTCTCACGACCTGCGGACACCGTTGACGGTGCTGGTGGGCTTGACAGATTCGTTGTTGCTTGCCAAAGACAATGTGTCGCCTGAAGCTGAGGTCACTTTGCGCACCATTCAAAATCAAGCGCGCAGGTTGTCCAATTTGGGTACCAATCTGTTAGAAATGGCGCGCTTGAGTTCTGGCACTGTTCAACTCAAACGTGAGTGGCATTTGATGGAGGATGTGGTGTGCGCCAGTGTGGAGCATTTGACCGCCTCTCAAAACGCCAATCGACTCCAACTGAACATTCAACCGGATTTGCCGTTGATTGAAATTGACCCAGTGCTGATTGAAACTGTGCTCAACAATTTGATTGAAAACGCCATCAAATACGCACCAATCGATACGCCCGTCACGCTGTCCATGCAAACCCAAGACGATTGGTTGACGATAGAGGTATCTGATCAAGGCAACGGATTTGACGAGGGCATGCTCACATCTGCCTTTGATTTGTTTGAGCGTGGACACAAAGAGTCTCGCATCCCGGGTTTTGGCATTGGTTTGTCTATTTGCAAAATCATTGTGGAAGCACATGGTGGCAGCATTCGCGTCAGAAACAAACAACCTGTCGGCGCGGAGGTAGAGGTTCGCCTGCCGTTAGGCACGCCACCAACCGTCTTGATGGACGAGGTGTAACGATGAAGCTTCGTTTGTTGTTGATTGAAGACGAGCCAGAAATTCGTCGCTTCACGCGAACTGCACTTGAGATGGCGGACTTCGCTGTGGACGAAGCCGATAGCTTGCTCACGGCCACCCATGCTTTGAACCACGCCAAGCCCGATTTGATTTTGCTCGATTTAGGTTTGCCCGATGGGGATGGTTTGCAGTTGATCGACCGCATTCGCAACTGGTCGAGCACCCCCATTTTGGTATTGTCAGCGCGCAGCCAAGAGCAGCAAAAAGTAGACGCGTTGCATGCGGGCGCCGATGACTTTCTTGTGAAGCCATTTGGTATTGCAGAGATGGTGGCGCGGGTGCAAGCCTTGCTGCGCCGACATCACAAACAAGCTGAAGACGAAACGCCCATCGTGCGCTTTGGTGATGTGGAGGTAGATTTCTCACGCCACCTTGTGGTCAAGCAAGGCGTTGCCGTGCACCTCACGGCCATCGAATTCAAATTACTGGGTGTATTGATTCGACAGGCTGGCAAAGTCGTCACACAAAGTGCTTTGATGCAACAGGTCTGGGGCAATAGCCAGCAAGACAACTCACATTACCTGCGCATTTACATCAGCAGGTTGCGTAAAAAACTTGAAAACGATCCATCACGCCCCGTTTATCTGCTGAACGAATTAGGCGTGGGTTACCGATTTAAAAACTAAGAGGTTTGCATGCAAGAAAATCAAACGGGCCATTCGCGCATGGCTACTCTGGTGTTGGCTGCGTTGGGTGTTGTGTATGGAGATATTGGTACCAGCCCGCTGTATGCGTTGAAAGAAGTGTTTGGTGGTGCGCACAATCCCGTGCCCATCACACACGACAATGTCATTGGTATTTTGTCGTTGTTCTTTTGGTCCTTGATGTTTGTTGTGAGCTTGAAGTATGTTTACTTCATCATGCGTGCCAACAACGATGGTGAAGGCGGCATCATGGCGCTGATGACTTTGGCCATTTCCAAGCAAAAGAAACATGGCGGTTACTACACCTTTCTCACATTCCTTGGTTTGATTGGGGCTGCATTCTTCTATGGTGATGGTGTCATCACACCCGCCATTTCTGTGCTGTCAGCGGTCGAGGGCTTAGAGCTGATCACGCCAACCTTCAAGCCTGTGGTGATTCCACTTTCATTGCTCATCATTGTGGGCTTGTTTGTATTTCAGAAAAAAGGCACAGCCAGTGTTGGCACCTTGTTTGGGCCTGTCATGATTGTTTGGTTTTTCACCTTGGCTGTTTTGGGTGTCAACAGCATCGTGGAGCATCCTGAAGTGTTGGTGGCGATGGACCCAAGCCATGGCTTCATGTTTTTATTGAACAACCCGATGATGGGTTTTTTGGCGATGGGCTCTGTGGTGTTGTGCATCACAGGGGCTGAAGCGCTGTATGCAGACATGGGTCACTTTGGTATTCAACCCATTCGCGCCGGTTGGATATATTTTGTGTTTCCTTCTTTGGTGATGAACTACTTCGGGCAAGGTGCGTTGCTGTTGTCCAACCCACAAGCCATCGAAAATCCTTTCTACCTTTTGGCCCCCGAATGGGCACTCACACCATTGGTGATCTTGTCGACGATTGCCACTGTCATTGCATCGCAAGCGGTTATTTCTGGTGCGTTCTCGATCACCAAACAAGCCATGAGTTTGGGCTACACACCGCGTGTTGAGGTGTCGCACACATCCGATGAAGAAATTGGACAAATTTATGTGCCCGCCATCAACTGGTCTTTGATGGTCTGCATCATTGCGTTGGTTTTGGGCTTTCAGTCTTCCACCAATTTGGCCGCAGCTTATGGCATTGCCGTGACGGGCACCATGGTCATCACCGACATCTTGGCCATTACAGTGGCCTCTAATTTGTGGGGGTGGAACCCCATCCGTGCCTTTTTGGGGGGCGTGCCATTCATCTTGGTGGATGGTTCTTTTTTCGCAGCCAACTCGTTGAAGATTGCCGACGGGGGTTGGTTTCCATTGGCGTTTGGTGGACTGGTTTTTCTGCTCTTTGGCACTTGGAAAAAAGGCCGTGACATGGTGCGCGAGCGCATGGCAGACGATGCGTTAGAGCTCAAACCTTTTGTGCAAAGCCTCGATCAAGGAGGTGTGACGCGAATCGATGGCACAGCTGTTTTCGTGGTGTCAGACACTCGCCATGTGCCACAAGCGCTGTTGCACAGCCTAAAACATTTCAAAGCTGTGCATCAGCATGTTTTGTTCATGAGTGTGCAACTTGACACCGTGCCCTATGTGCCAGCGACCAAACGGCATGAAGTGCACCAACTCTCGGATTCTTTCTGGACCGTCTCGATTCACTATGGCTTCAAGGACGACATCAATTTGCCTGAAGCACTCAAGGCGAGTCACATTCCTGGTGTCAGCTTAAATCCGATGGATACATCTTATTTCTTGGGTCGGGAAACACTCATACCGAAGATCAAATCTGAAATGGCTTATTGGCGCGAATTGCTGTTTATTTTTATGTACAGAAACTCAGACAGTGCGACTTCTTTCTATCGGTTGCCATCGAATCGGGTGGTCGAACTGGGCTCACAAGTGGTGCTGTAAACAGGCACAAAATACCTCAGTAAATAATACAAAAGAATCAATAAAGACTGTCTGGCGGCGTCCTGTTTACGCGCTGTTTACACCCGCACACATATCATGCCCTCGTTTTATTTCAAGGGGTAAATATGTTGAAAGCCGTCTTCAGTGACCCAGCAAGCGCAGGGTTCAAGAAATGGAACAACCTGGTTGCGTTGTTCATTCTTATTTCATGCGTCACTTTGGCGTTAGATACCGTACCCGAGCTATTCGATGATTACGACAAAACATTCGAATTCATTGAATGGGTTTCAGTCGGTGTGTTCACGCTAGATTACTTGGGTAATTTGTTTTACTCTGAAAAGGGCTGGCGCTATGCTTTCACCCTCTGGGGTGTGATTGACTTGGTGTCCATCTTGCCTTCGTATTTGATGCTTTTCAACTTCACTGCCTTGCAAGGCAGCAAAGTGTTGCGCCTGTTGCGCGTGGCGCGGGTGTTGCGAGTGCTCAAATTGGCACGTTTGGCCATGCAGGTTAGCCAACAATCGTCTAATCCCATCGTGACCAACCTGAAGATTTACTTCATCATCTTTTTCTCAGTGATGATGATCTCCAGCACAGCCATGTATTTCGTGGAAGGCGGCTTGTACACCCCCGAAGTGATCGAAGCAGGTCAGAAAGCCATCGATGCAGCAACGCCTGCGGGAAAAGAGGCTGAAAAGTTCATCCCTATCGATCCTATTTCGGGCAATCAAATTCCAGAAGACAAGCGCTTCTATACTTCCATTCCAGCAGCCATGTGGTGGTGCATCGTGACGCTGACCAGTACCGGTTATGGTGACATGTTCCCCGTGACGGTGGGCGGTCGCATCATTGGCGGCATCACCATGTTCTTGGGCTTGGTGCTGTTTGGTATTTTGTTGAATGTGATTGGCAAAACCTTGATGGTTGTCTTGTTCGGCGAGAAGCTCAAAGCAGACGAGTGATCGTCGCTGACTTCAAGAAAGGGTTAACTTCGGTTAACCCTTTTTTTTGCCCGTCGCACGCCGCGATCTTCTAAACTGTTGCATCATTGTGCGCATTGATGCAGGTTAGAAGGGTTGTCCAGTGTTCAAAATCAAGTATTGCCTTTGGGTGTTGACGGCTTTTTGTTTGCAAGTGCAAGCCGAGGACATTCATGTGGCTGTGGCCGCCAATTTCACAGCGCCCATGCAAAAAATTGCCAAGTCGTTTGAACAAGCATCAGGCCACAAAGTGTTGCTGTCATTTGGCTCAACAGGCAACCTGTACGCACAAATCAAAAACGGTGCACCGTTTCAAATGTTTTTGTCAGCGGATGACGAAACACCAGCCAAGTTAGAACAAGAAGGTCTGGGTGTAGCCGCCACGCGTTTTGTGTACGCCACTGGCAAATTGGTGTTGTGGAGCAGTCAGCCCAATCTTGTCGATGATCAGGGCAACATCCTCAAGACTCAGCGGTTTCAGCATCTGGCCATTGCCAATCCCAAATTAGCACCTTATGGTGCAGCGGCGGTTGAAGCGTTGAGCAAGTTGGGTGTGCTGCAAGAAGTCAAGCCCAAATTTGTACAAGGCGAAAACATTGCACAGACCTATCAATTTGTGGCCAGTGGTAACGCGCCTTTGGGTTTTGTGGCGCTCTCACAAGTCATGGTGGAGGGCAAAATAGCCAAGGGTTCTGCCTGGTTGGTGCCTGCGCATTTGCATGCACCGCTGCGACAAGAGGCCATCGTGCTGCAAAAAGGCAAAGACAATGCAGCGGTGAGTGCGTTGTTCAACTATCTGCGCAGCGACAATGCCAAACAAGTCATGCGAGCATACGGCTACGAGATTCAATAAACATCAGTCATGCGTTTTTCTTCATCCGCTATCGGTCCTGAAGCCATCAGCGCCATCGTGCTGACCTTCCAACTCGCCCTTGCAACCACGGTGCTTTTGCTGTTGTTGGCAACGCCTTTGGCTTGGTGGCTATCGCAATCGCAGTCTAAATGGCGTGCGCCGATCGGTGCGCTGGTGACATTGCCTTTGGTGTTGCCACCGTCGGTGTTGGGTTTTTATTTGTTGGTGGCCATGGGCCCCAATGGACCATTGGGACAATTCACACAAAGCTTGGGGTTGGGTGTTTTGTCATTCACCTTCACAGGGTTGCTTATTGGGTCGATTGTTTATTCGATGCCTTTTGCTGTGCAGCCCATACAACACGCCTTCGAATCAATGGGTACACGTCCCATGGAAGTGGCCGCCACTTTGCGCGCCAAACCCATCGATGCTTTTTTCTCAGTGGCTTTGCCTTTGGCCAAACCTGGGTTGATCACGGCTGCCATCTTGAGCTTTGCCCACACCGTGGGTGAGTTTGGTGTGGTGTTGATGATTGGTGGCAACATTCCCGACAAAACGCGGGTGGTGTCAACCCAAATTTATGGTCATGTAGAAGCCATGGAGTATGCGCAGGCCCACGTGTTGGCTGCTGGCATGGTGGTGTTTTCGTTTGCGGTGCTGTTGGCGTTGTCGCTCATGCGCAAGCGCACCAGTCGGGTCATGCCATGAGTGACTTCAACGATCTACAACTATGCTTGCAGTTGACACGCCAAGACTTTCAATTGGTGGTGGATGTGCACTTGCCTGCCTCTGGCATCACCGTGTTGTTTGGCCCTTCGGGTTCTGGCAAGACCACCCTGCTGCGATGTGTGGCGGGGCTGGAGCGTCCACAACAAGCGCTGATTCGCGTGGGCGCTGATGTGTGGCAAGACAATACGCAAAATGTTTTCACACCCACATGGCAGCGCGACCTGGGGTTTGTGTTTCAAGAAGCCAGTTTGTTTGAGCATTTGGATGTACAACACAACTTGCAATTTGGTCTCAAACGATCACACAAAAAAAGTTCTGAAGCAGCATTGGCCAGCAGCATTGAGTTGCTGGGCATTGGTCACTTGCTCAAGCGTCAAACCCACAACTTATCAGGTGGTGAGAGGCAACGCGTGGCAATTGCGCGTGCGTTGGCCACACAGCCCAAACTGTTGTTGTTAGACGAGCCGCTGGCTTCGCTTGACATGGCACGCCGTCACGAAATATTGCCGTGGCTTGAAAAAATGCGAGACGAATTGAAGCTGCCCATGTTGTATGTCACCCATTCGGTTGACGAAGTGGTGCGTTTGGCTGACCATTTGGTGGTGTTAGACAAGGGGCAGGTGAAAGCACAAGGTGCTGCACAAGAAGTGTTAACGCGCACCAACAACCCAGCAATAGTGGGTGACGATGTGGGTGTGTTGTTGCAGGGTACCGTAGAGGCGTTGGACAGCCAATGGCATTTGGCCAAAGTGACATTTGATGGCGGACACATGTGGGTGCGTGATACCCACATGCATGTCGGCAAAGCAGTGCGACTGCGCATTTTGGCGCGTGATGTCAGCATCACCTTGCATGAGGCACAACACACCAGTATTCAAAACCACATGTCAGCGCGCATCGATGCCATCCATGCAGATGCGCACCCATCGCAAGCCTTGGTGCGATTGCAGTGCGGTGCCACATGGGTGTTGGCAAGAGTGACCCAACGTG
>JBEGOM010000006.1:0-105579 GCA_041181985.1 Pseudomonadota bacterium | reverse complement strand
GGCAACCACGGCTTCAACGCTGCCAACGACACCTATGGCGACATGATCGAAATGGGTATCTTGGACCCCACCAAAGTGACACGCACTGCTTTGCAAAACGCAGCGTCTGTGGCTTCATTGATGTTGACCACCGAGTGCATGGTGTCTGAGTCTCCAAAAGACGACGCACCTGCCGGCGGCGGTATGCCTGACATGGGCGGCATGGGTGGTATGGGCGGCATGGGCATGTAATTGCCCCACCGCTTTGCCTGAGCACTTCGGTGCTCTTGCCAAACAGAAAAAGCCCCGCAATTTCTTGCGGGGCTTTTTTTCGTCTTGTGTTTTTTGTGCTTTGAGTTTTTTATGTCATCAACGCTTCTAACTTGACCGCATCCACACAAAACGCGCGAATGCCTTCGGCCAATTTTTCAGTGGCCATCGCGTCTTCGTTCAAAGCAAAGCGGAAACTTGCTTCGTTGTAATGCACTTCGGGCAAGTCGAGTTGCTTGGCAGCGTTAGCGTCGAGTGAGCGCTTCAATGGTTCGGTGCTGGCACCGAGTTGCGCCAACAGTTCGGGCGCAATGGTCAACAAATCGCAACCGGCCAGCGCCGTGATTTGCCCCACATTGCGAAAGCTCGCACCCATCACTTCGGTTGCGATGTTGTGGCGTTTGTAGTGGTTGTAAATGGCGCGCACCGATTTCACGCCGGGGTCGTTGGCACCGGCGTTGTCGGCTTCTATCCACCCACTACCAGCAGATTTTTTGTACCAGTCATAAATGCGCCCCACAAAGGGCGAAATCAATTGCACTTTCGCATCGCCACACGCCACCGCTTGCGCAAAAGAAAACAACAAGGTGAGGTTGGTGCGAATGCCTTCCCGTTCCAATTCAGCCGCAGCTTGAATGCCTTCCCAAGTGGACGCAATTTTGATCAGCACGCGCTCGCGCTTCACACCTTGCGCTTCATACAAAGCCATGATGCGTTTGGCGCGTGTGACTGTGGCTTGCGTGTCAAAACTCAAACGGGCATCCACTTCGGTGGACACACGCCCCGGAATGGTGGCCAAAATTTCGCAACCAAAACGCACCAGCAGGCGGTCGATTTGTGCATCCATCGGCTCTTTGCCGTGCGCGGCCACGGTGTCTTTGAGCAAGGGCAAATACTCGGGCTTTTGCACCGCTTTCAAAATGAGCGACGGGTTGGTGGTGGCATCTTGCGGTTGAAACTGCGCGAGCTGTTTGAAGTCGCCGGTGTCCGCCACCACGGTGGTGAATTGTTTGAGTGCGTCAAGTTGGTTCATGCGCACATTATCCCGCGACTACACAAAATATTTTGCAAGCGCTACAGTTCAACCATGCAACGCAAAACTATTCCACAAAAAATACTGGTGCTCGGCGGCAGCGGCTTTGTAGGCCGCCATGTGTGCGCTCGCCTGAGCATGCAACTGCACGAGGTCACCGTGCCCACCCGTCGCCTGCCAGCGCGTCACATCCAAATGCTGCCGGGCGTGTCGGTGGTGCAAGCCGATGTTCACGACCCCAAGCAGTTGCAAGCCTTGGTGCATGGGCACGACGCGGTCATCAACTTGGTGGCCATACTGCACGGCAACGAAGAGGCCTTCACCCAAGCGCATGTCACCTTGCCCACGCAATTGGCGCGCGCATGTCATGCCGAAAATGTCAGTCGTTTGATTCATGTGAGTGCACTGGGCGCCGAGATGAACGCCCCTTCGATGTATCAGCGCAGCAAAGCACGCGGCGAAGCCGCGTTACTGTCAGCCGCAGAAAAAGCACCCTTGGGTTTGACCCTGCTGCGCCCCAGTGTGATTTTTGGCAAAGACGATCAGTTCATCAACCTGTTTGCCAAGTTGCAAAACATATTTCCGTTCATGCCACTTGCGGGGGCCCACACCAAGTTTCAACCGGTGTGGGTGCAAGATGTGGCACAAGCCTTGGTGCATTGTGTGCACACCCCCAGCACCGAAGGGCAAACCTTCGATGTGTGCGGCCCCGATGTGCTCACACTGGCTGAATTGGTGCAATTGGCAGGTCGCTGGTCAGGCCACCCCCGCCCAGTGTTGCCCCTGCCGTATGCCGTGGGATGGTTGCAAGCCTTGATGATGGAATTTGCCCCTGGCCCGACATTGATGAGCCGCGACAACTTAGATTCGATGAAGGTGCACAACATCAGCAAAGGCAATTTGCCAGGGCTGCGCGCTTTGGGAGTGGCTGAGCCTAAGTCAATCAAGCGGTTGTTTGTGGCTAAACATTAAGTATGACCCGCCCTCATCAGTCGGTTTGCATCGCACAATTTCGACTTGCTTGACAACCCCTTTTGCTTGAAGGACGCACCATGGCTCTGACCCTCTACATCGGCAACAAAAATTATTCGTCTTGGTCCATGCGCCCTTGGGTGCTGATGAAGCAAGCGGGCATTGCGTTCACTGAAAACAAAATTCGCTTCGACAGTTTCGAAGCTGATTCCAATTTCAAAAAAACCATTTTGAACATCAGCCCTGCGGGCAAGGTGCCGGTGCTGGTCGACAGCCATCTCGGCGAACAACAAGCCATTTGGGACAGCTTGGCCATCAGTGAATATGTGGCGGAAACGCACCCGCAACTTCAGCTCTGGCCTATAGATGCTGCTGCGCGTGCACGCGCCCGTGCGTTGTGCGCGGACATGCACAGTGGTTTTCAAAACTTGCGTTCGCATTGCCCCATGAACATCGAAGCCAACCTGCCTGAGGTGGGCGCTCAACTGTTGGCAGAACATGTCAACCTGCGCGACGACTTGCAACGCATCATCACGCTTTGGCAAAACGAATTGCGCCAACACGGTGGCCCCATGTTGTTTGGCAAATTTTCCATTGCAGATGCTTTTTTTGCGCCCGTTTGCATGCGCATCAACACCTACGCGTTGCCTGTGCCAGCCGATGTGCTGGCCTATGTGGACCGCGTCACCGCCTTGCCGAGTGTGGCGGCTTGGATAGAAGATGCCTTGGCAGAAAAAGACTTTCGCGCATTTGAAGAGCCGTTTCGCTCGCAAGCTCAGTAACGCGACAAAAAAGCAAATAAGAAGTCTGGCTACTAGGCTGACCGTTCGGCTGAATCAGGCAGGCTCAACAACGCCCCGCCTTAGGTTTTACACTCTTATGCATGAAAACATACTTGGTTGGCGGCGCAGTGCGCGATGCCCTGATGGGGCACGAGGGGTCTGACCGCGACTGGGTGGTGGTGGGCAGCACACCCGAAGCCATGGCGGCGCAGGGGTTTCAGCCGGTGGGGCGCGACTTTCCAGTGTTTCTACATCCACAAACCAAAGAAGAATACGCACTGGCGCGCACCGAGCGCAAAACCGCGCGTGGCTACCACGGCTTTTCGGTGTACGCCGCCCCCGATGTCACGCTCGAACAAGATTTGGCGCGCCGTGACCTCACCATCAACGCCATCGCACAAGACGAACACGGTCAGCGCTTTGACCCCTATGGTGGCGAGCGTGACATCGCGCAAAAAGTGTTGCGCCATGTGACCGAAGCATTTCGTGAAGACCCCGTGCGCATTTTGCGCGTGGCACGCTTTGCGGCACGCTTTTCTGATTTCTCGGTGGCGCCAGAAACTTTGCAGCTCATGCAACACATGGTGCAAGACGGCGAAGTTGACGCATTGGTGAGCGAACGCGTGTGGCAAGAACTCGCGCGTGGCTTGATGTGTCAAAAACCTTCACGCATGTTGCAAGTGTTGCGCACTTGCGGCGCATTGAAACGTTTGTTACCCGAAGTCGATGCGCTTTACGGCGTGCCCCAACGTGCAGAGCATCACCCCGAAATTGACACCGGCATCCATTTGGAAATGGTGTTAGACCAATGCGCGCACATGAATGCACCGCTTGAAGTGCGCTTCGCCGCTTTGTGCCACGACTTGGGCAAAGCCACCACACCGGCCGATGTGTTGCCCCGTCACATTGGCCACGAACAACGCAGCGTGAAGCTCTTGTTGAAGTTGTGCGAACGATGGCGCGTGCCCGTTGAATGCAAAGAATTGGCCGAAGTGGTGGCGCGTGAACACGGCAACATTCACCAAAGCCAAAGTTTTGGCGCCGAAGCCCTGCTGCGCTTGCTGGTGCGTTGCGATGCACTGCGCAGACCCGAACGTTTCGCACAAGTTTTATGGGCCTGCGAATGCGACACACGCGGTCGTTTGGGCCGAGAAAACACTCCATACCCACAACGCACCCGTTTGCAAGAAGTATTGCAAGCTACACAAACAGTCAACACAGCCGACATCAGCGAACAAGCCATGGCAAAAGGTTTGAAAGGCGCAGACATCGGCAAACAAATAGACGCAGCGCGCATCGTTGCCATTGAAACCGCTCTAGAGAAAATCGACTAAATGCTGCGCTGGCTATTGGTCATTTTTCTAGCGCTGTTGTTAATCAACAGCCTTACGCCCTGGCTACAAAAACTAGGCTTTGGCCGCCTACCCGGCGACATCCGCTTCAAGCTATTCGGCAAAGAGTGGTTCATCCCCCTAAGCTCAACCATCATCCTAAGTTTGGTCTGCGCCGCAATAGCAAAAGTTATTTAAAGCGCATGTGTTCGATCTCCTAGAGCAAAGCCAAGTGGCTCCCACTCAGAAGTACCCAACGCCACCACCTTGAACAGCTCACCCATTTCATGCTCGGTGATCAACTTTTGCGCCATTGCTTTTTCAGCCAACGGTGCATCGACCAACGGCGGCAACAAACCACAGTTGATCAAAAAATGCGCTTGGCTTGCGTAGCCCAACACATGCAAACCCGCGTCTTGCGCGGCCATTGCAATGCCGGTGAAATTCACATGCGCGGTGATGTCTTTTTGCCCCACATCCACCAGCGGATCGGGGTCTGACTTGTGCAACTGGTGGCACATCAAGGTGCCCATATGCCGTTGCGGATGGAAATATTCACTTTCAGGAAAACCATAGTCGATCAAAAACACCGCGCCGCCTTTGCCACCTTGCGACACACTCGCTTTCAATCGGTCGGCCAAAGTGTTCACAAACGCCTCTGCTTGCGTGTGAATTTCGGTCAGGTAATCGTGTTCACCTTCTATCTCAACCGGTGGGCGCAACTCGGTGGGTCGGTCTTGCCATTGCAAAGGGGCAATCACACCGCGTTCATGCCAAACGCCGTTTTTGCGCACCAACAATTGCACGGGCATGGCGTCTAACACTTCGTTGCCCACCACCACTCCTTGCAGGGCATCTGGCAGCGCATCGACCCACTGCACTTTGTGTGCATAGGCGTTGAGCGTTTCTTGTTGACGCGCGCGCAAACTGCCGGACACATCCACAATCGTGTAGCGCTTCACATCGTCACCCAAAGCCTCGAGCAGTTGCAGCGCGAGCGCGCCTGAGCCTGCACCAAATTCCCACACCTCGTCGGTCTGTGTGTGCTGTAGCGCTTCACGCACTTGGTTGGCCAGCGCGCGACCAAAATGCGGTGACATTTCGGGCGCGGTCACAAAATCGCTGCCGGTTTGCGGCGTGGTGCCAAATTTGCGCAATCCATTGGCGTAATAGCCCATGCCGGGCGCGTACAGCGCCAGCGCCATGAAACGGTCAAAGCCAAGCCAGCCTCCCGCATTTGAAATGCTGCGCTGAATCAGGGTCATCAGGGCCGTTTGTGTCGATGGGCCCGCATCGTTGGATAATTGGGAATTCATGCGGTGCAGATCGTAACGCGCCGCGCACCCCTTCGTTTTTTTCCAGACCACTCATCTCATGCGCAATTGGGCACTCATCACTGGCGGCAGCGTTCGCTTGGGTCGCGAAATCGGCCTGGCCTTCGCACGCGCAGGCTGGTCTGTGGCCTGCCATTACAACCGCTCTGCCGCAGAAGCCGAGCAGTTGTGCAACGAAGTTCGCGATTTGGGCGTGCAAGCCATCGCAGTGCAAGGCGAGTTGGCCGACGAGGCCAGTTGCCACGCCATTTTTGACGCTACGGTCGTCACCACCGGCCATGACTTGCGCTGCGTAGTCAACAACGCCTCTTTGTTTGTGCCTGACGGCGGCACTGACTTTGACGAAACGCAAGCGATTGAACAACTCAGAGTCAATTTGATGGCGCCTATGCGGTTTGGCAAATGGATGGCGAAACTGCATGAGCATGGGCGTGACCATGCGCAAATCGGAATGCCAGCAAATGTCTCGCCCATGCCGACAGCAACAAGCGCAACACCGACAGCACACAATGCAAACGCTTCTGCAATGCGTGCCTTGCCAAGTCTGATTCATGTGCTCGACCAAAAGGTGTTCAACCTCAACCCCGATTATTTTTCTTACACGCTCTCCAAACTCGCCTTAGAGCGTGCGGTCAGTTTGCAAGCACAGTCATTGGCGCCCACGCTGCGTGTGAATGCGGTAGCACCGGGCCTGATGTATTTGAGTGGCCCACAAACACAAGACAACTTTGATCGCGCCGCCAAAGCCAATTTGCTGCGTCAAGCCATCAACCCCACCGATGTGGCCAACAGCGTGGTGTTTTTGGCGCAAAACCCCAGCGTCACCGGCACCACTTTGCGGGTGGACAACGGTCAACATTTGGTGCCACTGGCACGCGATGTGATGTTTGTGGTGGATGAACTTTTCAAACCCTGAGACACCTGCCATGAACGACAAACTTTTGCTCAACTGCCGCCGCTTGTTCTTGCGAGGTCTCACGGTGCAAGTCAGCATTGGTGTGCACGATTTCGAACAACATGCGCCGCAACGCATCATCATCGATGTCGATTTGTATGTGTCGTTCGAAGGCACCCGACCCAAAGACGATCGCATTGACGAAGTGGTCGATTACGACTTCGTACGCGCCGTCGTACATGGCCGCATTGCCAAAGGCCACATTGGTTTGCAAGAAACTTTGTGCGATGACATCCTCACCCAATTGCTCGAACACACCGGCGTGTTGGCTGCACGCGTGTCCACCCGCAAGCCCGATGTGTATCCCGACTGCGAAGCCGTTGGCGTTGAAGCCTTCCGCGCCAAACCTGGAGTGTTGTGACATGGCGGCAAGCAAAGGCACACAAATCCTCACGCTCACCGGTTTGCGCTTTGACGCTAACTTGGGCATTCTCGAGCACGAAAAAACCGCACCGCAACCCATTCAGGTCGATGCTGAGTTGAACCTCGGCACACAACCTTTGTTGCCCCACGACGACGACATTGGCCATGTGCTCGACTACCGCAAGGTGCGTCAAATCATCATCGCCGAGTGCACCGCAGAGCATGTCAATTTGCTGGAAAGCCTAATTGGCAAACTCGCCCATCGTTTGATGCAATTGCCCGGCGTGTTAGGCGTGCGGGTGAAAATCGCCAAGCTTGAAATTTTTGAAGACTGCGAAGTGGCCATTCGCATGGAAACAGGACAGTGGTAAACATCCTCAGTTTTCAGGTCATAGACAACACCGAGCCCTCACCATGACAACATCCACCTCCTTTTTCGCGGACACCGACACAGCTGACACACAGGTGGACGCTGCATCGCCCGCACAAATCAAAATCGAACACGAAAACCACAAGCTTGAAAAACGCTTATGCCGTTTGGTGGGCGAAGCCATCGTCGACTACAACATGATCGAAGAAGGCGACAAGATCATGGTGTGCATGTCGGGCGGTAAAGACAGCTACGGCATGCTCGACATCTTGCTCAAAATGCAAGCGCGCGCACCTATCAAGTTTGAATTGATCGCCGTCAACCTCGACCAAAAGCAACCGGGTTTTCCAGCCGATGTGCTGCCCAAGTATTTGAGCGAATTGGGTGTGCCGTTTCGCATTGAAACGCAAGACACTTATTCGATCGTGAAAGAAAAAATTCCCGAAGGCAAAACCATGTGCAGCCTGTGCTCACGGTTGCGTCGCGGCATTTTGTATCGCGTGGCAGGTGAGTTGGGTTGCAACAAAATTGCGTTGGGTCACCACCGCGATGACATTTTGCAAACCTTCTTTTTGAACATGTTCTTTGGCGGCAAACTCAAAAGCATGCCCCCCAAATTGGTGAGCGATGGTGGCGACCACATGGTGATTCGCCCGCTCGCTTATGTGGCCGAAAAAGACTTGGCGCGTTGGGCCACTTACCGTCAGTTCCCGATCATTCCTTGCACACTGTGCGGCAGCCAAGACGGGTTGCAGCGGCAGGTGGTGGGGCAGATGTTGCGCGATTGGGAAAAGAAGTTCCCTGGCCGCATTGAAAACATGTTTGCTGCTTTACAAAATGTGGTGCCTTCGCATTTGCTGGATCACTCTAAGTTTGATTTCAAAAACTTAGAGACCACGGGGGTGGCTTCTGAGGATGGTGACAAGGCGTTTGACCATGAAGAGTTTCCTGTGGCTTCTTTGCCTGGGATGCAGGTTGTTTCTTTGGGTTGAATTTCTTTCTGCCTCTGTTTGTTGTTTTGCTGTTTTGCTGGGCTCGCTTGGCGAGGAGGGGTAGGGCGGGCTCCTCATACCTGTCAGAAATCGTCACCCGCCCTACCCCTCCTCGCCAAGCTGCGGCTTAGGTTTTAGGTTGATGCAGTAGACACTTCACATAAAAAAGGCTGCCTCATCAGAGGCAGCCTTTTTCTTTCAATGTCGTTGACAGCTTACGCTTTGAACGCCACCACTTTTTGGTGCTGTTCGCCCAAGCCTTCAATGCCCAGTGACATGGTGTCACCACGCTTCAAATACACGGGTGCGGGTTTGCCGTTTTTCTTGATGCCCATGCCCACGCCGGGAGGCGTACCGGTGGTGATCACATCGCCGGGTTTGAGGGTCATGAACTGGCTCACATAGCTGACCAATTTTGCCACGCTGAAGATCATGGTTTTGGTGCTGCCGTCTTGCATGCGCACGCCGTTCACATCGAGCCACATGTGTAGCTTTTGTGGGTTGGGCACTTCGTCGCGCGTCACGAGCCATGGGCCGATGGGGCCGAAGGTGTCGCAACCCTTACCCTTGTCCCATGTGCCGCCGCGTTCAATTTGGTACTCGCGTTCGCTCACATCATTGATCAAGCAATAGCCTGCCACATGGTCGAGCGCATTTTTTTGTGAAACATAGCGCGCCTCGGTGCCAATCACCACGCCTAGTTCGACTTCCCAGTCGGTTTTCACAGAGCCCTTGGGCAGCATCACATCGTCGTTGGGGCCTTGAATGCAGCTGGTGGCTTTCATGAACACAATGGGTTCTTTGGGGATAGGCAAATTCGATTCAGCCGCATGGTCTGCGTAGTTCAAACCAATCGCGATGAATTTGCCCACATCGGCCACGGGGCTGCCCATGCGAGGCTTGCCCTTCACCAAAGGCAACGAAGCTGTTTTCAAGCGGCGCAGCTTGGCGATCATGGCGTCGCTCAAATGGGCCGATGTCACATCGGGAATGACCGCACTCAAATCGCGCAGCTTGCCGTCTGCATCGATCAGACCGGGTTTTTCTTTGCCAGGGTTGCCATAACGAACCAGTTTCATGAATTGCCTTTCAGTTGAAGTTTTCACCCATTGGGGAAGCCGTGGTTTGCCTATATTATGGTATGACGATTAACCTTTGACCCCCCGTAAAGTCCCTGATGTCACACACCTTCCAAGCCCCCATCCTCGAGCGACACATCACCCAACTCTTCACAGCTGCAGGCAGCAGTGCCCAAGAGGCGCAACAAGTCGCAGCCAATTTGGTCATGGCCAATTTAAGCGGCCACGATTCGCACGGCGTGGGCATGGCACCGCGTTACATCGACGCCATTTTGGAAAAAAACCTTGCGCCCAACAGCCAAGTGGCCATCAAAGTTGATGCCGGCATGCTGTTGGGTTTAGACGGCCAAACAGGCTTTGGTCAAACCGTCGGTGTGCAAGCGATGCACCTCGCATTCGAGCGCGTGGCGCAACATGGCGCGTGCATCATGTCGTTGTCGCGTGCACATCACTTGGGGCGCATTGGCCACTTTGCTGAAATGTCGGTTGAGCGCGGTTGGGTGTCTCTGCATTTTGTGAATGTGCTCTCTCGCCCCGTGGTGGCACCGTGGCACGGCGGCGATGGTCGCTATGGCACCAACCCCTGTTGCATTGGCATTCCCGTGGGCATGGGTGACAACACCCGCGAACCCTTCGTGCTCGACTTCGCCACCAGCCGTGTGGCCCAAGGCAAGATGCGCGTGGCCCATAACGAAGGCAAACAAGTGGCCCCCGGCACACTTATCGACGAACACGGCCGCCCCACCACCAACCCCGGCGTGGTGGTGGTCCCTCAAAGCAACGGCGGCTATGGCGCGCTCATGCCCTTTGGCGAACACAAAGGTTTTGGCTTGGCGGTTGCGTGTGAACTCTTAGGCGGCGCACTCAGCGGCGGAGGCACCTGGCACCGCGAACCCGACGCCCAACGCGCGGTCTACAACGGCATGCTCACCATCGTCATCGACCCCAAAGCCTTGGGCACACAAATGAGCTTCGCCCAAGAAACCCTGGCCTTCATCGACTGGCTCAGAAAAAGCCCTGCCACACAAGACACCGAAGGCGTCAAATTAGCCGGCGAACCCGAACGCGCCGCACGCATAGACCGTCAAAAAAATGGTGTGGTGGTCGACGACGCCACTTGGCAAGAAATTGTTGATGCGGGGGCAAAAGTGGGTGTGACTTTCTAAAAAGTTACCAGCAAGTCATACCGCACTTGGCTTTTAAGCACATCATTTGCGAATGACCGCCAAAAAAACACCCTCCTCCAAAAAGCCCGCCCTCGTCAGCGGACAGGCCGTTGCTTCCTTGAGCAACGGCTTTGTGCTGATCAAAACCTCCGCACATCGCGACATTCCCAAAAGCAAAGAGCCCCATCACCTGCTGCAAAAAGCCGCCAAAGCGCTGTCAAAACCAGGCATACCTCGGTCGGCTGTTTTTGGGGATGGAACGAATAAGCGCGTCTTTGCTTATTCGATCAATCCTAAAGACCCCTCGCAATTTGTTCGCGAATCATTCGACGGCACAAAGCGCATAGGTCGATTTGTCAACGGCAAGTTTCAACTGATTAGAAAATCAGCGTGACATCGAGATCAAAGTTCAAGCGTCCACCCACGCTGAACCATTTGCTATCGGGCTTGTTGTTGAACTCTGCAAAGCCGGTGGCATTTGTTCTGACGGGTCACAATGGGTCTGGCAAGTCGACGCTTTGGTATTTGCGCATGGCAGATCAACTTGAAATGCCCCTCATCAATGCAGACCGTTTAACGCTCTCCATTCTTCCTCCACCACCACTGCCAGACTGGGCAGTTCGACTCCGCGACAAAGACGACCGTTGGCAAAAGGTATCGCAAGGCGGCGTCAATGTGTTCAGGCAATTGGTGATGGATCAAGGTATGTCCTTTGCTTACGAAACTGTTTTTTCATATTGGCAAGCCAAAGTCGGCGGAGGGTTTGCTTCAAAAACAGATGACATTGAACGCATGCAAAAGGCAGGATATGTTGTGATCGTTCTTTTTGTTGGGCTGTCCAATGTAGAGCTGTCTTTGCTCAGGGTTAAAACGCGCCACAGTTTGGGTGGCCATGATGTACCTAAACAAAAATTAATAGAGCGCTTTCCTAGAACGCAAGCAGCTATAGGTTACGCATCAACAATTGCCGATATGACCTTGATGTTTGACAACAGTCGCAACCAACAAAAAGCTTTTGCAATGGTTCGGGCTCAAACTCCAAAAGAAGTTCTTTTTGACGCAAGAGACCCCCACTTTGAAGTACCAGAAGATTTAAGAGACTTGTCGTCAATCTGGCTAAACCAAGTAACCGGCCCCTACCAAGCCATAACCCCCTGAATTCTTCCGCCACCCAAAGCATGAAGCGCAAAGGGTGCGGCGGCTAACGATTTGTGATAACCATGAGGCAGCCGCCGTGCCCTTTGCGCTTCATGCGCTCTATGTCAAAAAATAGACTAAACAATCAACCCAAGTGAAGCATCCAAGTTATCCAAAGGCGACCGCTTAAACCCAGACCGAGCAAACCGCTGCAATACCCCCAAAGCAAACGACACCAACACAGCCGCCTTCACCTGCGCCTCCACCGTAGGCGCACCAGACTGACGCGCCTCAGCCACCGCACGCAACACCTGTCGCAACGCCGACTCCACCCGCTCAAAAAACTGGTTCATCCGCTGCTGCAATCGGTCGTTTTCAAACACCAACGCATCGCCCACCATCACGCGTGTCATACCTGGGTTCTTCTCGCCAAACTGCAACAGCACCGTCACCATGCGTGCCGCTTTTTGCGCACCATCGCCTTCGCGCTCGGCAATTTGATTGATCAAGGTAAACACCGTTTGTTCGATGAAGTCGATCAGCCCCTCAAACATTTGCGCCTTGCTGGCAAAGTGCCGATACAAAGCCGCTTCGCTCACATCCAACTTAGACGCCAACAACGCGGTGGTGATGCGTTCTGCGCCGGGTTGCTCCAACATGGTGGCCAGCATTTGCAAAATTTGCGCACGCCGCTCACCGGGTTTCATGCGCTTGCGCACCGCAGGTGTCGAAGCTGTCGCCGATGGATCATCACCTGACAAAGAAGAATCGTGTGGCATGGGCTTGAAAAGTCCGCACCCGAGCAACCGAGCGCCAAACTTTGGTAGTTAGTGCGAACGAATCATGGTCCCGAAAGCCTGTTCGGTCAAGATCTCCAGCAACATCGCGTGTGGCACGCGCCCGTCGATGATGTGCACCGCGTTCACGCCGCTCTTGGCCGCGTCCAGCGCCCCAGCGATTTTGGGGATCATGCCGCCGCTGATGGTGCCGTCGGCACACAACTCGTCAATGCGGCGGGGGGTGAGCTCGGTCAGCAGTTCACCGGCTTTGTCGAGCACGCCGCGGATGTTGGTGAGCATCAGCAGTTTTTCGGCCTGCAGCACGGTGGCCAATTTGGCCGCCACCACATCGGCGTTGATGTTGTAGCTCTCGTTGTGTTCGCCAAACCCAATCGGGCTGACCACGGGAATGAATGCATCGTCTTGCAAAGCCTTCACCACGCTGGGGTCGATGCTGACGATGTCACCCACCTGGCCCACATCGTATTCTTTGCTCGGGTCTTTGCTGTCGTGCACCATCAACTTGCGGGCGCGAATCATGGCACCGTCGCGGCCAGTCAGGCCCACAGCTTTACCACCGGCTTGGTTGATCAAGCCCACGATGTCTTGCTGCACCTCGCCGCCCAACACCCACTCCACCACTTCCATGGTTTCGGCGTCGGTCACGCGCATGCCTTCAATGAACTCGCCTTTTTTGCCCAAGCGTTGCAACAAACCCTCAATTTGAGGGCCGCCGCCATGCACCACCACGGGGTTCATGCCCACCAGTTTGAGCAACACCACATCTTCGGCAAATGCCTTTTGCAAAGCCGGGTCGGTCATAGCGTTGCCGCCGTATTTGATGACCAAGGTTTTGCCATGAAACTTGCGGATGTAGGGCAAGGCCTGGGCCAAAATTTCGGCAGATGACAGAGGGTTCATGTTCACGCTCTACAAAAAACAAAGTTTAATCAACATGCTCAGGTTGCAACTCGGCTGACGCTTGCGCCGCTTGTGGGCCCAACACGCGTTCACGCACCATTTCGCGCAAGAGTTTTTTCTCTTGAAAACTCAAAGCACGCTCTAACACGCGGCGCACACCCAACAACAACTGGCGGTCCACTTCTTGTGGAATGCCGCGTGTGTTTTGCAACTCTTCGCGTAATTCTTCGCGCAGGTCTTCAGGTTCGTCGTCCCACCAAGTTTGAATCACGGTGTTGAGTTGTTCGCGCAATTGTTCGGGGTCCACATTGGCCACAGCGTGCATGGAGTTGCTGTGACGCGCAGTACCACCTTCACGGGCAGCCACTTGCGCACCGATCACCACGCGTTGATCGGCTTGCGACAGCAAACGCGCCCAACCTGGATCGTCACGGTTCAACTGATGCATGTTGCGCGCGGCCTCATCGGCCAACAAATGCACGCACACGCCGTGCAACTGCGCTTCGTCAATCAAGGTCAACAAACGCTCGTCATCGCTGCCCACCAACAAATGGTCTGCAGCGCCGCGTTCGGACAAACGCTTCAAATCAGCGCCCATGGCACGCAACATCGACACACCGCCGTCTTGGCTGTGTGGCAACACCGCTCGGCTGATTTGGCCGTCAAAGGCTTGTTCGTCAGGCGTGTCGCTGTACCAATAAATGCGTCGCAAGTTGAGCTCTAGGCCGTTGTGCGCCAGTGCGTTGCCTAGCATATTGGCCAGTTGTTGGCGGTTTTGCGACTGACCCGAATCAGACTGGCCTTGCAACCAGGCCAAAAAACGGGCATCGATCAAAGCAATGCACGACTGAGCGCCGCCGTGCTGAGCGGTTTGGGAGTTGGATTGACGTTTCATGAAGTACTAAAAAAGAGTAAGAAATAGAAAACTGGCTTGTTGCGCGTTAAATTTGCAGCCACATAAGCCAGCCATTATTTTAGGCCGATTGCATGTCTCTTGCAGGGGATAATCGCAGGGTTATGACTTCACCCATTCTTATTACAGGCGGCACCGGCTTTATTGGCTCGCACACCGTGGTCACACTGGCTAACGCAGGCCAGCCTGTGGTCATTTTGGACAACCTTTGCAACAGCAGCCGCAAAGTGCTTGACCGTTTGGCGCGATTGCATGCCAGCCCGATCGAATTTGTAGAAGCAGACATTCGCGATGCCAAAGCGCTTGACGCGGTCTTTGCGCGTTACAACTTTGCAGGGGTGATCCACTTTGCCGGCCTCAAAGCAGTGGGTGAATCGGTGGCGCAACCGTTGCGTTATTTTGAAAACAATGTGGGCGGCACGATCAACCTGTTGCAAGCGATGGACCGTGCCGATGTGCGTCGCATTGTTTTTAGCTCATCTGCCACGGTGTATGGGGACCCAGAGGTGGTGCCCATTCCAGAAACAGCGGCGCTCACAGCCACAAACCCTTATGGTCGCACCAAACTCATGTGCGAAGACGCCTTGCGCGAATTGCACGCCGCAGACCCACGCTGGTCGATCGCCATCTTGCGTTATTTCAATCCTGTGGGCGCGCACGAGAGTGGTTTGTTGGGCGAAGCCCCCAGTGGTATTCCTAACAATTTGATGCCCTACATCACCCAAGTGGCCTTAGGGCAACGCGAACACCTGCAAATTTTTGGCAACGACTACGACACACCTGACGGAACTGGCGTGCGTGACTATTTGCATGTGATGGATTTGGCTGCGGGTCACCTAGCGGCTTTGCAAGCACTCGATGCACCCAAACTGTTGACCGTCAATTTAGGCACCGGCCAAGGTGTGAGCGTGCAGCAAATGGTCGACACCTTCGCCCGCGTCAACCAAGTGCCCATCGCACACCGCGTGGTGGCGCGTCGCCCCGGTGATGTGGCGCAATGTTTGGCAGATGCCACACTGGCCAAACAATTGCTCAACTGGCAAACCACCTTAGATTTAGACCGCATGTGCATTGACGCATGGCGATGGCAATCGATGAACCCACAAGGTTTTGACACACCCCTATGAAGAACACCGACGACGGCACGCTGTCACTGTTTGGCGACGAACTGCCACCTGCTCCCACCGCTCCTGCAAAAGCTGCCAAAACACCTGCAGAAAAAAAACCGCGCGCCAAACGCAAACCGAAAGAGGTTGCACCGGAAGTCGCGAACGATGCAGGCGCTGTCAAAGAAGAAGTTGATGCTTCGGCAACAAGCACCACTGAAAACCAAGCAACGCTTACACCAGTTCAAGACCCCGTTTTAGGCCAGCCCAATCCGCTTGTTTTGCGCGCTGCCGTTGAACCACAACAACGCCGCAACAGCCCCTGGGCTGCAGTCGTGCAAGCCAAAGCTGATTTACAAAAAGCTGCTGCAAAGGCCACAACCCTCCAAAAAGTCTCAACCCCCTCAGAAACTTCAAGCACCACAGAAACTCAACCCCATAACAATCACAAACCCCATGTGATGATGGTCATCACCAAAGGCGAAGCAGGTGGTGCGCAATCGCATGTGCTGGCTTTGTGCGAGGCCTTGTGCCATGGCATTCACTTCACGGTGGTCATTGGTGGCCCCACCGAAGGGTCGGTGTTGGCACAGCAGTTGACGGCTTTAGGCGTCACGGTGTGTCCTTTGCCGCAAATGGTCGAGTCATTGCTGCCTTGGCGTTTGTGGCCTGCGGTGCAAGGCTTGGTGGCGCTCATTGAAGCGCATCCGCCTGATCTCATTCACACACACAGCGCTATTGCGGGTTTAACAGCACGTTTGGCGTCGCAACGCACCGAGCGTCCTGTGGTTTACACGGTGCATGGCTTTGGGTTCAAACCGCAAGTGCCTTGGTTGCGCCGTCACATGGCCAACTTGGCTGAACGCGCCATGGCAGGTTTGACCACGCAAATGATTTGCGTGTCTGAACACGAACGCGAGTTGGCTTATCAACTCAGCATTCATCATGAACGTGTGCATGTCATACCGAATGGCATTGCCGCACTAACATCGGTGGTTCACACGCAAGCTTCAGATGATGTTTTGAACAAACAAACCGCAGCATCACTGAGCGCCACAGCCAGCAACACCACGAATGTGCCGCGCATCATCATGGTGGCGCGCATGAAGTCGCCCAAGCGCCACGATTTGTTGTTGCGTGCTGTGGCCACTGTGCGTGACGAAGTGGGCTTTGAGTTGCCCCTCACCTTGGCAGGCGACGGCCCTGACAGAAAACAATTTGAAGCTTTGAGTGATCAACTTCAACTTGAAGATGTGCGTTGGTTGGGCGATGTGAACAACGTGCCCGAGCTGTTGCAAGCCCACGATATTTTTGTGCTGCTGTCTGACCACGAAGGCATGCCCATTACTGTGCTTGAAGCCATGCGCGCGGGCGTGGCCATTTTGGCAAGCGACTTGCCCGGCATTCGCGAGCAAATCATTCACAACCAAGAAGGTTTGCTGTGCGCCAACACCGAAACAGCCATCGTGCAGCAACTGTTGCGTTTGGTGCAAGAACCATACTTGCGCAAGCGCTTGGGCCGTGCTGCACAAGAGCATTTTCAAAACACTTTCACTGTCGACCACATGGCACACCAAGTGCAAGCCGTGTATCAACAGTGTTTGGCTGATGATGCTTCCACCAGCCGTCCGTCTGCTGCGTTGGCTTCAGCCACCGTACGCCGTCGCGAAAATTTGCTCAACTGGACCTTGTGGGGCGCATGGTTGTTGTTGCCCAGTTTGCTGTTGGCGCAAGTTTTAGAAAACGCCACCCTCATGACCTACCAGTTTGGTGAGACCGTGTGGTGGTGTGCCATTCCCTACGCCATTGCCAGTTGGTTGTTGATGCGCAATGCGCAGTTGCCTGCCGCTGAACGCAGTGGTGTGTTGTGGGTTTCCACCTTGGCGCCTTTCTTGTTTACGCCCTTAGGTTTTGCTTTGTTGCAGCAACCCTATTCACGCGCTGCCGTGGTGTGGTGCTATGCCGTCACCACATTGTGGTTGTGGTTGGGCTACCGCCGTTTGGCCAAACACCGCGTGCTGCGTTTGGCTTATTTCGATGCGGATGTTCCTCAACAATTGCATGCGTGTATGGCACCGCAAACACCAGATGCACAACACATCGCATTGCTGCATTGGGACCTCGCTGCCAGCACACCCTTGCCTGCGTGCGACGGTTTGGTGTTAGACCGCCATGTGGCAGCCTCAGAAACACGCACGCGCTTGTTGGGGCAACTCAAAATGCAACACCTGCGTTTGTACAGCGTGCAATCGGTGGCCGAGTTGTTGAGTGGTCGCAAAGTGTTGCCCACACATGAAGACAATTTGTGGGAGATCGACAACGACCCCACTTACGACCGCGTCAAACGTTTCATCGATGTGGCCGTTGTGTTGTTGCTCAGCCCTGTGTGGGTGCCATTGAGTGCGGTTGTTGCAGGCGCGGTGTTGTTCGACTCACCCGGCCCTGCATTTTTTGGGCAATCGCGTGTAGGTCGCGATGGTCAACTGTTCAAGCTTTGGAAATTCCGCAGCATGGTGCACGGTTTGCAAGCACCGGGCGTGCACTTTGCACAAGCCGAAGACCCACGCATCACGCGTGTGGGCCGCTTCTTGCGGCGCACCCGTTTAGACGAATTGCCACAGTTGTGGAATGTGCTGCGCGGTCACATGAGCCTCATTGGCCCTCGCCCTGAGCAAGCAGGTTTTGTGCGCGAATTTGCCACCACCATTCCCAGCTATCCCTACCGCCATTTGGTACGCCCCGGCCTCACCGGTTGGGCACAAGTGCAGCAAGGTTATGCTGACAGTGTTGACAGCACACGGCTCAAACTCAGTTACGACTTGTACTATGTGGCGCATTACTCATTGGCGCTCGACTTGCTGATTGCCGTTAAAACCATCAAAACGATTTACACCGGTTTTGGTGCGCGTTAATTCGCAGCATTCAAAAAGTTTTGAGAAGTATGCCAAGCGTGTTGTTGTTAGAAGAGAGTGATTGGGGTGGCGTGCACACCATGACACGCACGCTGCAAACCTCACTCACACAAGCCAACTGGCAAGTCACCGCATTGCCTTGGCGACAAACACCCTTCACCCAATTGGTAAGCGCTGCCAAACAACACGATGTGATTGTTGGCACCCACAACTTTGGCCCCACCTATTGCGGTGCAGCCCTCAAAGCACTCACCGGCAAACCATTGGTCAGCTGGGTGCATGGCCCCTTGCTTGATGTGTTGCACCAAGCCCGTGCATCGTTCGCTAAAAAAATGTGGTTGCGCTTGCTTTACAAACAGGTCAATCAATTTGTGTGCGTGTCGCGCACCACTGAAAACAGTTTGCAAAATTTCGTGGGTTCGGTGCATTTAACGAACACGGTCATCCCCAATGGACTGCAACCCTTGTCCGAAGGCCAACCCCTGCATGTGCATGCAGGCCATGGTGGCGAGTCAGGTTTACCCCCCTTACTGCTTGGCTATGTCGGTCGTTTGTCTGCCGAAAAGCAACCCAGCTGGGTGATCGACGCCATGCGTTTTTTGCCTGACCATGCACAACTGGGCATTGTGGGTGAAGGTCCTTTGCATCGACAGCTGGTGCATGACAACCTCGATTTATTGCACCAAGGTCGCGTGCATTTTTTGGGCAAGCACCCTAGCGGTAAAAGTTTGTACGCCCCATGGCAAGTCACCCTCATGGCGTCGCGCTACGAGGGTTGCCCTATGACGGCGCTCGAGTCACTTGCGTGTGGAGTGCCATGTGTTGCCATGCCCATCCCCGCCATGCGTGAGCTCTACGATTTAGATGCACCTTATTTGCTGGCTCGAGGTGACGCACCTGTGGCGCTGGCTGAAGCCGTCATGACAGTGCTCAGTTTGCCACCCGAAAAAGTACAAGACGATATGGCGCGCATCGTCGCGCGTCATCACATCAGCCATTTCACGCAGGGCTGGATCAACACATTGCAAAATGTGGTGCAACAACACGCGCTTCAAAAAGGTCGCTGATGCTGATTCACTTTGTTCGCAATGGTCCGTCGTATTTGCCTGAACTTGAGGCGTATGCCGCTTTCATTGCGGCACAAGGTCACCAAGCAAACATACACGACACCAGCGCCACGGTGCCCGATGATGCGCAAGTGGTGTGGTGGATATGCGGGCGCGTGTCGCACTTAGAACAACTTCGATTGAAACGCGCGTTTCACATTCACGAATACAGTTCTAGCTCGGTGCCACCACATGCGTGGCTCAAAGACCAAGTCAAACGCATCACCCAAGCGCAACCCGACTACCGCGTGTTTCAAAACCCCTGGGTGCGCGAACGCATGGGCTTTAGCAGCCGCGTGCCCAGTTGTTTGCGTGACATGGGTATAGCGCCAGTTTTCTTTGAAGCACCTACACATGTCATTTCCAAAGAGTTTGACCTGGTCTACTTGGGTGAAATGACCCGCCTGCAACCTTTCTTGCCGGTGCTGCAAAGCATTCATCAAGCGGGGCGCAGTTTGTTGTTAGTGGGCAATGTGCCAGAACACATTCATGCGCAGTTGCCCCCCAATGCCACCGTCAGCGGGCGTGTGACACATGCCGATGTACCCACACAATTGCGACGCGCGCGGTTTGGTTTGAACTTGGTCAGCAACATCGCGCCCTACAACCAACAAACCTCCACCAAACTGTTGGAGTATTGCGCCGTAGGTTTGCCCGTCGTCAGCAACGACTACCCCTGGGTGCGCTACTTTGCCTCGCGCCATCAAGGCAACTTTCATTTACTCAGCGACAACCCCAACACATGGGCGCCGAGCTTTGGTGAAGCGCTCGAGGCGTACCCCTATCAAGTGCCTGATTTGCAAGACATGCAATGGCCAAAGTTGTTAGCCAAAATGCCTTTGTGGAAAATCCTGTTTGGTAACGGTTGATGCAGCGTTTCAAGTTTTTCAGTTCTAGCTTCAGCAACACCAGCCAAACCGTGGCCCTGGCCAGCTTGCTGTCGTTTGGCACGCAAGTGGTGTTTGCTTTACTCATGTTGCGTTGGTTCACGCCGCAAGAAGTGGGTGAGTTTTCAGTCATCAGCCAAATCGCCTTTTTCTGGATGACTTTGGCTTTGGCGCAAGCACCTTTGTCTTTGTTGGCCAATCACAACTACGCTGCACACCAAGAAGCACGCCGTCACTGGTTGAGCAGCATGCGGCGATGGCTTATGCTCGCGCCTCTCGCTGGGCTGGCTCTGTGGGTCAGCCAACTTCAGGTGTTACCTGCTTTGTGGTGGGTGGTTCTGATTGCTATGTGCCAACTCAGTTGGGGTTTGGCACAAAGTTTTGTGCTGCGCACGGGCAACACACGGCAACAGTTGTATGTGCGGGTGGTGCCACCGGTGTGCTCGATATTGGTGGCTTGGCTAGGCTCGCAATTGACTGAGCTCACGCAATGGCAAGGGTCCACCTTGCTGTTGGCTGCTTTGTTGGGTTACTTTGTGGGCAGTCTTTGGTTGGTGCCAGCTTGGTTGAAAGTTGCTGAAATTCAAACCACCAACCCACCGAATGAATCAGCAACTAACGCGCCATCGCTTAGCAAAACAGCAACGACCAGCACAACACACCAGCAAGCTGACAACCGCAGCACCTTTTTGCGCCTCACCCACACCTTCTTCGATGTGCTTTTGGCTACCGCGGTCATCATCGTGTGGCAAAGACTTTACGGCGCGCAAGAAACAGGTTGGCTCAGCGCATTGTTGCGGGTGTTTGGTTTTGTACCCGCCGTCATTCACATGGCGTGGGCACAAGTGAAGTTGTCGCAGCCACCACAGCAGACGAGCGACAGTTCTCTGTCGGTTGGTTTGTTGGGCTGCCTGAGCTTGGTAAGTATTGGCCTTGCCAGTTTGTTTGCGCTGCACATGCAATGGCTAGACGCACAGTGGCAAGGCATTGCAAACTATTTGTGGCCCTTGGTGCTGTGGCAAGGCAGCGCTTGTTTGTCTGCGTCTGTCAGCCATCGGCCGTTTCAAATGGGAGCGGCCCGTCAATACTCTGCGTTGTGTATTGGCATTGCTTTGTTGCAAATTGTTTTGGTCTTTTCACCTAGCCTCTTCAACCTTGGCCTTTCAGCACAACAACATTTGCTCGTATTCACCCTGATCAGCAGCGTTTGTTTGTTAGCTTTAGCCAAATGGATGTCCGCCTTGCCCAAACGGTCTCAACTTGCATAATGATCAACAAATGTTTATACTCGTTTAAACACTGAGGAGTTGCTATGCGCACACCAACTGGCAGCATTGAACAAACGGTCAAAGCTTGGGGCAATGGTTTAGGCGTTCGTATCACTGCGCCTATTGCCAAGGCGGCTCATTTGTCGCCCGGTACACCCGTAAAAATTGAAGTTGTCAAAAACGGTTTGCTGGTTCGCACCGCGGGCAAACCTAAATTGACCTTGGCACAAAAGCTCAAGGCCTACGATCCTCAATTGCACAGCGGTGAAATATCTGATGGTGGTCGCATCGGTGCTGAGGTATTTTGATGGTTACCACCAGTAAGCTATGGGTGCCTGACCGTCAAGACATGATCTGGATTGATTTCAACCCACAGGTTGGAAGCGAAATGAAAGACGAGCACCCCATGCTCGTGCTGTCTCCCAAAGCGTTCAACGAGCGAACTGGTCTTGTCATAGGGATGCCCATGACGCATGCCTCTTCCAACGCCACCAACCCATTTGCCATTCAGTATGTTGGCCCCAAAAAAGAGGTTGGCTATGTTTTAACGCACCAGCCTAAATCCTTTGATTGGCGCAAGCGTCACGCTAGGCCGCACCCCTGGAAGCAAGTTTCGCGCATTGTGTTCGACGAGGCTCGAGAATCTTTGAACGGCATCATTGCCCTGTCAAATTAATTCGACAAAAAAGTCCTCACACCAAATCCCTAAATGCCCCTGCCGCCTGATCTTTCGCTGCCAGCAAAGGCGGCGCATCTAGCAAATGCAGGGGCCACTCAACGCCTACATCGGCATCGTTCCACAACAGGCTGCGTTCAAACTCTGGGTGGTAGTAGTCGGTGGTTTTGTACAAAAATTCTGCGCTCTCGCTGGTCACCAAAAACCCGTGTGCTAAACCTGCGGGTATCCACACCAGTTTTTTATTGTCTGCTGACAGTTCGCAGCCAAACCATTGGCCGTAGGTTTTTGAGTGGCGGCGTATGTCCACCACCACATCAAACACTGCGCCTTGCGTGACGCGCACCAACTTGCCTTGTGCATGTTGCACTTGGTAGTGCATGCCACGCAACACGCCTTTGGCTGATTTGCTGTGGTTGTCTTGCACGAATTCACACTGTAAGCCTGTGGCCTGCGCAAAGTCACGCGCGTTGAAACTTTCAAAAAAGAAACCACGTGCGTCGCCAAACACTTTGGGCTCTAAAACCAACACCCCTTCAATGGGTGTGCGCGTCACGGTGTAGGGCATGTTGCGTCCTTTCCCATCACTTGAGCAAACCCAGTAAATATTGGCCGTAGCCATTTTTTGCCAGAGGCGCAGCTAACTTTTGCAAGGCGGCGGCATCAATCCATTGTTGTGCAAACGCAATTTCTTCAGGGCACGCCACCATCAAGCCTTGGCGCTTTTGCAGAGTGGCAATGAAGCTGGCTGCTTCCATCAAGCTTTCGTGTGTGCCTGTGTCAAGCCATGCATAGCCACGGCCCATGATTTCCACATTCAACTGCCCCAGCTCTAAATAGCGTTTGTTCACATCGGTAATTTCTAGCTCACCGCGGTGCGAAGGCTTCACGGCGGCTGCAATATCGCACACCTGTTCGTCGTAAAAGTACAAGCCCGTCACGGCGTAGTTGCTTTTGGGTGCTTTGGGTTTTTCTTCAATGCTCAATGCGCGTTGTTGCGCGTCAAACTCCACCACACCATATCGCTCAGGGTCGTGCACATGGTAGGCAAACACTGAGGCACCTTGCGTGCGGTCGTTGGCACTGTGCAGTTGCTTCACCAAATCGTGGCCATAAAAAATGTTATCCCCCAGCACCAAAGCACTGGGGTGGTTGCCCACAAATTCTTTGCCAATGATGAAGGCTTGCGCCAAACCGTCGGGGCTGGGTTGCACTGCGTATTCAATTTGCATGCCCCATTGGCTGCCGTCCCCCAACAACTCTTTGAACCTGGGTGTGTCTTGCGGCGTTGAAATCACCAACACCTCACGAATGCCACTCAGCATCAGCGTGGTCAGGGGGTAATAAATCATGGGCTTGTCATACACCGGCATCAGTTGTTTGCTGACCGCTTGCGTCACGGGGTACAAGCGTGTGCCTGAACCGCCCGCCAAAATAATGCCCTTGCGGTGTTTGGTTTGCATGGTGTGTGTGGCTTGTGTCATAAAAACTTTTCAGTGAATCAATTCATCCAGAATGGCGTCTACGCCTTGTTGCCAACTGGGCAGCGATAGGCCAAAGGTGCGTTGTATTTTTTCAGTGCTCAGGCGTGAGTTCAAAGGCCTAGGTGCTGGCAGGGGGTACTCTGCGGTGCAGATGGGGTGTACATCGTTCACACCCGCTTTCAGTTTTGCGCCGCGCGCCAGTGCGCCTGCCACCACATGTTGGGCATAGCCATGCCATGTGGTTTCACCTGCGGGCGCCAGGTGGTACACACCCCAACGGGCATCGTCATCGCTCGCACCGTGCATTGCGCGCAAAAGTGCCACTGTTGTCTCTGCTAACAATTGCGTAGAAGTAGGCACACCCACTTGGTCAGCCACCACGCGCAAACTGTCACGCTCATTGACCAAGCGCAACATGGTTTTTAAAAAGTTACCGCCGTGGGCGCCCACCACCCAACTGGTGCGCAGCACCAGATGTTTTTGGCATGTCTTGGCAATGGCTTGTTCACCCAGATATTTGGTTTGCCCGTACACCGACATCGGTGCCACTGCATCGCCCTCAGCCCAAGGTCGTGTGCCTGAGCCATCAAACACATAGTCGGTCGAGTAATGCACCAAGCACGCCCCCACAGAATGGGCGAACTCAGCTAACACACCTACTGACTGGGCATTGACTGCCGTGGCTTGGGCTGCGTCCGTTTCGGCTTTGTCTACTGCTGTGTAGGCCGCGGCATTCACAATCACATCAGGCACAAAAAGCGCTGTGGCGTTTTCTAAAGCAGCGCGCAAATTCACCGGGTCTGACAAATCAACTTGCGCACGGGTGAGAGCCCTCACAGGCCCCAAGGCCAGCAGCTCGGTGCTAAGTTGGTGGCCCAACTGACCATTGGCGCCTAGCAAAAGAATGTTCATGTTTGGCATGCACTTCGGCCAAAAAGGTCAGGCCTTTTCGCCGTATTGTTTGCCCAACCATTGGCGATACGCACCGCTGGTCACCCCTTCCACCCAGTCTTGGTTGGCCAAATACCATTCCACTGTTTTTCGTATTCCGGTCTCGAAAGTTTCTTGCGGTTTCCAGCCCAGCTCGCGTTCAATTTTGCGGGCGTCAATCGCATAACGGCGGTCATGACCGGGGCGGTCTTTCACATAGGTGATTTGCTCGGCGTATTTTTTACCATCTGCGCGGGGCTTGAGCTCATCTAACACCGCGCACAAGGTGTTGACCACCTCGAGGTTGGGTTTTTCGTTCCAGCCGCCAATGTTGTAGGTTTCGCCTACCTTGCCGGCCTCAAGCACGCGCGCTATCGCGCGGCAGTGGTCTTGCACATACAACCAGTCACGCACTTGTTGCCCGTCACCATAAATGGGCAAGGGCTTGCCCGCCAAAGCATTGAGTAACACCAGTGGTATCAACTTTTCAGGAAAGTGGTACGGGCCATAGTTGTTGCTGCAATTGGTGGTCAGCACGGGCAAACCATAGGTGTGGTGCCAGGCGCGTACCAAATGGTCACTCGCTGCTTTGCTGGCTGAGTAGGGGCTGTTGGGCTCGTAGTTTTTGGTCTCGGCAAACGGCGGGTCTGTGGGTGACAGCGTGCCGTACACCTCGTCGGTGGACACATGCAAAAACCTAAAAGCTTCTTTTTTGTCAGCGGGCAGTTCTTGCCAGTAGGCACGCACACACTCCAGCAAATTGAAGGTGCCCATCACATTGGTGTGAATGAAGTCACCTGGCCCATGGATCGACCGGTCCACATGGCTTTCGGCGGCAAAGTTGAGCACAGCGCGGGGTTGGTGTTTGGCAAGCAGTTCGCTGACCAAGGTCACATCGCCAATGTCCCCCTGCGCAAATACATGGCGTTGGTCGTTTTTGAATTTCTCTAAATTGGCCAGGTTACCCGCATAGGTCAGCTTGTCCAAGTTGACCACTGGCTCGTCAGACTGACCCAGCCAGGTGTGTACAAAATTGCTGCCGATGAAGCCGGCGCAGCCTGTTACCAATACAGTCATTCAAAGCTACTTCTTAATTGTTTGAAAATTTTCTGCAATATTAAGCCCCAAATACTGGGATCCAACAACATTCAAATGGTTGTTATCGCGATAAAACAGAAGTTTATCTCGCGCCATACTGCAAATTTCCGCCGTACAAAACGGACGGTTTAGGTCGAGTAAGCGAACCGCTGGGTAATTTTGCTGCACGCTCACCATGGCAGCACCGTATTCGCCCCACTGCGCGTGCACTTGTTCATATGGCATGTCACACTTAACATCTCCACTCAAAGGCCGCTGGTATTTGCAGCGTTGCGGATCAAAGCCAAATTGAGGTATGTCTGTTAGTAAATACACTTGCTTATTAGCAGCCAATAACGCAGCGACGGTTTTTTCTAGATTAAGCGCAAATGCTCCTTTGTCATATTCCTTTAACTTAGGAGCCCAATTCGCAACTAGCGCCACCGCAGAATAGTTTTCTGAAGTTAACACCACATCAAAGACAGTTTTGAACTCGGACTCTGACATCAAAGGCAAAGCAGGCCTTGAGTAAAACACCACATTTTTTTCTGGTAAAGCCTGCGCTAGACCAATGAACAAGTGTTCTGCATGGCTATCCCCAATTAAGGTCAAATCGAATTTTGACGACTTACCTGACTGGAAGCATCTCACCATCCCCTTCCAAGTGCCTGCCGCTTTCGCAATGCTCGCTTCTTCACATGGGAAAAAATGGTTTTTGAAATATTGATGAAATATGTCATGCCCGATGTCCCCTTCATGCAGTACATATTTCGTGCTCATGATTTCCCGATTGGGCCAACCATCTGATTTGTAGGTCGCATAGCCAAGACACCCTAGCAAGAACATGGCCCCCATCAAAAACCAGACCTTCAAAGGGTGCTTGATGCCAAATCTAACGGGCATCTCAACCCAACGATAAGTGGCCCAAGCAAGTGCAATAGAAAGGACCACCATGCCGCATCGCATGCCTGCACTTACTTGTTCCCCGTTCACTACCCGTACCAAGGCAAATACAGGCCAATGCCACAAATACAGTAAATAGCTCCAGGCGCCTAGTCGGGTCATAAACGATCGCGACAACACATGCCGGTTTACTAAAGCGCGTGGGCCCGAAGCAATCAACAAAACACTGCCTACTACAGGCAGCAAGGCCCAATATCCGGGGAATGCCATGGTCGAATTGACACCAACCAAAGCCAAGGCTATCAAGGTCAAACCAAACAAAGACACCATATCGGTTTGAAATACATCACCTATTCGCCGTGTTTTTTTGCAATGTTGCCAATATGCCAAAACAGCACCACACATTAATTCCCATACTCGCGACAAAGGTGAGTAAAAGTCTTGCGTTAAATCTGCTTCAGACAACCACAAATTCCACACGAATGAAACCGCCAACAAACCCAGCAACCAGAGCCACAAATTGCCACCGTAACGCCACGCAAGCCAAATAACAAGCGGCCAAACAATGTAAAACTGCTCCTCAATAGCCAACGACCACAAATGGAGCAATATTTTTGTTTCAGCAATGTTGTCAAAATACCCTGATTCGTGCCAGAGCAAAAAGTTTGACAAAAATACTGCCGCACGCGACATGTGGTTGCCAAGCTGCTTGAATTCGTCGTTGAACAACGCGAACCATGACGCAACCCATGCGCACACCAAAACGACTAACAAAGCAGGAAATATTCTGATGACACGCTTTGCGTAAAAGCTTGCAAAGCTAAACCGCCCTGCCTGCAGATCTTTAAAAATGTGACTGGATATCAAAAATCCAGAAATCACAAAAAAAATATCTACCCCAACAAACCCACCACCAATTGCGCCTGGAAACGCATGAAACAAAACTACAGCACTAACCGCTATCGCCCTTAGGCCATCTATGTCAGCACGGTACATGTCTATAGGCTTGGCTTGCATCCTGACTTAGGCCGTGAGCATCTTTCGAATCCAGTAGCCCCTCCAATGCATCTTCATACGTTTGAAAATTTGCACTATCTTGTCAACATTTCGCAATTTGGCTTTGACCAATTTTGCCTGCTCTTGCACCAACATTGACATCACATCACCATCAGTTAAGGCGGCCGTCACCAATTGTGAAGTGGTATGTTTAGATTTCTTGAACACATAAGGTTTGCACAATGGCTCTTGGTTGAACCCCTCAAATGCAAATCCACTTTGCGCAGCCATTACAGGCATCAAACCAGACAAACGCTCATTGCTGAGAAGATGCGTTTGCCAATACAACTTGATGCCTGAAAAACAATCGGATAAAAACAACAAGCCCTCTGGCTTTAGCTGCAGATTTAAGAAATCTAAAAATTCTTGTGGCTGTTCTACATGCTCAATAACTTCTAAAGAAATTACGGCATCGTAGTTGGCTGTGTCGATTTCATCTCGATTCAATACCCGCAACTCGCCAGTTTGTGAACCGGTACCGTTCTTGAATTTTTTAAAGTTTTCTTGAGCGACTCTAGATGTCACAGATGCTTCGTAGTCCATGTAGTCCACATCAAAACCCGCACCAGCCAAACGTATGGAGTCAGAACCGATTCCATCGCCCACAGCCAGCACTTTTAAGTTCCGCCCTAGACGGGTTCGTTCCGTGCACAACCGAACCATGATGAAGGCAGCCATTTTCAGCCTGGCATCATCGCTGTAATTTGCAGCTAACTCTAAGGCAAAGCTAACTCCCGAGCGGTATAGCTCATCCATTTGCTTGGATGGTTGGTAAGGCACCACATCAAAAGTCTTCATGTCCGCACCAACAGACACTCCTTCCATATGCTTTTCATCCGCCACACTTTGCACAACCCACTCTACTTGCTTGCCAGTAACTGTAGAAATTGACTCAATCACACTCGATTGAGAAAGCACTTCTGGCCAAAGCGCATGACGCAATGCTTGAGGCATCAATTCATATGGCAAGATTTTGGGCTTGTGGTTAGCAAGAGCGCTGTCCATGGCTTTTTGCAATAAAACCGCCTGATGATCGATTGTGAAGCCGGACTGCAACTTGGCGTAATTGTCTTTGGCCAACACTGACATGTTGTCATAGTCATCTATCACACACTCAATCAAGCGAACGCATTGGTCTATGTTATTGAGTTCGTACTGACAACTCATATCTAGAGTTTCGCTCGGCCCGTCCGAATTGGGTGCCACCACGGGTATGCCTCGGCTCAATGCCTCTGGCACCGTCAATCCAAAAGGTTCGGATTTTGAACAAATGAAATTGATCGATTTGCCCGAAAAATACACATATGGGTCATCTACCTTGCCCAAAAAGTGAACATGTTTTTTCAAACCCCTTCTAATAAGCAACTTTTCGACCAACCCTGTTTGGTCGCGTCGGCCGCCAAAGAAATACAGGTTTACATTTCTCCCTCTGGTACGAAGTGCCGCTACAACCTCTATCGCAAACACTGGATTTTTTCTGACCGTTGGTGCGCCAATGAACATCAAATTCACACGGCCATCATCAACATGAACGGTGTGCGACTTTGGTTCACTGTGAGGCACATGCAAAAACGGAGGAATGACCGTGCAATTGGGCTTCACTGACAAAGATGCTATGTGGTGGTCCTGTGTAGATACGCTGCAAAAAAGCAAGTGGTCTGACATGGCTGCAAACCACCTTGCAAAAGCACCTTCCGCCAAACCGCCTCGCTGTTGCTCGGGATTTTTTTCCTGCATTTCATGAACAGACCAAATATGCGGCAATCCTAGTTGTGCAGCCACCATGGCTCCATCAATGAATGATGATGAGTTTGATAGCACCAAATCACAATCATGCGACTTCACTACATCTTTTAATCTTTCAAAGTTGGCATCCGAAAGCCGTAACAGAGCATTTGCGGTGTTACCAAAAATTGAATTTCTATCAAAACGCTCCACCGTCACGCCGAGTTCTTTAAAAACAGCTGTCAATTCGGGGTTTTTAGCTTGAGGAAGAAACACAACTGGCTTGTGGCCAAGGAACATCAGCAGCTTCACCAAGTTCTCTAAAGCCGTTTCAGCCCCGCCCAAAAATGCGGAATGGCTAAATAGAGCAATTTTTTTTGATGTTGTAGGCATTGCCATGATTTATTTCCACTCCACACCTTTTGCACCATGCACACTGTGTACGGTCAAACCATACTGCGCCAACTCGGCTTCAAGAGCAGCATTCAAAAGACGGGTTATTTCACGCTTGCCCATCTTCCTCTGCCACCAACTTTGCCCCATGAACAGCTTCATCAAACTGCGGTTGCCCAAGCTGTCGCGCTCGTTCATCTTCTTTTCAAGCTTCAGGGCCTTTTGGGTGGTCATGCCGTAGTGGTGTAACCAAGCATTGCCCACGGTGCCGGTTTTGATGTTGTTTTCAATCGCCCGCTGAAAAAAAATGCCGTCTTCATAGCCCAACAACTTGGGCACGGGCATGAAATAACCTATGTCATCCCACACATCTTCACGAATGGCCATGCATACGGCATGTGGCACACCCTTTCGGCAATAGCCTTGCATAGTTTGCGTTGCTTGCAGGCTCCAGGCCTCTAAGTCGTAGTCAAGCTCGCCCTCCACCATGGCGGGGCTGGCAATTTGCAGCTGGTGTTGCTCGGCTGATGCCAGCAGGTTGTTGAGCCAACCCTTGGCGCACACCACATCGTTGTTCATCACCACCGTCCATTTGGACTGCATGGTCAAGGCACCTTGGTTCCAGGCTGCGCCACAGCCCAGGTTACGGTTGTTCAAAATAACCTGCCCAAAGCCTTGTTTTTGCAACCATTCGCGCGTGCCATCTGTAGAACCGTTGTCCACCGCCACAATGCGCGAAAAATCGACCTCGGCGCGGTCTAGGCTGGCTATGAACTGCTGGGTGTAGTCCAGCTGGTTGTAGCAGGCAAAGGTGATGGTGTAGTTGCTTGGCATGTAGCAGACATTGTATGAGCGCTTACGGCTTGAAGAAGCCGCAAGAGACAAGTGTGAAGCAGCGCCTAGGCATCAGCGTTTTCGCAAATACTCCTCTACCCGATCATCCGGCGCCACCCGGTCATTCGGCGGTGGCGCAGGTTGATAGGCTTTAGCCACAGGCGAAACCCAAGCCGTCTCAGCAAACAAATTCACTGGACGTGTTACACGCGCACCGCCATCACGCAACAAAGGCTTCCAGCTCCAACCTGCACTGTAGCGGCTACTGCTGGTTAGGAAAGCATCGAATGGAATGGTCCATGCAATACCTTTGTCAAACGAGCCCTCGCCAAAGACTGCTGCCGGCACATTGGTTTTCGTGGCGTAGGCGCTCAGACTCGAACCGTTCCTGAAAACCTTTGAAATCGACCACGTAGCGCCTCGGTCACCGGCCAGGTACTGGCCAACGCTCAATGAAGTGTGAATACCCTCAAAAGGTGTCATCCAATAACCTGTGAGGTGCCCCGTGTTAATTTTGTAATCTCTGAAGCTAAAGTCTTGTTCAAAGCTTCTCTGCCGCACATGGTTGGCATCCAGCCCCACAGCCCATTTACTTCCAGGCTGTCGGAACAAAACCTCTCCGCCTACACCGCCAAACATCATTTCAAAGTAGCCCGCATAAGCTGTTGCATACCAATTACGGTCTAAGCGTTCTGTTTTGCTGATAGTCAGGCTGTCGAGCGTGGACTTACGGGTGTTGAGGTACTCAGCAATGTGTGTTCTCACTTGCGGCATGTAAGACCAACCGGGTGTGAATTTTTCGTAGTTATCACTCACGCGGTAGCGAAGCGTGCTGTTAGCTCTGAAGTTCTGTGGCAACTCTAGGCCCATCCACAAAGCTGCACTTAGTTGGTAAAGGTAACCGTCTGGGCCGCCCAACGTTTGCACAAAGTCAAGCCCAGGCTCCACCCAAAAATCCACTTTCTTCTCGGGTAAAAGCGCTTGCTTTTCTGGAGCAGGTGCAACGTCATAAACCGGCTGCACTGGATCAAGGGGTTGATTTGTGCGCGCTGGTTGGGTTTGTTGCATTACCCATTCGGTACGATTCACTTTTTCAACAGCCAGTACATCGCCTGCTTTGTGGTGGTGTATTTCAAAATTTTCAATGTCTTCTGGGGCATCGCGGTTCAAAACGGCCACTGCCTTGTCTAACCTCTCTTGGTTGTACATGTTGAAAGAGTTGCGCGCGTCTACCAACAGAGTGTTTTTGCTTTGATAGAGTTGTGACACATCCCACAGCGTATGCGCAGACAAGTCGTTTGCCGTTTGCTGCCAATTTGAGTTTGCTTTTGGTCGATCCATGTTTGGCGCAGGCCGTGGTGGGTCGGTCACCTTTGGCATGTTCAACCCAGCCATGTCAACATAAAACGTGAAACCCATCGACCATGTGTTTCCGCGCTCTATGCCCATTGACACATCTAAACCACGCGTAGGCTTATACACAACCGCCCAGTTTACTGGTGAGGCTACGGGCAGGTTGTTGTTCATCGGTTCTCGCTGGTAATGGTTGCCGTCGTACTCCAACTTGAAATTGAAATCCCAAGGTGTTTGGTATTCAAGGCCACCAAACCAAGCGGCAGGGCCATGAAACCATGACCCAGTTGAGAGTTGTCCACCCTGTGAGCCACCGTCTTGCACACGGGTATTAAATCCTTGACCAAATACACGGCTGAGTGGGCTTTTCAAATTCCCACGCCCCCCCAAATAGCCCCATCCCATACCCAAGGACCAATCTACCCTGCCTGTTCGCTTGCTTACCACTGCATATTCAGAGCTGAAAAGTCCCGTGCCACCCATGTCACGCATGCCAACAGCAAGTTCAGGCATCCAATCTGACTCTTGCCAAGCTTTTACTTTCACATCAAAGCTTTTATCTTTGTGTGGAAGCGATCCACTGAATGCCTCAGAACCATACAAACGGTTAGAGGTGTCCACATAACGAAAGCCCGCTTCCAACCAATCGACAGGTTGAAAAAATACATCTACATGTTGATAAGGCCATGTGCGGTGAAACGTCAAGCCAAAATACCCGGGCTTTTGCATGCGAGCGGTAGGTGTTTGCAACAAACCCACATTGCCCCAATTACTTGCGGTGGGTTGTGGCTGCGCATGTCGGCCCGACAAGTCAAGCAAAGTCTCCTGCACGGGCGCAGGGTAGGCCTGCCGAGAAAAATTGCTCCATAGGATCATTGGCAAACGGCTAGATACGCCTTGAGTGGCTAGCCATTCAGCCCACTGTTGGTGCCATTCGTTTGACAAGTTCGAATTGTCTTCGGGCACCCAAATCCAACTGCCGGGTGCGGGTTGATCTTGTTTCGCAATGTTCCAATTTTTCAGGCCGACGCGTTGTATGCGTGCATTTGGCTGAATCACCCAACCCCAAGGATGTGTACCGGTTTGGCCCAGACAGGCCGCCACATAATCTTTTACCTGCAAACCCTCTCGATGGGGTATTTCACACACACTGCCATCTTCAAACATCACGCGCAAACCAATAGGGCGCATTGGCACTTCAAATGTGTCACCAGGTTTTAACAGTGGGTCTTTTTGCAGATAAGCCGCCAGCCAATTGGCGTCTACCATAGCAACCGGCACTCGACCCGTTGGTTGCATAGCCAATAGATTTTTTCTCAACGCCACATGCTTCAAGCTTGATATCATTCCTTTCGCGAGTTGCCCATCAAGGGAATGCAGCAATGCTTTGTGTTGCTTGGTTTGGCGCTCTAACTCTTCTTGCGTTGTCCACATAGCACCCAAGGCATACTGCTGAGAAACCGCAGGTTGTTCAGTTAGCCATTGGCTTAGGCGCTGTTCTTTAGTTACTTCATGCTTTGCAAAATTGAATTCCGAGCCAGTCTGTTGAGCTATAGCAAGGCCTGAAGTCAAAGCATGCAGCAACAACCCTGCAGCAACGGGCGTAGCCAAATTCAAATTTCTTTGCTTTTTCATTTTGCTGGCACCACCACGCCCAGTGGGCGTAACTTCACGCAAAGATCGGGCGCCAGGCATTGCTCGCTGTAAACAACCACTCCATTTTCAATAGCAAACCTCTGCTCAAAACGCCAAGCTCTGCCATTTTCATTTTTTGACTCAACTGAGTCCCCCACCCAGGCGGCAGTGTGTTGCACTTGTTCTGGCAGTTGTTTGGGTGCAGGAAGTTTGTAGGTTGTTAGATGGTCTATCAAGTTGTACCTGAAACCAGGCAGTACATCTAGTTGGCGCCTCCAACTGATGGCTCGGTTGCTTTGCAGTACATCTGACCAGTCAGGCGGGCTGCTGGTTTGCCCACGCCACTCTTTGGTGAATCCTTTGGCCTCTTGAATGCGGCCGTTACGCAAATAAAGCATTTCACCTTGGCCTGTATACCAATATTCATGCCGCGCCACATTTGGGGCAACTCCTACAAGCGAACGCTCCCCCAGAGCCATCACGGTGGCTCTTCCACCCAACGACACCCACAGGTATTCCACCTCTGGCTGCACTTGGGCAAACTGCTTTTGCCAAGGAAGAAGAGTGGTTAGCGTGTCGTAAGTTGGGTTGCTTCTGCACCCCAGCACAGACAACACAACGCCGAGCAACAAAAAGAAACGCCCCTGAACGGGGCGCTTGAAGCGGAACAAAGTCAGATCAGCAGTTAGCGATACAAACTGATGTTGTGCCTGTACCTGAGTTGGTCGTTGTGTACACGGGGTCAGCCTTGTTAGCAGACACAGCGGCAGCAACAGCCACAGCAGCAGCAACGGCGGCAGCCACACCCACAGTCACGCCAGCAGCAGCTGCGCCCGCTGCGGCGCCAGCACCAGCACCAGCGCCAGCACCACCTGAGGCGCTACCAGATTGTTGTTGAGCAAATGCAACAGGAGACAAAGCCAAAGCGATTGACAATAAGAGAGCAGAAACTTTTTTCATGATAATTCCCGAAAGAGTTGAGTATGTAATCTACCACTGAGCCAAGAGCTACGATGGCATAAGAAGGCAAACTGCACGCGTGCAGCAATTGCTCACGTATATACTTTATCACAAACACAAATTTTTTTTTAACTGAACATAGCGCGTCTGTTTCATACAACACTCATTTTTAATACTTTTATATTCCACAGGGCGTTTACACTTGATAGCCAGGTGATTAACATGTTTCGTTAAAAAAATTATGCACTTCTTTCAAAAAAAACACCTGCTAGAGGTCTGGATTGGCCTGACTTTTGTTGCCGTTTTCTCTCTGCTTGCTTGGTTCGGCTCTTCACAGCTTCAATACCCAATCATCAGAATTCAAAGCCCAGACCTTTCCACCACCATCATCAGCCAACCCAGCAACACCTTGACAGCTTGCGAGACCTCGCTGCAAAACCAATTACAAAATATTCACGCAGCATGCCCAAACTGCGTCACCGAGCAGAGCAAATGCAGCAATAACCTAACCCACACTCAAAAAATCTTGGCCACCAACGCGCCGCTGCCCCAGTACGCCGCCTTGCTTCCCAATGGTTTTGCACTCTACGAGGCTAATGAACCTGCCATAGCCCAACAAGCATGCTTACAAAGCGAACAACAATCGCATCACAATGGCTTTTTGGTCAGATGCTTCGCTCCCAATGAAGCTCGAATAAACCCCACCAATCCGCTTGCAGCGAAATGGACGCTCAAAGAACTTTGGGGTTTCTTGGCGATATTGTCTGCCTTGTTTGTGCTCTCAATACTCGCGAAAAACTTTAACCATGTAATTGCTGCCAAAGCTCTTGCACTCAGCCGACGTCAAAAACAATGGCTGCTTGTCATCAGCGACATACTGATTCTTGAAGCCTGTTTGTACTTTTCGTTGACCATACGGTCTGATAGCTTGATTGTTGCTTTTGATCATTTAGCTTACGCGGTCTTCATCTCGCCCATCCTTGCTTTGCCCATCTTCTGGAAAATGGGCTTGTACAACGCGGTTGTTCGTTATTTAGGTTTGCAAGCCTTTTTGGCCATTGCGCAAGCCGTTGCCCTTTACTCTGTTCTCATGGTGGCGTGGATGGTTTTCGCCAAACCACATCCGTTGCCCATTGGCTTGGCGCTGATTCATGGCATCCTTACTTTGCTGATGATTGGCGCATCCAGAGCAGTGGCAAGAAGATGGCTATCGAAATCACAAAATCAGGGTATTGCTCAAACACCCCGCAAGCGAGCCATTATTTATGGCGCAGGATCTGCAGGTGTTCAGCTTGCCTTGGCCCTATCCCAAAGCCGGGAAATCTTGCCCGTTGCATTCATCGACGATGACGAAAATTTACACGGCAAACACATTGCAGGTTTGAATGTCCACTCCAGGGCTGACTTGGCAAATTTGGTCATTAACCAGCAAGTATCAGAGGTGTTATTGGCCATACCTTCACGCAGCAGAGCAGTTAGAAATGTCATCATCTCCGAATTAGAAAAGATTCCCGTTCAAGTTCGCACCCTGCCCGGCTTGGCTCACCTTGCTCAAGGCAAGGTCAAAACTTCAGACCTTCGTGAAGTTGAAATTGAAGACTTGCTAGGCAGAGATACTGTGCCCCCCAAAATAGAGCTTCTAGAGGCCAATGTCAAACACAAGGTTGTTATGGTCACGGGCGCTGGGGGCTCAATTGGCTCAGAACTGTGTAGGCAGATATCACAGCTAAATCCTAAGCGACTGGTTCTGTTTGAGTTGAATGAATTTGCGCTTTATTCAATTGAACAGGAACTTTTAACCCTTCAACCAGCCATTCAAAGCAGGCTGTTTCCCTTACTTGGATCAGTTACAGATGCTGCCAAAGTGGATTTGGTTTTGAAACATTTTGAAGTTGAAACTGTGTTTCATGCGGCGGCATACAAACATGTGCCCATGGTAGAAAAAAATCCTTGCGCTGGGGCCTTTAACAACATTCTTGGCACTTGGCAAACAGCGCTCGCAGCGCAGCGCAATCATGTTGAAACATTTGTTTTGGTTTCGACTGATAAAGCTGTGCGACCTACAAACACAATGGGTACCACGAAGCGAGTAGCTGAACTTATTTTGCAGGCGCTGAATCAAGTTACCACTCACCGCACGCGTTTTGTGATGGTGCGGTTTGGCAATGTTTTAGGATCTTCTGGCTCAGTGTTACCAGTATTCAAAGAACAAATTAGAAATGGCGGGCCAGTTACGGTTACCGACCCCCGCATCATTCGCTATTTCATGACCATTCCTGAAGCGGCACAATTGGTGATTCAAGCGGGCGCTATGGGCCAAGGCGGTGATGTTTTTGTGCTCGATATGGGTGAGCCTGTTCATATCTTCGATATGGCCAAGAAGATGATTCACTTGAGTGGGTTGGCTTTGCGCGATGAAACAAACCCTAGTGGCGACATAGAAATTTCTTTTACAGGCTTGAGGCCCGGCGAAAAGCTCTATGAGGAGTTGCTGATTGGTGATAACGTTTCTCCCACCAATCATCCGCGCGTTATGCGTGCTAATGAGAAGCTGATGGAATTCGCGGAAGTTGAAAAGCTGGTGAAGGCAGTTGAACTAGCTTGTGAACAAAATGACAGCGAGACTCTTAGGCATCTTCTCGTCAGTGCGGTGAGTGAGTTTGAGCCTCAATGTGGAAATGAAGATTTGTTGGCCTGATAAATCCCCATATCGGGACTACCTCGCCTTAGGTTTCAGCTGCCGTACCCGTTTGGTATCGGCACGTCCAAGGCGAGAGTTCGTTTCGCAAAAACACTACTACTGGCATTCCCCCAAATCAGTAGACAAATAATGATGTCAAAACTGAGAAGGAGAAATGCAAATGGAACGGACGAAATACGCCCCGGAATTCAAGGATGAAGCGGTCAAGCAAGTCATAGTTAGAGGTCATTCGGTAGTTGATGTGGCCAAGCGGGTTGGGATTCCTGAGGGGGTGCTGTACTCGTGGGTCAGTAAGTTCAAAAAGGCAGACGAACCCGTCTCCAACGATTTGAAGGTGTTGCAAGTCGAGATGGCCAAGCTCAAGGCTGAACTCAGGCGCACGACCGAGGAGCGCGACATCCTAAAAAAGGCCGCCGCGTACTTTGCAAAGCAGTCCGAGTGAAGTACGCGTTCATTCAAGCCCACCGATGCGAATCCAAACTCACCAGCGTGTGCCGAGTTCTTAAGGTTCACCGCAGCGGTTTCTACGCGTGGTTGCATGAACCGCAGTCGGCAAGAGCCATGGCCAACGAGGCCTTGACTGTGAAGATCCGTGAGTTCTCTGACCAAAGCATGGGGATCTACGGTAGCCCCCGCATCTTCTGCGATCTGAGAGAGGCTGGTATTGCTTGCGGTGAGAACAGGGTTGCAAGGCTGATGCGCGCGGCTGGGATCAAGTCAGTGCGTGGGTACAACCGACCTCGTTACAGAACAGGCAAGCCCGCATTGGTTGCCCCTAACCAATTGCAGCGGCAATTCGAACATAACCAGCCAGATCATGCGTGGGTGACTGATATCACTTACATCCGAACACATGAGGGCTGGTTGTATTTGGCTGTGGTGCTGGACTTGCACTCGCGCGCGGTAGTGGGTTGGAGTATGGATTCGCGCATGCAAACGAGTTTGGTATTGGATGCCTTGACGATGGCTGTGTGGCGCAGATGTCCAAAAGACTCTGTGATCATCCATTCAGATCAGGGTAGCCAGTTTGGTAGCGACGAGTTCAACCGTTGGTGCAAAGACAACCGATTGAGTCCGAGCATGAGCCGCCGAGGCAACTGCTGGGACAACGCAGTGGCTGAGTCGTTCTTCAGTAACTTGAAGAGCGAACAAATTAAGAAGCGGATTTACGCAACAAGGGCCGAAGCCAAATCAGAAATCTTCGATTACATCGAGGGTTTCTACAATCGAGTTCGACGCCACAAGCATCTCGATCAACTCAGCCCCCAAGAGTTCGAGCGGCAGCGTCAAACTGCGCTATGAAAAGTGTCTACAGGTTTGGGGGAATGCCAACCAGCTGGGACAAGGCAAATGGATTCACCTCTCAACCGAGGCCACAAATGCTCTTCAGGGCTAGCTTACAGCCGGAGGCATTAATTCTGGCTTCTTGCTACGAGGCATAAGAACCTCCGGAACAGTTACAGAAAGCCTGTGCGAAAGTCGAATCTCGCGGATCTACAAGCACCTGGCTCGTAAGGCAAATATCCAAGAACAAACTGTTCGAGAGATCAGTGGCCACTCCATGCGGGTCGGGGCCGCGCATGACCAACTCAACCACTGGGCGAGCTTGCCTCAAATCATGATCCGGGGAGGCTGGGCGAAGACAGACACCGTGATGAGGTACATCGAGCGGTTTTGCCCATCATGACGCACCCTACGCCAGCGACACTAGCTTGATGCGCGCGTCATGACCTGCTCGATGACTTCACAGGCCTTTTGGATCTCATGTTGCGTAAGTGTCGGATGAACCAAGAACATTATTGAGGTCTCTCCCAGCTCTTTTGCAACAGGGAGTCGCTCCTTGGGGCGCCAACCCGTGTTGTCGAAGGCCTTTTCAAGATACACCTCAGAGCAGGAGCCCTGGTAGCATGGAACGCCGAGTGCATTTACCTCTTCAATAATTCGATCTCGACTCCAGCCGGTATTCAAGTTTTCTGATCTTACATAAACGTAGCACTTGTAATTGGCGTGAATACAACCTTTGCTAACGCCCGAATTAGAGCATGTTCCTTCGCACGAACCGCATTTGAAGGTTGGTACGCGCAAGGATGGAAATCTTTTACATGTGTTCAAAATTGAGTTCGCGTTTCGTGCTCGCGCCTCCGTCCAAGATTTCATCCGTTTCAGCTGAATACGACCTATAACAGCCTGCGTCTCTAGCATTCGCCAGTTAGTTCCAAAACTCTCATGCACCCACCTGAATCCAGGTGGGTGCTGGCGCTCATAGACTGCTTCGTAGCTCTTGCCGTGGTCTTTAAAGCCCCACATGCTACGCCAAAGCGCTTCGTCATTGGTCGTGACCATGCCCCCCTCCCCGCATGTGGTCATGATTTTGTCCTGGCAAAAACTCCATGCCCCCACATGGCCAATACTGCCCACGCTGCGACCTTTGTAGCGAGCTCCATGCGCCTGTGCGCAGTCTTCGATCACATTCAGGCCACGCTGCTCAGCCAGGGCCATGATCGGGTCCATGTCACATGGCCACCCCGCCAGGTGCACGCAAATCACTGCTTTGGTTTGGGGGGACAAGACAGCCGCAAGAGTTCGGGCCGAAATGTTGCCCGAATCAGGCTCCACTTCGGCAAACACCGGGATAGCACCTGCGTTGACCACGCACGAAACGCTAGCAATAAAGGTACGTGGCGTCACCACTACCTCGTCACCCGGACCAATTCCCAGCGCCTTCAGCGCCACATCCAGCGCCAGCGTGCCATTGGCCAGGGCCACGGCATGTGTCGTGCCGCACCAGGAGGCAAACTCTTTTTCAAACTCGCGGGTCTCGATGCCGGTCCAGTAGTTCACCTTGTTGGACATCACCACGCCGCGAACAGCATCAGCCTCTTCAGTGGTGAAGCTGGGCCAGGGAGAGAATTTAGTATTCAGCATATGTATTTCAGTTTTTAATCAATTGACTTGCCGGATTGCCCACCACCGTTACGCCGGCTGGCACGCTCTTTGTCACAACAGCGCCCATGCCAACAACCGCACCACGGCCAATGACCAACGGCACATCCGGCAGCCCCTGCTTGATGACCGCCCCGGCACCAATGTAGGCATGGTCTTCAATGTGCACGTTCCCATTGCACTTCACGCCCGGCGCAAAAGTCACATAGTCGCCGATAACACAATCGTGCTCAACATAACTGTACAAATTGGCATGAAAGTGACGACCAATCCGGATATTGCTGGTCAGCGTGACAAAGGGACACAAAACGGCGCCCTCTCCCAGTTGCACATTATCGAACTGCACCACATTGGTCGCACGCGCCTCGTAAAACTGCACGCCATCAGCTGCGCAGCGCTGCACCAACTTTTGGCGCACCCGGCTATTGGCAATGGCTACATTCATGTAACGATTACTGGCAGGCTCTGCCAACCACTCGTCATAAGTCAAAACGCGCTGTCCATTCACCTCCGCCGCACTCGGTTGGTCGTCAACAAACACCAGATCAGCCAGACCTACTGTCAGGTCGTCCCTCAACTGCTGGCGCACCAAAGGCAACACACCACGCCCACAGCCACTGGCCCCAAAAATGGCGTAACGTTTCACGAGTTTGTTCCAGTGAATTTGGGCATGGTAGCCTCCCCGGCCGCACTGATGCCATCTCGCACCAGCACCTTAAGTACCGTTTGCCACAAGATTTTGATGTCCAGCCACAGGCTCCGGTTATTCACGTACCATACATCCAGCGCAAACTTGTCTTCCCAACTGATTGCGTTGCGACCATTGATCTGAGCCCAACCTGTGATACCAGGGCGCACCTCATGGCGACGAGCCTGCTCTGATGAATAAAGAGGCAGGTATTCCATCAGCAAAGGCCTGGGACCAACCAGACTCATGTCACCACGCAGCACATTCCACAGCTCTGGCAACTCGTCCAGACTGCTGGCGCGCAAAAAGCGACCAAATGATGTTAAACGCTGCGTATCGGGCAGCAATGTGCCATCAGTACCGCGCTGCTCCGTCATGGTACGGAACTTGACCATAGTGAACGGCTTACCGCTTCGCCCAGGCCGCACCTGCAAGAACAGCACCGGGCTACCCAGCTTGCGTCGGACCAGCCAAACCAAGGCCAACAGAGGTAAGGCCAACAAGATCAAAGCGAACGATGTAACCAACAAATCAAACAAACGCTTCATTTCCTTCAACCTTTGGCCCGATTCACCAACGCTTTAAAAATAACCCCGAATTTGCTCGCGCCTACCACCAAGCCCAGCTGCTCTTGATAAAACTGGTTGGCCCGGATTCCCATGGCCTCTAATTCGGACGTAGGCATGTCGGCCAATCGCAACGCAGCATCAGCCAACGCATAGGGACTTTCTGACTCGGCGGTCAAACCGCTGTTTGATTGCTTCACCAATTTAGCCGCATCACCGTTCACAGCCATCAGCAATGGCTTGCCTACTGCCATATAGGCCTGCGTTTTGGATGGGATGGTGATCTCGAACAATGGGTCTTTTCTCAGGTGTACCAGCAAAGCATCGGCGGCGCCCAGCAACGTACCCACTTCAGCCATCGGCACGGGGGGGAAAAAAACCACGTTATTCAGAGCTAACTCTTTCGTACGCGCCTTGAGACCGCCTACCTCGACACCCCCGCCCAGCATCACAAAGCAAACCCGCGAACCACGCGCCTGCAAAATCAGGGCAGCATCCAGTAAGGCGTCCAGCGACTGTGCTTTACCCATATTGCCGGCAAATACGATCTTGAAACGATCGCCCCCCGGAAAATTTTCAGGCAAACTACCCACAGGAGCCATGAGCGCAGACTCATCGGCCCAGTTGTAAATGACTTCAATCTTGCTTTCAGGCACATGGCGTTGCACAAGCAACCGCTTGAATCCAGGCGAAAGAACCACAATCTGGTCCACACGCCGATAGACCCAATCGCATACTCTGCCAACAATAGCCAGTGCACGTGGGTTATTAAGCATGCCTGTTGCACGCAACGTATCCGGCCACATATCTTGAATGTCGTAAACCAAGGGAATATGCCGAATCCAACGAATCAATGCCGCAGCAATCCCCACAGTTAGCGGCGGATGATAGGCGTACATGACGTCCGCTCGCTTGACCATGAACACCCCATAAAAGAGCGCTGAAGCCGCAAAGCTGACGTAATTCACAACTCGCTTAATGGCTGACTGATCATGATTTGGGTAAAGAGGCAAACGAGTGATGTCCACGCCATCAATCCGTTCACGCTGAATCCACTTGATCCTGTAGCCTGGGTAAACCTTACCACCCGGATAGTTGGGAAAGCCCGTCACGACCTCAACATCAAAACCTTGACGGACCAGTTCACGGGCGAACACCAAGCCTTTAAGGGTTGGTTCGGGGTCAAACCACTGTGTTAACAGCAGAACTCGTGTTTTTGTTTTTGAGGTCAATACTTCTTCCACACCACGCGCCTCACATAGTCGGTGTAGCTGTGGACAATTCGCACCACTTTGGCACTCACATTGGGCATACTGTAGTCGCCCACCAAGCGCAAATCACGCTCAGCACCACGTGCTTGCTTTGCAACAATGGCCAGCCCTTGGCGCACCCGATCAACCTCCAAACCGACCATCATCACAGCAGCTTCTTCCATACCCTCAGGCCGCTCATGTGCCTCGCGCAGGTTCAGCGCCGGAAAGTTCAAGATCGATGACTCTTCATTGATCGTGCCACTGTCAGACAACACCGCTTTAGCGTTCATCTGCAGATTCACATAGTCATAAAAGCCCAAAGGCTTCATCAACCGCACCAATGGATGGAACTTCGCGCCTGTCGCGTCCACTCGCTTTTGGGTGCGTGGATGGGTTGACACAATCACAGGCAAACCATGGTCTTCGGCTACGCTGTTGAGCACGGCGACCAACTTGGTAAACGTCTGGTCGGACTCGATATTTTCTTCGCGGTGCGCACTCACCACAAAATACTGCTGCGTGGTCAGTCTCAGTCGCGCCAGCGCATCAGAAGCTTGAATTTGTGGCAAATAATGGTGCAACACTTGAAACATAGGGCTGCCGGTCTTGATGACCTGATCCGGCGGCAAGCCCTCACGCAACAAGTAATCACGGGCAATCGTGCTGTATGTCAGGTTGATGTCTGAAGTGTGGTCCACGATGCGACGGTTAGTCTCTTCAGGCACACGCTGGTCAAAGCAGCGGTTGCCCGCCTCCATGTGAAAAATCGGCACTTTTCGGCGCTTGGCTGGGATGACCGACAAACAACTGTTAGTATCGCCCAGCACCAGCATGGCCTCGGGTTGCACCTGGGCCAACACACCGTCCACAGCGGTGATTAGGTTGCCAATGGTATTGGCAGCCCCTTTGCTGCCGTCGGCACTGTTCAAAAAGAAATCAGGCTTGCGCACCCCCAGATCATCAAAAAACACCTGATTAAGTTCGTAGTCGTAGTTCTGACCTGTATGCACCAGCACATGGTCGCAATCCGCATCCAGCGCCGCAAACACCCGCGACAGGCGAATGATCTCGGGTCGCGTGCCCACAACCGACATGATTTTGAGTTTTTTCATTGCTTTTAAACTTTGCTGGTGATCGTGTCGGGGTTGGCTCGGTCAAAGATTTCATTGGCCCAAAGCATGACCACCATCTCGTCAGTGCCAATGTTGGTGATATCGTGTGTCCAACCGGGCACGGTTTCTACCACTTGCGGCTTGTCGCCATGGGTTTCGATGTGATGCACCTCGTTGGTCAACATGTGCCTGAACCCAAAATGTGCATGACCTTTGATCACCAAAAACTTTTCAGTCTTGGTGTGGTGATAATGCCCGCCCCGTGTGATGCCGGGATGCGCCGTAAAAAAACTGAACTGCCCAGCATCAGGTGTCTTGAGCATCTCGACAAACACTCCTCGGGCGTCGCCGTGTACCGGCACGTCGTACACAAACCGCTCTGTGGGCAAGTAACTCACATAAGTGGCATACAAAGCTCGCACCAGGCCTGCACCAACGCGCTCCGACACCAGCGTGCTGCGGCAGTTCTTGAACGCGTCAATCTGGTCTGACAATTCACCCAAGGTGATGCAGTATTCCGGTGCGACCGCCAGGCGCACGCACCCCGTCCATCCACTGGCTAACTGAGCCAGAATGGCATTCATCACATCGTCCACATACACCAAGCGCACACTGGCACTGGCATCGTTGATTTGCACTGGCAAGTCATGCGCCTTGTTGTGACAAAACGTGGCCACAACCGAGTTGTAATTGGGCCTGCACCATTTGCCAAACACGCCCGGCAAGCGATAGATGGCCACAGGGTTACCGTGCTCAGCTGCCAGAGCCTGCACCTCCTGCTCGGCGGCGAGCTTGCTTCGGCCATAGGGGTTGTCTTGCTCTGCCTGGGCAGAAGAAGCCAACAGCAAAGGGATCTTTTTGCCTAAATCTCGCAAGCCATGACAAATGCGCTCTGTCAAACCCGTGTTGACATCAGCAAAAGCCTGCACATCGGCAGGGCGGTTCTCACCAGCCAAATGCACAACCGCATCGGCCTGAGCCAGCACATAATGCAAATCAGCATCGCTTTGGCCGCGAACAAAGGTGAAGACTTCATATTGGGCCAATTCGCGCAAGCGCAGCAACAAGTTTTTGCCAATAAAGCCATTGGCGCCGGTCACCAGAAGTTTCATGGCTTACTCCTCTGCATCCACCAACTCACCGCGTGCAATTGCGGGCATAAATCGAAGCTTCATCAGCAAAGCATGCATGCCTTGAATATCCAAACGCTCAGTGTTGTGTGAGTTGTAATCTGTGGCTTCAGAGATTTTGACTTCACCTTGTTCCATAAACTTGCCATAGTTCAAGTCACGCAAATCTGGCGGCACACGGTAATAACCGCCCAAATCTTCAGCAGCCACCATTTCTTCACGACTGAGCAATGTCTCATAAAGCTTTTCACCATGACGAGTGCCGATCACTCGAACTTCATGCTCTGGTTTGCCCATCAGCTCTGTCAAGGCCTTGGCCAGCACCTCAATGGTGGCTGCAGGGGCTTTTTGCACAAACACCTCACCCGGTTGACCGTGCTCAAAAGCATAGAGCACCAAGTCCACCGCATCATCTAGCGTCATCATGAAGCGTGTCATGCTGGGGTCGGTGATGGTGATGGGTTTACCCGCCCGAATTTGATCAATGAACAGCGGAATGACCGAACCACGGGACGCCATCACATTGCCATAGCGAGTCACATTGATCACTGTTTGTGAACTGCTGCGTGATTTGGCAACAGCTACTTTTTCCATCATAGCCTTGCTGATGCCCATGGCGTTGATGGGATACACCGCCTTGTCGGTACTGAGCACCACCACACGCTTTACGCCGCACTGTATAGCTGCTTCCAATACGTTTTCGGTGCCCAGCACATTGGTCTTCACCGCCTCAAGCGGGTGAAACTCACATGAAGGCACTTGCTTAAGTGCGGCAGCGTGGTAGATGTGGTCGACACCTCTAACAGCGTTCAGCACAGACTGCGGATCACGCACATCGCCGATATAAAACTTAAGCTTAGGACTATTGTAGCTTTTACGTATATCGTTTTGTTTTTTTTCATCTCGACTAAATATGCGGATTTCACGCAAATCAGAATCCAGAAATCTACGCAGAACAGCGCTTCCAAAAGAACCTGTTCCTCCTGTAATTAACAGCGAAGCAGACTTAAACGTATTTGCACACATGTCTCATACCCCTTTTACCCTTAGTCTTATCACTTTTCCGTCGAATGACTTAACAGAGTCAAAACTCATCATTACATCATCACTTCCGTAATCGCCGGCAGGAAATACGCCAACGCCAAAACGGAATAATCTCCTAGGCAAGCCGTCATGCTCGAATGCGCCGATAGCAACCCATTTTTTTAGATTTCTACTGGCATAAAGATGAACTTTTCGATCACTCACTGACGGACCTGGTTCCTGTGCGGTGCAAACGAGGTAAACACCGTCTCGCGTGCGGGTGTAGTAGTAAACCGGCCCTGGAAATGTTTGTCCTAACACCGTTGCTCCAGTTGCCTTGTCCATCCTTACGTGGCGCACTTCCTCCAAAGGACTGTCCATGATCCAATGAACGTGCTTGGCATCAATGAATGCCCCAGTCGCACGATACACCTGACTGCCATCACCGTAATAACGAACATCGTTGAAATCAGAAGTCATTGAGGCAATCTTGCATTCACCGTCGAAATCGCCCGTAAATATCCATAAACGCTGCGCATGTGGATCCCAAATGCAGTTGTGGATATGGCGAATAGTGCTTGCCGGAAAATTGAATCCAACAGCCCATGACAAGCCACCGTCCGTGGTCTTATAAATGTTCTTTCCTTCCGAATGAGGGCGACCATATTCACCGAAAACGTATGTTAGCTCGTCGATTCGGGCAATACTGTTATGCATTGGGTTACGACACCCCTTCATCACAAGCGTCTTACGTAGGCCGTCTGTTTCTGACCAGTGATAAACGGCACCTTGCCAGATGATTATGAGACCAGTGACCGTCGGTACCACACACGACTTGTCAAAGCGAGTCAGCCGTCTTAATAATCGTAGACGCGCCAGGTGCCGAAAAGGTGCAAGCAAAGGCAGCTCAATCCGATGCTTGGCGCGACCCTCAATATGTACGATGTTGCTATTGGTGTAGATGCACAGGTCGTCGGATTGATAGTGAACGAATTCGTGCTCCTCGACGGCTTTGAGTACGAGATTCGAAGACAGACGTAGCGGTTGTTTTCCACGATCAGCGCCAGCACGACCGAGCAAACGATTCACTCCGTAATAAGCGTGCTGCGCCCAATCGCGCAAAATGAGAATGAAAGCAGGACGGGCAGACGCTATGCGTGTATAGCTTATGGCGCGCGGCGAGAATTTAAGCTTGTAGTCGCGCACCCCCATCATGTCGAATGAGTGGTAGCCAAGGCCGATAAAGTGACGGATGGCCTCCCAAATCATCGCTTCGGTGGGCCGTAAATGACGACCTGCAAAATAACTGGCGCCAGCCCAGTAATAGAAAACGCCATTCGCGCCGAAGAACACTGAGGAAGCTAGTTGCTCACCGGCTGGTCCACGTGCCTGCAGGCAAAGCAGGTCGGCTTGGCCCTGTTCAAGCGCGGCCAGCATTGCTCCGATCCGCTGGCGCGAGTGGGTCGTCACCATCCCCTGACGGGCGAAGACCTCTGAGAGCTGATCGTACAGTTGATCCGCAAACTCGCTATCGGGGGAAACCGCAACCACAGCGCCGCCTTTGGCATCGAATTGGCGCAAGCAGGTACGACAGTCTCCTTGCAGATGCGCATACAACACTTCCTGTCCGGCGACTAGCGGTAGCAGCAGAGAGTCGATCTGTGACACCGTGTACCCGATTCCGGAGGTTAGGCTGCTAGTGCCAGGCGGATTGATCATTTCGATGTAATGTGCGCCGTAGCGCCCGAATAGGTACGTAAGTAATTCGCTCACAAGGGAGTGATCTAGCGGAAGCATGCCACAGACGCCCATGTAAGAGGTCCCCCAACCAGGGAAGGGCGAGCCAATAATTTTCAACCCAAGTCGGCGAAATAACACACCCGCGAACAACCCGGTCTTGCCAGCACCATCACGGATGCGTAGACCTATAAAGCGGCCACCCGAAGCCTTCACAGTAAAGTCAAGCCAGGCTTCGCTAACAAATACACTTCCTTCCCTCAAGTTTTTCAACTCGGCATCGAATGCGCTTGGTGACTGAATTTCTTCAAACTTAAACAAAATCTATACTCTTACTATTATTGTAAATGTCCAACACGCGAGCCAAGCAGCTTTGGTAATCGCTATGGTTGCGGATTGCCTGAATATTCGACTCTCGAAAGCTGATATCGGTGTTTTCAACAGCCTGTTTAAGGGCTTCGCATAACGAGTTAGCCGAATTCGGATCAAAGATGTAGCCGTTAACACCGTGTGTTACATGTTCGCGCACTGATTCTAGATCGCTCATTACTGGAATCATGCCGCTAGCCATAGCCTCAAGCATACTATTTGGTACGCCGTCAGAAAGCATCGGTGACACGAAAACAGTATGCTGACGCATGGTTTGTGCAAGCTCGACTGGATCAACCAAATCTCGTAATGTGATTGTGGCTGAATCAATTTCACGATCAATTATTAACTCTTTAAATTCTCTATGCGTGCCAGTGGGCGCAAGTATTGTCAAGTGAGCAACATTGTTCGCACTTGCTTGCAGCAATTTAAAGCCATCCAACAACGTATCAATACGAGTTACGCGACTCATACCCCGGCAATACAGTATGGTCGCCGTGCAACAAAATACGACAGGAGGATAAAAAATTTCCGAGTTAACGCCGCCGTTGCCCGGAAATACATAACGCGGAACACCTTGAGGCAGGTTAAATTTCGTAGCAAGAAAAATGTCACGCTCGCAGTCAGCCATGAATTGCGTTGCGTGCTTTAAAGTAAATTTAGTAAGCTGACGATGAATAAAGCTATTTGTAGCCGTATCTATAAAGTCAGACCCCCAAGAGCTGACAAAGTAATCTCCTGCACGACTAAATGCGGCAAGGTAGCCCTCACTTTGAATGCGCAGAGCGTGAATTACATCAGGTCTGAAGTTCAACAGCGCAGTGCGCGTAACGCGAACCTGCTGGAATAGGTCGATCAGCTTTAAAAGCGCCCACAGTTGATTGGCAATATTGTTACGCAGCGTACGAGTGATTAACCAAGTAATAAACGCACTGCGCTTACGCACTTTTACGCCACCAGTGAGTAGTTGATCGGACAGGCGAAATCGACCAGGGAGAGTCACAATAGCGACCCCGGGCATAGGGGCACATTCAAATGGGGATATGAGTAAAATTTCACATTTGGATACAAAATAGCCAATCCAACGGCGCGCATGATCAGACCGCCCATCTGCAATAAAGGCAATCTTCATATTTTGTAATCTATTTTAATACCCAACAGCATTGGCCAGAATACTATAAATGAAGGGTGACTGAATGCATGGCTAACAACTGCACAAACAAGCACGAGAAATACAAATACTTTGTGTTCAAAATACTTATTACGAGCAAAGAGTTGACTTCCGATAATCAACATAAAAATCAACGGGAATAGTACTGTAATTTCACTCCACGACTGAAGAATGTAACTTTCAGCGACGAATAGGTGTAAAGTTGACAACCTTTCAACATAAGATGCACCACCACCTAGGAAGAAATTCATATCACCAAATATGTACATCCAAATTGACAGCCTGCCATTCTGTTCTTGCTCGCCAATGTCACCAATATTCAGAATATGCTCTATAACGCGGAAGTTTTTAAATTCTTCTCCACCCATTAATGTGAAGGCGAATGCAATTACTGCAGCGCTCATTAGTAAGTATTTTATGTGCCGAACCGAGCGCATTGCCAATAAAACTATCATTATGGCTGCTGAAATTTTGTTACCAGACAAGAGACATCCTGACCAAAGAAATATCTGCAACGGAATGCTAATACCACCTGCAAGTCGGTAGGAAAGTACGAAGATGCTGAGCGCAGAATATAAACCCCAAACCTGCGGACTTCCCAGCAAAGACGTTGCACGGTAAAAAACTGCGTACTCTTCGAAACTTTTCCCCTCAGACCAATTGGTTAACGTCGAATAGTCGGTTGGAATAATTCCCCAAAGAGTTGGACTGAAAAAATATTGTAAAAATGCTACTCCAGTTAGGATAATCAACACCCTATACCAGATTAGAAAATATAGTTTACCGTGGCTCACGCACAGCGAGAGCAGTATGCAGGAATACAAGATCGGACTCCAATATCGACCGACCACAGTAATTACTGCGGCTAACTCCTCACCAAACACGATAGATGAGATAAAGATAAAAATTAGATTTAATACAAACAACGTGGCTAACACCCGTACCACAGGAGTCAATATTACTGTTCGCCTGAACAGCAAAACGATCACTCCAACCATCAATAGCTGATATACGAAACTTAGATAATAAAAACTAAGGACTGAAGATACCGCTGCAACAGTTGCAACGGCCGAGGTATATAGCTCATTGCTCCTATCATTTCGAGTTTTCTGCACTTGTCGAACACCTGGGGAGATTTGGCAATGATGATCCAAGCTTATCCTAAGCGACATTATGTGCAGGCATGATGGCTTTGAAAAACCTCATCAACTCGAACTTGCGCTGCGTAAGTATGTGCGCAATTCGCTCGCTAATTTCCTTCCGCTCGCTCACTAAACGATCAATCTTTTCGCAAAACAAGACCGCATCGTACTTTGTCATCACGAACTCCTCCAGTCCGAGCGTCTTGAATACTCCAAATGCTTTTGTTCCGTGATAAGTTACACAGATGGCTGGCACATGCTCGCTCAGAGCAAAAATTGTGGAATGGAGCCTCGTACCCACAAATACATCCATAGATTTGTAGATAGCTTTCAGCTGTAAGGCATGGTAGTGGTCAGATAACAATACCACGTAAGGCTTGATCTTGTCCGGTAGCCGCTTATATATTTCAAAGGCATTGCCGATATCGTCTTCGATTGTCACGTGTGGGAATATGTAAACGCGAGCATTATGGTGGTTAACACAATGCTCAATGGCAGCGACAAACATATCGCGATACTGATCAGATTGATCTGGATTCACATGCTTCATTGTCATCCCGACTCGCAGCCGATCGAATGCGAAGGGCAGATCTGTCTGCGCACTGAGTGCGTCGGCGAAGAAAGCAATATCGGTTGCAACCTGATTGAACTCGGGCAACTCAATATAGCCATATTGCTCAGTACACACGTCTTCGCGGAGAATAACCGCAGCGCATCGCTTCAGAACGTGATTTGTCAAAAGGCGAGTCAACCAACCGTAGTAAGGACCAACCGACTGGCACAACACGATCGGAGGCTTGCCAAGCTTGATACTTAGTAAAAATATATAAAGCACACGTATCAAGGCAATCTGCGAACGCAAGTCCCTTTCGGAGCAGATGAAGCTACCACCTTTGCTGACGACATAGTCAGCCTCCAGTAACTGGCGGATCGACGAGTTCTCTGCATCACTGAACAACAAACTAATCAGCCCACGCGGAAGAACCATGCACAACGATATACGTAGGGTATCGAAACCGAAGCGCAGCAGTTTGAGTGGTAGCGCTCGACTGGTGCCTACATTGACCACCCCGAAAAGAGATGGAAAAACACGGATGTGCTCAGCGAGTAACTTGTGCTCGCTTTCATAGCACGGGTCTGTGATGTTATAGGTTGAAATGCCGGAAATTTCAGCGTTCTTATCGTGCTCTCTAATCAGCTGAATAGTAGCCAGAATGATTGCTAAGTCACCACGGTTATTATCAGAATAACAGTTAATTAATGCGTATTTCATTCAATGAGCTCTTTAATAATGCGACGGACAAGTTCTGAATTAGAGTTAATAGCTTTGACTTCATAGTTATCACTTTCAGTCAAATCATCGTGATAAAGAACTGCGCTAATCTTACGAAGACCTTCTAGTACAGATTGCTTCTCCGGTTTATACTTTGTGTATTCATTGGAATTTACAATAAATTCTAAGTCCTTAAAAGCATTTACAACCGTGACCGATTCGATTCCAAATACGAGATTTTTCCCACATACTACTAGCGGATAACCTGCGTATGCGAACTCAATTGCCAATGTTCCACTGTACAGAATATTGAGTGAAGCAACTTGCGCTAACTCATAGCTAGTCAAACGTGCTTGTGAATCAATAACTCTGAGATTAGGTAAGACTTCACCAGCTAGCGCTTCATTAATATGTGTAACCGCTTTTTCTGGCATCTCAGACTCGCGTGGATGCACTCTAAACACGTATAAATGCGACGGATTGGTGCGCGCCATTGCAACTACGCTATTGATTAGATCACGCTGCGATTTGAATTCCCCGTTGGCACCATACACGGTACCATCCCAAGGAATTGACAAGTAAATTGCGATGATCGGCTTACCATCAGCAGTCCGGACCAGGTCATCACGCACATTAGATTGGACCGACGTGTCGAGATAAGCGTAATAGTTAACAGTATCAGTCTTTGACGGCCCACCGTTTACACGAGCTTCAAGTGAGTCGACTAAAACGGAGTACTCTTGCTCGTGCTTGACGTTCTCAATAGTGGCACGATCATAAGTTCCCGGTCCTTCGTTAAAGGCGGAATTCTTCACCACACCCAACATCTTGTTGAAATAAGTGCGCCCCCAAGTTATGTAGTCGATCCCGTGATCCTTGCAGAAATCACGGAAGGCACCCCACGTGGCATACAGGCCATGCGACATGACTACCATATCTATTTTCGGCTGCGCAAGCAGCAGTTCAATTACCGACAAATAAGTGAGCTGATACCTACTAGCGAGTTCAGTATCGTAATCCTCGCTCATATCGAAGCGTTTAGCCGAAGCCACTGCATTTGCCGCGAACGGCGTCCGCAGTTGCAACTTACTACGCATAACGTATAGCAAATCTACAGGGTTAATTTGTGTTTTAAACTGCACCTGTACCGCCTTACACTGAAGGCAACGATAATTAAATACATTGCTAATTCCAGTAATATTGTCACATGGAAATGCTGAACCATCACACAGCACCACCTTTACGTTAGCACCGCGAGCCCGCAGCTCCCGATAAAGCAATAAATCTAGAAAATTCGAAGTGACGTTTGCGCGGAACATCGCAATCAATATGCTCTTACCCTGTAATGTTTGTTCCGCCGGTACAACAACATAGTTTTTCAAAATTAATCTTCGACCAAATCCACTTATTGCTTCGTAAATCTTTACCGTGAGGTCACCAGGATTCCAAAGTTGGTGCCTTGATATATATCGACGGATTACATTCATTTTTATTTTTTTAAAGAGTGAATCCATCATCTACAACCAGATTTTGGCCGGTTATGTGACGAGAAGCATCAGACAGCAGAAATAATAATGAACCAGAAATATCGCCGGCATCAAGCATGCCTTTAACTCCACAGTACTCATTATATCGATCAACAAATGATTGAGGCTGATGGTCGAGTATACCTCCTGGGGACAATGCATTCACACGAATGCCACTTGTTTTGTAATATTGAGCAAAATAGCGAGTCAGATGCAATACCGAGGACTTAATTGCCGCATATTCAACTGGCATCGTCATTGCAGTATCTTTATACACATCAAATCTTGGAGCAATGCAGCCATATATTGAAGAAAGGTTAACTATATTGCCCCCACCAACATCTTTAAAATATAAAGCAAACTGCTGCATGACTTGAAAATAACCGCCTGCATGCAATGATATATTTTCACAAAAGTCAGAATAAGTTACTTCTTCAAGTTTTCGACCATAATTTGTGTTGCGTGGGTAAGCATTATTTACAACTGCATCAATTTTTCCATGCTTATTGTGCACAGTAGAAATCAATTCAGAAATTGAATTACGGCTTGTGATATCAATAATTCCCGGCTCAGCTTTAAGCCCTTGATCACATAATTCTTTGGCAAATTTTTCAGCATTTCGAAAATTCAGATCAGCCATGACCAACTTTGCACCAGCCTCTGCAATAGCATTACTGAAACGCCTTCCTAACAGACCAGCTCCACCTGTAACAACAATCAATTTTTCTTTTAACATATTTAATTCATTATGTGACAATCAAAGACTTCAGACCTAGATCAAAATTTTATTTACTCTTGCGTCAGCAGCGTTAAATTCACATCTCACAAATGAATGAATTCTTTGTTTGTAAAATGATCCCAGAATTTAAAATTATATAAATTAGGTTGCCTGTACATTTTAATCTGAAATCCAATTGATAGATCTTCCAAGGGCAATCCATCCCTTATAACCAAGGCCAAGCTTTCGGCCCTAACCCTCAACACCTCCAAGTTATTCACATCCTCATCAATAATTGAAATCAACTCCGAGTCCGTCTCTCCACTTAAAAATATGATTTTCGCATTTCGATTATTGATTGAAAAATCAATTAATAATGCAGAGCCCAAATCATTAGTTATCGAAACATCAGTAGGGATTATTACCACGGTCAAATTATCTACAAAAGAAGAGGATAAAAACTGCTCCCCCACCAGTAACAACTCCTCATCAGACAATTTACTTTTACCCTTCAACCCTTCAGAAATAACCGAAGAAATGTATTCATCATCCACAAAAAAGGAGGGCTGCTCATATTCATCACTTACCTCAAGACCATGTTTTCCCAATCTGAATAATGGATGATCGATTGGATTAACGCCTTTAATTGTCGCGAAATTTTCTTCTACATATGAAATTAATTCACCAGGTGTATTTTTAATATTTATCATCGCAATTTCATTATCTCTGTCTATCTCTTTAAAATACCCAGCATAAGGCACCACAAAATCTGGTTCGGTAGCATTTATCAACTTTGCAACATGATTGTTAAGAACGCTCAAGCGATTCATATTAACAATTTCTACCTTTTGTGCAATGTCAAAATTTTCAATACGAACAGGAAATCCACTTGCCCCACCAGCAAATGGAGTAAAGAGCACATCTACTTTTGGCAAAATCCAACGGTTCGGCATATTGGTATCAACGCCGAGAAATACTTTTCTAGTCGCGGTGCAAACAAGTAGGCAACTATCGTCTCTATCATCACCTGATTTTATTAGTATGACCTTAATGCCGCCATTATCAGTATCTAGATGAACTTCCCGCATAAAATCACATATTATCAAATTATTGAACCCAATTCTACGCAATATACTCTCTACCGATTTTGATTCAAAATTAGGAACTAATATTTTCTTTGATTTTTCGACATATTTCTCCAAGGTTGGAATATGTAGATGATCAGGATGATTATGACTTATATATATAAAATCTGCATTTTTTAGTCTTTCAATCGCCTCACAACTAGGAGGAAAAGCATGCCACCATCCATTTGCAAAACATGAACCAATCAACCAAGGATCAGTAATAATACTAACGTCATCAATTTCAATTGAAACACTTGCATGTGCGTTAAATTTAAAATCAATATCTGAATCCGTTAGGCCCGCTGTTTTAATCTCAGGAAAAGTCTCCCTAGTTTTAACAACAATTAGATTGTCGCCCGCTAGCCTAGTTGGCAATTCCTTTTTGCGACACCCATTTTCGTATAGCCCATCAGTTAATTTCAACCTCCAATTATGCAACGGACATGTCGCAGATAAATTGTTTATGTCCAATATTAACTGGCCGCCGTTATGATCGCATACACGATCAAATGCTAAAAATCCATTAGCATGCCGTCCAACAAAAACATCTTCAACGACAACAAATCCATTGCAATTAATTTTCTTGAGCGGAATTAATATTTCATTATCAATAGTCACATTTATTAATTTATCCAGCAACTTATACATTCATTCCTCTCAATTTCTCCATTTATTTTATTCATCATGGAAATTGACAAACTTCCACAAGCAAAAATGTATATCATACTTATATTTGTATGCTCAAATTAAATTAATTATTCTTTCTAAATACAGGCTTAATGACTGGGCCATTCAGATATTTCTCAACACCTTCATCCAGAGCTTTTCGATATACTTTAAACGATTGGCCTAGTGCATGATCTGTTATAGCAAGCTCATTTTCACCATGCCTATATGACAGTGCAATCCAAGGCATTAGCACGCCATTGCGTATCATTTCCTGTGAGAATAGTGTCCTAAGAGCTAAGGAGTTCGCGCCACTCGAGTCCAATGTCAGGTAATAAGGCGAGCAAGAAATGCCACCAGCTTTAAAGTTATCGCCTATGCCATGTTCTACTGCTTTACGCTGCATCATTGAAATTAGTTTTTGGCCATAGTCCCATAAATGCTCGACCACCTTATGTTGACTCATGAATTTCATCGTTGCTACAAAAGCACCCAAACCACACATTTCAGCACCATGTGTTGTAGACAAGAGAAAGACGCGTTCGCGGCCTTCGAACTCAATTGATCCGAGCTCCATGATTTCACGTTTACCTGCAACGCAAGCCACAGCAAATCCATTTGCCATTGCTTTACCAAAAGTACACAAATCAGGTGTAACGCCATAAAGATGCTGTGCACCCTTCATGTGCCAACGGAATCCGGTAATCATTTCATCAAGAATGAAAACGATTCCATGCTGCTTGCAAAGACGTTGCACTTGCTGAAGATAATTTTCATTCGAAGCTGTGTAGGGCCTTGTACACACAGCTTGCCCACAACAGCCAGAAGTATCCTCACCTATTGATGGGCATTCAGTCGAAGCGGGCTCAATTACAACACATGCTAGCTGCCCAGGATACTGATTTATCAGCATCTCCAACGAAGTTATGTCGTTGTATCGAAACGTCTTAGTTTTGTCTATTGTTTCCTTTGGAATACCACGCGTAAGCGGCGTCGATCCAATGAACCAATCGTCATAAGAAAAGAACGGTTGATCTGCACATCTAGCGACAATCTCTCTGCCCGTATAGGCCCGAGCAAGTTTGACGGCTGCTGACACAGCAGTAGAACCATTTTTTGTGAACTTCACCATGTCAACAGATTCAATCATGTCGATCAATAACTCAGCCGCCTCCAACTCAATCATCGACGGCCGCGTAAGATTGTTTCCGTTTTTTATTTCCCGCAATGCAGCTTCATCAATTTCATCTTCGGCATAACCTAAATTCACTGCACGCAATGCCATGCCGTAGTCTAGATACTTATTACCATCGGGGTCAAAAATGTATGCGCCTTTACCATGGGTTAATATTTGCGGTGCATTTAAAGGATACTGATCATACCCACGCGAATATGTATGAGCACCACCTGGTATGGCCTTCAGCAAGCGTTCTTGATAATTCATGATTTACTCTTTCTGAAATTTAATAAAGCCCCAACCATAATGAAGTCATCGATATCATCAATTTCGAATGACTTCCATTTAGGCACTACATATCCAATCGTATGCTCGTGATAAAATGACTTTTCGCGAAGCAGTGTATCAATTTGGGAAACATATACACTCCCCTCAAAGAAATACACATCTTTAATATCTTGCCGTCGCAAGCCTTTCATTTCTTTATCTTCATATCCAACTATAAAGCCACGATTATCTTTTTTTACTAAAAAAGCTGGGTTTTGCGACTCGGTTTTGCAAATGCCGACAATAGCCATTGCATCTTGTTCTGTTGTTAACTGTTCTATCGATTTATCAATATCATTCTTGTCACGCAAAGGTGAAGTTGGCTCTAGCAAAACCACGTACTCAAACGACTCATCCCTCTCATTCTGATAGTAGTCTATTGCATGCTTGAGAGTATCAAAAGACGTAGCGGTGTCGCTAGCCAACTCGGCTGGCCTAATGAACGGTACGGTTGCTCCAAAATCGCGGGAAATACGAGCGATTTCTTCACTATCCGTTGTAACCATAACCTCATCAATGTATTTGCTTCCCAAGCCTGCCTCAATGCTCCATGCAATGAGTGGCTTCCCGCAAAGCTCTTTGATATTTTTGCCAGGCAGCCCTTTGGATCCACCTCGCGCTGGAATGATTGCTATAACGCGTTTGCCGTTAATCATTACTTCTCTACCGTTGTCTTATTGATGAGTTTGCCATTTGCGTGTCTTAAATCTTCCGGCCGGCCTACATCTAGCCAAGGCTCATGCATCGGATAAGCCACCGTGCGTTTGGACCGTTCTTGCAGGTGCTCAAACAATGTGGGCATGTCACAGCGTGACTCACAAGGCAATGCATTCAACGAATCGGGGTCAAGAGCATAAACACCCGCATTGATGTGCGTACGTGATAAAGGTTTTTCTTCAAAACCAACAATCTCAACACCTCGAGTCTGAACCACGCCAAATGGATGTTGCCATTCATGTACACGAACAGCCATGGTGGCTGCAGCGTCGTGCCGCAAATGGAAATCAAGCAACTCACCATAGCGGATATCGGTAATCACATCACCATTGGTCACCACAAACGCAGCGTCGGGACGTGGGCTAAGCAACCCTAATGCACCCGCAGTGCCTAATGGGGTCTGTTCATGCAGGTAGTCAATCTTCACTCCAAATTGCTCGCCACTGCCAAAGTATTCTTCTATCATGTGACCTAGGTAATGGACGGCCAACACAAAATGACTAAAGCCTTCCAATTTGGCTTGCTCGATGATGTGCTCTAACATTGGTTTACCAGCTACGGGCAGCAAGGGTTTAGGACAGTTTTCGGTATGCGGCCGCAGTCGTGTTCCCATGCCACCGGCCATGATCACCATCAGATTGGGGCGCACGGGCGGTGTGGCAATTTCATCCCAGAGATGCAAGCCCACGACATGGCGATGCTCATCAACGACAGGAATCTGCTGAATCTTGTTAGCCACCATCAATTGCATCACCAGATCGCGAGTCATTTCAGGTGGAACAACCAACGCATTACGATGAATGACGGTGGTGATTAAGCTATTAAGGTCCAACCCTTTAAGTAAACCGCGTCGAATGTCGCCGTCAGATATCGTGCCTTCGAGCTGTCCTGCCTCATTCACTACGAGCACAATCTTGACCGCGACCTGATCCAAGTTGCTAATGGCCTGCTGTATGGTGGCTTGAGCAGGGAGGATGGCTTTGCGCCAGATTTGTTCTATTGAATTCACTTATTTCACTCAATCTCAATATGCAGGTAGATCAAAAAAAGATTTCTTAGAGATACCATCTAGAGCGCAATGCTTAATGACTTTGAGCACTTGCTCACTTGCGCCACCTTCACCATAAGGGTTTAGCACCTGATTCAAACTCGACTGAAATGCTTCGCTATAAAGCACTTCCAAAGCCCCTTCGATGCTTTGACGAGTAGGTTCGCAATTGATGACGCTTGTCGCGCTCAACCGGCCTCGTTGGCGGTCTCCAATGTTAATGGTGCCCTTTTTGAAGCTGGGCACCTCTGCCAAGCCGCTAGAAGAATTGCCCACTACGCCATCAACCTGTGCTACGCATGAAAGGTAACGCAGTTGCCCAAGTGATGTGAAGGCGCGCGCGTTGGGATTTTGCGCCACAAAATCCTTCACCATATTAACCAAAGCTCGACCATCAGTATCTGCATTAGGCATAGTAAAAATAAGATGCGTATCTTTCAGCTTTACCAAAGTAGCCAATAACTCTGTCATCTGCTCTTCGGCTGTTGACGCTTCAAGCGTGACCGGATGGAAGGTAATCAACAGATTTTTTGCACCCAGTTGAAAGTCAAGCGACGCTTCTAACTCTGCTCGGTCAAGAAGTTTCAATCGTTTGATGTTGTCAACGCCCAAGCCGCCGACCATAAACACCTGTCTAGGCTGCTCACCTAGCTGAATTACTCGCTGACGGTACTCTTCGGCGGCGACAAAATGCAGGTGCGACATCTTGGTAATCGAATGCCGCAGCGCCTCATCAAAAGCACCCTCAGTCGTCTCGCCGCCATGCAGGTGGGCAACCGGTATACGAGCAACGAGGGCCGCTGCTACCGCTGCAAAAATCTCGAATCTGTCACCAATTACCACTATCAGATCGGGACTCAACCCATCTATTGCGTCGGCTATACCAATGAACCCTAAACCCATGGACTTGGCAATGCCTACTGAAGTGTCAGAGCTGGTTAGCATTTCGACCTTGCGGTCAATCTTGAAACCGTCTTTTTCAATCTCGCGGTAGGTAAGACCAAACTCTGGCGACAGGTGCATGCCGGTGGCAATGACTTGCAGTGTCAACTCAGGATCGTCCTTGATACCTTGCATGACCCAGCGCAGCAAACCATATTCGGCTCGGGTACCAGTGATGACACAGATTTTCCGAGTCATAGCTCGATCAATTCGTCTGCAGCATAATCACGGGTTGCAACTCGGCCCATCACTTCATCCCAACGCATGGGTGTTATACCGGTGCCGGGGCGCTTTGTGGTGAGGTTTTGTGCACTGAAGGCCTCGCCCACCCTTATCGCTTGGCTTGCCACCAACGACTTGCGGGCAACTGGCTTATTTCTCACCTCACTTGGTGTTAGCCGTTTGATGCCATCACCCAACGCAACGTCAATGTTGCGAATAGCTTTCACCATAGCTTTGAGTTCTGAAGGCTCAAGGCTGGCTTGATGGTCTGGGCCGGGTAGAGTGCGGTCTAGGGTGAAGTGCTTTTCGATTACTGCAGCACCCATGGCCGCTGCGGCAATAGCCACTTCAATGCCTTGGGTATGGTCTGAGTAGCCCACGGAGACATTAAATGCTGCTTGTATGCTCTGCATGGCAAGCAAATTGACTTCATTCATAGGGGTGGGGTACTCGGTCGTGCAATGCAATACCGTTATCTGAGCACGTGCTGTGCCCGCATGCTCCAATACATTGATTGCCGCCTCAATATCGCCCAGTGTCGCCATGCCTGTGGATAGGATGACTGATTTGCCTAGTTTTCCAATGTGGCGTAGGTATGGCAAGTTGTTAATTTCGCCGGAAGGAATCTTGAAATAATCCTGCCCTAGTGTCAGCAGCAAATTAATGCTCTCGATATCAAAACCTGTGGAGAAAAAGCCAATATTTCGCAAGGTACAGTGCGCAATGAGCTCGAGATGCATGTCCTCAGTGAGTTCAAGGCGGCGTAGCATCTCATGCTGGGATTCATTACTGTCGGTTGTCTGGGTTTGGTATTCCGCCTTTTTGGCAGCGCGCGTGGCTTGGCGGTTAGCATTGAAGGTCTGGAATTTGACAAGATCAGCATCAGCCTCAGCAGCCGCATCAATTAGCTGCTTGGCTAACATAAGGTCGCCATTATGGTTAACACCAGCTTCCGCGATGATGAGCGTGCGTTTGTTCATAATTTATTGCGTCCTGTAATTCGGGCGTAGTCTGGCTGGTCGTGCCGCACAGCGCGGCCCATACCCACCACACAGCGTTGTCCAAGCGTAAGACCTTCTTTAATGATGCTACCGCTGCCGACAAAGCTGCCGACTCCAATTTTCACGTCGCCATTGAGAATGGTGCCCGTAGAAATATGGCAGTGGTCATCAACTACTACGTCGTGCTCAAGCAGCGCACGTGTATTGATGATGCAGTTATTGCCCACTCTGGCTCCAGCATTGACAACGGCACTATGCATAACAATGCTGCCTGCTCCAACGCTAGCATGAACAGAGACATGAGCGCTAGGCGATACGATGGTGGGTAGTTGAAACCCCAATTCAATGATCTGCTGATAAAGGCGAATACGATGGTCTGGTGTCTTAATTTGCCCCAGGGAAATCAAGGCAAACGGGAAATCCTTGACCAATCTAGGCAAATCACCGTCCGTACCGATGACATCGTAACTGAAGTGCTTGGAATGTAGTTCTTCCCGCATTCCAACCAGTCCGCCAATCTTATACCCACCGTGTTGCTCAATTACGTCTATGCAAGCATCGGCATGACCGCCAGCCCCAATTAGGATAAGTTTCGGCTTAGTCATAAAGCAACGATCTTCAGACTTGATAGTTTTAGGATGTCGACCATGGCATTTAAAGGTTATAGATGTCAGCCTTATAAGCCGACAGATTTGCCGGCTCACGAAACCATGCGATCGTGTCAGTCAACCCTCGCAAAAAGCCTTCCCGGCTACCGTATTTGGGTGCCCATCCGAGAAGTTCGAGGGCTTTGGTATTTGATGCCCACAAGCGCTCAACCTCGCTCTTCTCTGGTCGGAGACGCTGCTCATCAGTAATGATTTCAATAGATGTATCCATCGCTTCTGCGATAGCATGAGCCGCATCGCCGATAGATATTTCAAAATTACTTCCAAGGTTAATAACTTCACCAATTCCATTGTCTGATTCCAATGCAGCGACAAAACCTGCTACGGTGTCGGCTACGTAGTTGAAGTCACGTGTAGGTGAAACTGCGCCTAGTTTGATCTGACGTTGACCATTTGCAATCTGAGTAATGATGGTCGGTATAACCGCACGTGCGGACTGTCGTGGGCCGTAGGTGTTAAATGGCCGCAATAGCGTAACTGGCGTTCCAAATGAAGAATAGTACGACATCGCTATTTGGTCCGCACCAATCTTGCTTGCAGAATACGGCGACTGGCCCTGTAGCGGATGATCCTCAGTAATCGGTACAAAGCGGGCCGTACCGTAGACTTCGCTCGTCGACGTCTGCACCACCTTGGTAACGCCTAAATCTCGCGCTGCTTGGACAATATTCAGTGTCCCTTTAATGTTTGTATCGACATAGGTGTCAGGCGAATGATACGAATAAGGTATGGCAATTAACGCCGCCAAATGGAGCACAGCCTCGCAGTCTTTCATAGCGGTACGCACGCCGTTGGGGTCACGCACGTCGCCAGTGAACACATCAAATTTACCCTTTACATCCGGTGCGCAGCGGTCTAGCCACCCCCAAGAGTTAAACGAGTTGTAAAGCACGAACGCCCGAACATCGTGTCCTGCACGTACCAGCGCCTCAGTCAGATGTGAACCGATAAATCCATCGGAACCAGTAATCAAGATTTTTTTATTGCTCATTATTGGAGCTTTCATCAGTGTTGATAGTTATATTTGTACTTACACAAATCTCGTTATACCCCCCTACTTCGACAATTCGACCTTGGTCCATGCGATAGATCACATCGCAATTACTTAGGGTAGTCAATCGGTGGGCAATTACAAGCACAGTTAGATCAATCTTTAAGTTGTTGAGTGCTTGCATGACTATGGTTTCAGTTTCGCTGTCCAGCGCGCTGGTGGCTTCATCAAACACCAGCACAGAGGCCTGTTTGTATAGTGCCCGGGCAATGCCAATACGTTGACGCTGTCCGCCGGACAGACGCACGCCACGTTCACCGACCATAGCCATGTAGCCGCCAACCCCAGCTTCAATAAACTCGGAAATTTGTGCCTGCTGCGCGGCTTCCCGGACGCGTGCATGGTCAATTTGGTCGTGGGGTACGCCGTAAGCGATGTTTTCAGCATAGGAGGCATCAGCCAAAAAAATGGTCTGCGGTACGTGCGCAACGTTGCGCTGCCACGCTAACTGTGTGGCCCCGGTAAGTGGTATGCCATCGACCAAAATTTGCCCGGTGCTTGGTTGCAGCAATCCCATCAACAAATCGATGGCCGTGCTCTTCCCACTACCAGTGGTACCGATAAACCCTACTCTTGCACCTTTGGGAATGGTAAGTTCGATATTGTGCAACACCATAGGAAGATGCTGCTGGTAGCGAAAGGATACGTCGACCAATCGAATATCACGGGTGAAAGGTAATGGCTTGAGTTGTTTTTGCGTCTCTTCTGCCACAGGCTGCTTCAAAAGATTGACTACATCGACCAACACCTGCCGATTCCCCGCAACCATTACCCAACCGCTGTATATTTGCTGTAGCAAGGGCATAAGTCGTTGAGCGCCCAAAGCGAGAGCCCCTAGGGTGGGTATAGCAGCTGTAATGCCACCACCAACTGTGATCATGTTGTACCCCAACAGCGCAATCAACACCATCCCCAGCGCTTCCACGGCAAAACGGGGACTGGGGCCAATAATCGTGTTGCTGGCTTGGGCTTGACGTAATGCGAAATCGATTCGATTAAAGCGATCCACAAAGATTGGCTGGGAGTGGTCAAGCAATACATCACGAATGCCACCTAGGCCCTCTTGCATGCTTTGCATACGCGTGTTTACCACCAAATTAATGGTTCGACTATTCCGAGCCAAGCGATTACGTGAAAAAAATGATACAGCAGAGTAAATGCCGCCAAATCCCAGTAAGGCTAAGGTCGCCACCATCGGGTCGATCAATACCAATGCTGTGATGATGAAGATCGCCATAATAAAACCACCACAAATAGTAAGCAGGCTAAAAATCACGGGAATAATGACATCAACCTTGTTAATACCGCCCATTACGACGCTGCTGTTGCGGGCAACGTGAGCTGTGTAGGGCTGGTAAAGAGTGCGACGGTAAACCTCTGCCCCCAGCTCGTGGCCAATGCCAAAATTTATTTTTGCGGTAGCATAATTCAACATAAACCGTACCAGCCCGGATGCTACCGCTGCACCAGCGAAAAGCAGGGTAAGGTGCCAGCGAACATCTTCCACCCTATTGGCACTATTTAGGCCCAATGTTGAAACAACTTGTGCAACCACCGGACGTTGCAACGCCTGCACCGGATCAGCCAGAATGGCCAAAAAAGGTACTATGGCACCTAAGCTGATCAGTTCTGCTAAAGCACCGATAATCATTAAGGCAAGTAGCAAGACAAGCTGCTTGCGTCGGCGAGAGGGCAGGCTCGCAGTTAGGTGGCTCAGAGTATTGATCAAAGCGGGCGTGACCGAATGTGCCATCTGGCTCGAATTTATGAGTAGATTAACCATTGCGCCGCTCAATAACGACCAGAAAAAGAACTGCCGTACCCATCAGGATTCTTCATTTGCCAGCGCCAAGCGTCAAAAATCATGGTTTGTAGATCGCGCCGAGCGATCCAACACAGATCGTGCTCAGCTTTGGCTGGGTTGGCATAACAGGTTGCAATGTCGCCTGCTCTGCGCGGAGCTATTCGATATGGCACGGAGCGACCACTAACGACTTGAATGGCCTGAATTATTTGAAGCACACTGTAACCTTGGCCGGTTCCAAGGTTCCAAATGTGAATACCGTTACGATTTTGCAATGCGTTCAGTGCGGCCAAGTGGCCTTCGGCCAGATCCATGACGTGGATGTAGTCGCGGACCCCAGTGTCATCGACAGTGGGGTAGTCGTTGCCAAAAACTACGAGCTCCTGCCGCTTACCTGCAGCCACCTGTGTGATGTAAGGAAACAGATTGTAGGGAACGCCTAACGGGTCTTCGCCAATATTACCACTCTCATGTGCACCCACAGGGTTGAAGTAACGTAGCAACGCGATATGCCACCGCGAATCAGACGCTACTAGGTCTGCCAACATTTGTTCGACGATGAATTTGCTGCGACCGTAGGGATTCGTGGTCTGGCCCACCGGAAATTCTTCAGTGATCGGCACAGTGGAAGGAGTGCCGTATACGGTGGCAGAAGAACTGAAGATAAGAGAGTACACGCCAGCAGCCGCCATAGCTTGGCATAACATAAGGGTACCACCCACATTATTACTGCAATAGTCCAGTGGCTGAGCCACGCTTTCGCCAACTGCCTTTAAGCCTGCAAAGTGAAACACAGCCTGCACCGGATAATCAGCCAACAATTGGTTCAATAGGCCTGTATCGCGAATGTCGCCTTGCACAAACACCGGCGACCGCCCAGCCAATTGCGCTACCCGCCTCAACGCTTTAGCGGACGAATTACACAAATTATCCAGAACAACTACATCAAAACCCGCCTGCAGTAATAACAACGTGGTGTGCGAGCCTATATAGCCGGCACCGCCAGTAACTAAAACCCTATTTAACTGATTCATTAAACTTGGTGGATTCAAATCTGAAGTGCAACACCTGACCCGTTAAGGTCGGACGATGCAATTAATTAGCCCGCTAAACCCCAATATCGAGACTTGATCGAATCAAACTGTTGATTCCCCTGCTTGATGTGAGTGATTCACAGACGCCAAGGGAGCATCTTTAGTCAAACCTTCAATCTCCGCCTTGATCACTTCATACTCTCGCATTTTTCTCTGCAAGAAACTCGCCATTAGCCTCGCCTTTTCACCTGCCCCAGCAGGGGTGAGCAAATAGACATACCCAAACTTGTTTTTACTTTGTTTAAAGTTGTTTACTTTCACAAAGCCCTTTTGGATCAGAGCTTTGAGACAGTAGTTCAGCCCACCCACACTTACCCCCAGGGCCTCAGCCAGTTGGCGCTGGGTTAAGTCAGGGTTGACCTCAAGCAGTCGCATGACCCTGAAGTAGGTGTCTTCTTGCAGATTTGATTGCCGACTTGTCACTTAAATACTTTTGGGCACGCTACCGCCAAACCGAGATTATTGAAATGACTCAGATGGCCAACATCAAACATCGTTCAAACTTGAACAAGTATAGTGGGTCAGACTGGGGAAACATCAAATTGATGAGAAATTTTGATGCCTGACGGGGTTAGGCACGCTTGATGCGCCAAGCTTCTTTGAGCTTGGCCATTTGGGCGCCACCCTCTGGGGAAGAAGCGGCATTCCTAATCGCCCTTCTCACAAATGCCACCAAAACGCCCAAGAAAAACCCAGCAAACGCAGCCACCAAAACAACAATGGCACGCTTAGGCTTAGATTTGCGCTCAGGTGCAACAGCCACATCAACCTGCTGAATCAGTGGCCCCTCTTTCGACTCGTCCACCCTAGCCGATTCGTACTGAGCAACTAAAACGCCCATCATGGCCTCTCGAGCTTTGATGTCTCTGAAGGCTTTCACAGCCAGTTGTTGAATGGGGGATGTTTTGTCATCCACCCCCGAGCCCTGCTCTATTTTTGAGAGTTGCGCGCGCAATGCACCCAGCTCGCTGCCCAGGCGCTGAACATCGGGGTTTTGCGGGGTGGCAAACCGGCTCATAGCCTGCATTTGCACTTCTTTGGCCGCAATTTGACCACGCAACTCTGCGCTGGCACGTACACCACTTTCAGCAATGACGGCTGTGACCTGCATGCCAGACTTTTCTCTGGCTGAACGGAAATTGGCTTCTGCCTCAGCCAACTCAGCTTGCGTTTTGCTGATGGCTTGATCGTAAAAAACGCGCCGCTGCTGCGCATCAGTAACCGCTAAGCGGCCCATGAGGTTGCGCAGCTCCTCTACATGAATGTTGGCAAGCTTGGCGGCAAACTCGGGGTCTTTGTCATCAGCCTCGATGGTGATGAGGCCGGCTTTTTTATCGGCGGCTATTTTGACAGTTCCTTTAAGTGCGTTACGCGTATCCACCAAGGTTTTTGCACTGTAACGCTCTTGCAAATCTAACTTTTTGATGACTTCGTTTTGCAAAGTTTCGCTTTGCATGAAGGCAATGTACATCTCGTCTGGACTTTTGATACCTGCAGCCGCACCTGCTAAACCAGCCAAACCACCCAAGCTGGCCAGCGCTGAAGCAGCGCCGCTTTGCTGTTGCTGAGGCGGCATCATGACGGTTTTGGCGGTGAAGATGGGCGTCATCAACAAACTCACCACAATGGCAAGCGTGGTGGTGATAGCGGGAATAGCGAAAAGGGTTTTCTTTTCTTCGCCCAAGGCGATGGCGAGGTCAATCAGGCTTATCTCGTCCTCATCCACATCAACGGTTGATGCTGGGGTGTTTTGTTCAGTCATGCATGCAACCTTAGTAGCCCAGCGACTTCAAACCAGCCGCGCCTAGACCCAGTTGGTAGAAAATTTGGGTGAAGTCTTTGGTGTTGCGAATGGCGGCACTCCAAGAGGCTTCCATGTCAACCTTGTCAGGCACCACAATCGCGTCTCCTGGCATGAGTTTGACCCCGTTGATAGAGCCAAACCACGAACCATTGCTGGTCAAAGCAGAACCATCGGCGCGCACCACAATGACGGCATCTTTATCAGCCGCCAAGCTCATGCCTGCAGCGCCGAGGTAGTCTTTCACAGTTTGTCCAGCTTTGTAGATCAAGGCAGACTCGGTGTTGACGGCGCCGTACACGTACACGAAGTCTGGGCGGCTTGGCACCACAAAACGGTCGCCGTTTTGTAAGCGAATGTCGGGCAGTTTGTTGATGTAGTTGTAAAGCTCTGGCTCTAGGCCCATGGCAATGCGGCCTTCGGGCCTGACAGAACGTATGCGCTCAAGCGCTTGGCGTTGTGCTTGCTGCGCGGCCAGCATACGGGTTTGCGCCAGATTGGCATCTGAACTGGCGCCTAAGCTTTGGCTGAGCTGCGCGATTTGTGCGGAAGATTCAGACTCTAAACGGCGCATGAGTTTTTGCAGGTTTTCAATTTGGCTTTTGCGCACATCTTCACGGTACAAAGCTGAGCCATACAAATAGGCGTCGTGTGTGAGACCACCGGCACGTTGCAACACGGTAGACAGGGTTTCACCAGGCTTGGCTTGGTACACCCCTGGCTGCATGACCTCACCCTCAACGCGCACCATGATGCGACGCTTCGAAATAGGCACACGCATGTCTGTGGCTGAAAACACGGTCACCACATCACCCGGTTGCAGCAAGTGGTTGTCTGGGTCTTTGGCATCGTTCAACACACGGGCCAAATTGAAGGGCACCAAGCTGACGCTGAGGTCTTTACGATTGATGCGCTCAATGACCGCATAGTCCCAATTGATTTCGTCATACAAGTTGCCAATGAGCTCGGCCACCGATGGCACTTCGTTTCGGTCTTTCACCTGAATAGGCGCTTGCTGAGAGAACAAGCGCGTTTGGCGGCGATCGCGATAGCTTTCAAGATCGTTGATGTCAGGCAACGCTTGTTGATGCATTGCGTTGCCACTACCCGCTTGTGCATTCGCGCCAGCGCCTTGTGCACCAGGCGTTGACTGTGAAATGGTTGTAACTCTGGCAGTTGGCGTCAAGCCCGGCACAAAGCGAGATGTGTAGCGCGGGTCTTTCATCAAGCGGTCGTTGACTTCTTTGTCATCTAGCAGATCGTCGGCCACCATTTCGCGGTCGCGCTGGGTGCGTTCGCGCTGTGCGGCATCAAACAACACTTCGTTTTGGCGACGAACCGAGTCGCGACTGATGAGGGTTTCGCGGTTGGGAATCAAATCGCGCACGCGAATGCCTTCTCGCCAAGCCAAGCGAATGGCTTGGGCCACATTGCCCCGCAAGGTCACCGCGTTGCCAAGCTCGGGCGCAATGGACTGCACTGTTAGCAAGTCACCATTTTTGAGAGCGGTTTTGAGACCTTGGGCATCAAGCGCAAAGTCTTGCACGCTGCGCGGCTGGCTTTGGCTGGGGCTCAAGCGCTCGAGGCTGGCACGGCGTGGGTCTGCAGTAACAGGCAGGCCACCAGCAACGGCAAACAGTTGGTCGAGGGTTTCGCCTTCGGTTTTGACCTCGTACACCGCAGGTGTATTCACTTTGCCCACCAAGGCCACATAGCCTGCTGCGGGCGGGATGAAAATGACATCACCATCGACCAGCTTGGCGTCTTTGGCGTTGGTGCCTTGAGATAAAAATTCGTAAAGGTCAAACTCTGTCACCACTTGGCCCGCACGCTTGAGTTGCACCTTGCGCATCGAACCATTGGCGTTGGGGCCGCCCGAGGCAAACAAGCCGCTGGCCAAAGTGGACACATTGCTGAGCATATAGCTGCCAGGGCGGCGAGCTTGGCCCACCACATAGACCGTGATGGAACGCAGCTGACCCAAGGTGACGCTGAGCTGAAAGTCTTTGTAGTATTTGCCAATGGCGTTGCGCAACACCCCTTCGGCTTGGCCTGCTTTGACCCCAGCCAAGGGCACAGAACCTACGCGTGGTATGGAGACCATGCCGTTGCGGTCGATGACCACGCGGGCGTCGATATCGACCGAGCCCCAGCCGCGGATGACCAACTGGTCACCTGCGCCCAAGGGGTAGTCAGGACTGACGGGCGCGCTGTCGATGGGCACAAAGGGGTTGGAGCCAGCCGCATTTTGCGGATTTTGTGCAGCTTGTGTGCCTTGTTGTTGACGCTGGCTTTGCTGCAGATTATCAAAAAAACTTTGGCCATAGAGTGGCAACTGATGGCCCGATGTTTCGAGCACAAACTTTTGGAAGGCATTGGGCTTGAGGGGCTCGAAAACAACCGACTGCCCGTTGATGGCACCTGATGGCATTGGCGCTTGAGGGTCAGCCGTGCGGATGGATGGCACGCCTCCGACAGACATGGCACCCAAACCGGCCCCGCCGGTGCTGAAGCCTAAACCACCACCGCTCAAGGACGCACCCATACCCGCCGGAAGCTGGGGCACTTGTTGCGCCAACGCGGCCGCACACACAAGGCTGGCAACCGACGCAAACAAAACAGAAAAACGGCAAGCATGATTGGGGTGAGACATCAGCAACGCATTCCTTCAAAACAACAGGCCACTTGATAAAAAATGGGGCTGCGTTTTTTATTAATATAAGACCATCATTCTACCGTGCCGATGGGTGCCGCATGGCAAAGATCGACCTTATGCCTGCACCGCACCAAAGCGACGTTCGCGCTGCGCGTACCAATCGAGGGCCAATTGAAATTGCGCCACATCGAAGTCGGGCCACAGCACATCGGTGAAATACAACTCTGCATAGGCCAGTTGCCACAACATGAAGTTGCTGATGCGCGATTCACCGCCTGTGCGGATGAGCAAATCGGGCGGGGGCTGGTCAGCCATGCAAACATGCGCGCCCAAACTTTCAGCAGTGAGCGCTTGCAAGGGCTGAGTGGGGTTGGCTGCTTGCCAGGCTTGAACGGCCTGCACAATGTCCCACTGGCCCCCATAGTTGGCCGCCACGTTGAGGGTGATGCCATTGTTGTGCGCAGTGTCTTGCTCGGCGGCTTTGATTTTGTCTTGCAAGGCGCTCGGGAAAGCCGAGGTGTCGCCCACCACTTTGAGCCGCACACCTTCGGTTTTCATGTCTTTCATTTCTTTTTCAAGATACTGAATGAACAAGCCCATGAGGGTGGACACTTCGTCGGCAGGGCGCTTCCAGTTTTCGGTGCTAAAGGCAAACAGGGTGAGGTGCTTGATGTGCTGGTCCACACAGGCCGTGACCAGGCTGCGCACAATGGACGCGCCTTTGGCATGACCAACGGTGCGGGGCATATGGCGCCGCTTGGCCCAGCGACCGTTGCCGTCCATGATGATGGCAATGTGCTGAGGCGTGGTGGCGGGCGTTTGGCTAGACACAGCTGTAAGGGTTGGCAGGCTTCAGTTGTTAACCGACATGAGCGCCCCAAGCGCCACTTTGAGTTTGTGGGGCTGGCCCAACAGGTCGACCAGCACCATGGCGCGCATTTCACCGTCGTGGGCTTGATAAGTAGCTTCGAGGCCTTTGAGGGGGCCATCGACAATCAAAACTTGGTCCCCAGGGGCAAACAAGCGCTGCACATCAGCAGGGGGGGCCTCGCGCAACAACTCGATGAGCTCGGCAGGCACTTTGGCAGGTTGAGGGCCAAAGCTGACCAGCTTGCTCACGCCAAGGGTGGAGCGAATGGGTGACCAGTTTTGCGAGGTTTCGTTGAGCTGAATGAACAGGTAGCGGCTGAACATGGGCTCAACCACTTTTTGCACTTTGCCACGGCGGATTTTTTCGACTTCTAAAAGCGGCAAAAAGCACTCAAACCCTTGGTTTTGCAGGTTTTCGAGCGCTCTGTTTTCTTGTTTCGGCTTGGTGTGCACGGCATACCAAGCGCCTTCGCCGGTGGGGGTGGTCATTTGCTGGGAAGTATAACTTTGGGATGCATGCCTTATCCAAATGTTCGTTAGACTCAGCAAGACACAACCCATCTCATAAATATAAAACTTCTCATGGTCAGCACCCATTCGCAATCTGAGCTGCGCCGCGCGCTGACCGTGCACCTGCCTGCGCTGAAACAGGCCATGGGCTTCAGTTGGTTGACGAGCTTGTTGGTGCTGGTGCCGGTGGTGTTTATGTTTCAGGTGTACGGTCGGGTGGTGGATGCGCAAAGCATGAACACACTGGGTTGGCTGTTGGTGTTGGTGGCGCTGGCCTATGTGGTGATGGAGGTGCTCGATTGGGTGCGACTAGAGGTGATGCGCGAAGCGTCGGTGGTGTTTGATGCGCAAGTGGCACCGCGGGTGTTTGATGTGACCATGGCCAGCACCCAGCCTGCAACCGACCTCAAAACACTGCGTGAGTTTTTTTATGCGCCAGCGCTGATGGCGGCGCTTGAGTCGCCCATGGCTTTGGTGTTTTTGTTGATCATGTTTGCGCTGCACCCCTTGCTGGGCGTGGTGACGCTCATCAGCGCCTTGGTGCAAATGGGCATTGGGGTGGGCCACCACCAGCGCACCCACGCGGACTTGATGGGTCTGAGCAAGACGCAAATGGCGTCGCAAGCAACGGCTAACAGCAGCCTGCAAAACGCACAACTGGTGCAAGGCATGGGAATGTATGAGGCGCTGCAAACACGTTGGCGAAAAGTGCATGATCAATTTTTACAGCACCAACGCGCTGCGATGGAGCATGGGGGCGCTTTTCAGTCGGCCAACAAAACATTTCAGCTGGTGTTGAGCTCGGGGCTGTTGGGCTTGGGCGCGTGGATATTGATGGACGGCACACTGCTAGGCGGGCCGGGCATGTTGATTGTGGCCTCGACCATTGGTGCGCGTGCCATTGCGCCACTGGGCGCCATCGTGACGCAGTGGCGCCAAGTGGTGGCTGCCCGGGAAGCCTACCAACGCTTAGACAAATGGCTGACGCAATACCCGCCCAAAAGCAAAGGCATGGCGCTGCCTGAACCCAATGGGGTGCTGAGCGTGGAAGCCTTGGTGGCGTCAGCACCCAACAGCAACACGCCTATTTTGCGAGGCCTGCAGTTTGCAGTGAAACCCGGCAACATGTTGGCCGTGATTGGCCCGTCTGGCAGCGGCAAAACCACGCTAGCGCGATTGCTGGTGGGTGTGTGGCCCGCCATGTCGGGCAAGGTGCGCTTGGACGGCGCCGATGTTTTCAGCTGGCACAAAACAGAGCTGGGGCCACACATAGGCTATGTGCCCCAAACGGTGACGATGCCAGAAGGCACTGTGGCGCAAAACATCTCGCGTTTTGAGACAACTGACACGCCCGAAGAAGCCGCACAGCAACACAAACGCATACAAAGCGCAGCCCAAGCGCTTGACCTGCACGAAATTTTGCGCGCCCTGCCCCAAGGCTATGACACACCCATGGGGGCGGATGGGCACACTTTTTCGGGAGGGCAGCTGCAACGGATGGCGATTGCACGGGCCATTTATGGCCAACCCAAACTGCTGGTGCTGGACGAAGCCAACAGCCATTTGGACCAACAAGGCGAGGCCGATTTGGCTCAATTGCTGACGCAATTGAAGCAACAAAACACCACGCTGGTGGTCATGACCCACCGCAAAGCCTTGCTGGCACTGGCTGACCAAGTGCTGGTGCTCAAAGATGGCACACAACAGTTGTATGGCCCCAAAGACGATGTGCTGGCAAAGCTGGGGGTGGCGTTGTGAACTTTTTGCAAGCCAAGTTCATGCAGCCTTACCGCCAGGCCATCATGGCATTGGTGGTGTTTGGCTTGGTCAGCAATCTGTTGATGCTGCTGCCCACCATTTACATGCTGCAAGTGTTTGACCGCGTGATGGTCAGCCGCAGCGAGCTGACCCTGATGGCGGTGTCGGCCATCACTTTGTATTTGCTGGGCGTGTTGGCACTGACCGAATGGTCGCGCAGCCGCCTGCTGGCCCGTCTGGGCGCGCAAATGGACAGTGAGTTGAGCAGTCAAACTTTTCATGCGGTGTATGCGTCGCACTTGAATGCGCATATGCAAACCCAAGATGCTTCACCTTCCCCCGCCAAAAGGGCGTTTGCGGATTTGACGGAGTTGCGCCAATTCATTGCGGGCACGGGTTTGCTCAATTGGATTGATTTGCCTTGGGCCTTGATTTTTGTGGTGGTTTTGTTTTTGATGCACCCTTGGTTGGGAATAGTGGCGTTGGCTTTTGCAGCTGTGCAAGTAACGTTCACGCGCTTGGGGCACATGCGTGTGTTGCAACCCACACACAACAGCAACCAGTTGGCAGCAATGGACACACAATATTTGCAAAGCAAACTCAAAGGTGCAGATGCCATCGAGGCGCTGGGCATGACGGATCGCTTGAAGCATATTTGGCTGAGCAAGCACGCTTTGTCGCAAAACAGTTATGGCCAGGCTCAACAACTGCAACACACCGTGGGCAGCGCCAGCAAGTTCATTCGCTACATGCAACAGTCGCTGACATTGGCAGTGGGTGCTGTTTTGGTGATGCGGGGTGAGTTAAGCCCGGGCGCCATGATTGCCGCCAACATATTGTGTTCGCGCGCGTTGGGGCCCATTGACACCCTGGCCAGCAGCTGGCGTCAGTGGTTGTCAGCCCGTGAGGCGTATGCGCGGTTGACCCATTTGCTTGAATCAACACCGTTGACTGCGCCGACTGAAAAAGCGCATGCACTGCGTGGTGAAGTGCGATTGCAAAATGTGTCGCTGCTTTTGCCCAACCGTGCAAAAGCATTGCTGCAAGACATTCATTACGAGGCGCCAGCAGGCTCTGTGACATTGGTGATGGGGCCTTCTGGCTCGGGTAAGTCGTGTTTGGCCCGCGTGTTATTGGGCATTTGGCAGCCGACATCAGGCAAGGTGTTGTTGGATAACTTGCCCGTGGCCCATTGGCCTAGGCAAACGCTTGGCAAACAAGTGGGTTACTTGCCGCAAAGTGTGGATTTGTTTGACGGCACGGTGGCCGAGAACATCGCCCGCTTGGGGGACATCGATGCAGAAGCCGTGGTGACCGCGGCGAAAACCACCGGACTGCACGAGTTGATATTGCGCTTTCCAAAAGGCTATGAAACACCGATGGGTGAAGCGGGCCATTTGCTGTCAGGCGGCACGCGCCAACGCATTGGTTTGGCGCGCGCTGTGTATGGTTCACCCAAACTGGTGGTGCTGGACGAGCCCAATGCCAATTTGGACGATGCCGGTGAAAAAGCGCTGGTACAAACATTGGAAACACTGAAGTCGCAAGGCACCACGGTGTTTGTGATTTCGCACCGCAGCCACTTGATGGCTGTGGCTGACCGTATGCTGATACTTCACGATGGCATGGTGCAAGCCAGCGGCCCAAAACAATGACCTCAAACCCATGACTTCAAACGCATCCAACGAATCTTTCAGCCCCAGTCGTGCAGCGCTCGTGGGCTACCGCATCATTGCGATTGGCTTGGGCGGCTTTTTGCTATGGGCCGCGTTGGCGCCGCTAGAAGAAGGCGTGCCCACACAAGGCATGGTGGCTATCGACACCAAACGCAAAGCGGTGCAACATTTGCAAGGCGGCATTGTGAAAGAGGTGCTGGTGCGTGAAGGCCAGTTTGTGAAAGAGGGTGAGATGGTGTTGCGGTTGGACGAATCTACATCGCGCGCCTTGTATGAAGCAGCCAAGCAAAACTTGTCTGGCCTGCAAGAAAATGTGATTGCTCAAACCGCGATGTTGGAGGGTTTGAAGCGCGCCGAAAAAAACCGACAAGACCAAATTGGCTTGATAGATCGCGAAGTCAGCGGCGTACGCGATTTGGTGAAGGAAGGTTTTGCCCCCACTGTGCAACTGTTGCAACTCGAGCGCACACAAGCCGACATTCGCACCAACTTGAGTGACATACAGGCCAACCGACAACGCACCCAACAAAGCATTTTGGAATTGCAACACCAATTGGCTGCAGCCCAAGAACGCTTGGCATCTGCCGAGCAAGATTTGTCACGGCTTGGCATTCGTGCAACGGCTTCTGGCCAAGTGGTGGGCCTGAGTGTGCAGTCTGTAGGCGCGGTGATTCAGCCCGCGCAAAAAATCATGGACATCGTGCCAGAGGCCGAACCGCTGTTGGTTGAAACGCGCATTGCACCGCACTTCATTGACCGCATCAAACCTGGAGATGCTGCCGATGTGCGATTTACTGGCTTTGCCAACACACCGCAACTGGTGGTGCCCGGTCAGTTGATGTCGATTTCGCAAGATGTGCTGACAGAACCCAACCAACCGCCTTACTACTTGGCAAGGGTGTCGATCACGCCCGCAGGTTTGCAAAAGCTGGGAGGCCGCACTTTGCAACCTGGCATGCAAGCTGAAGTGATTTTGAAAACAGGTGAACGCACATTGCTGCAATACATGTTGCATCCACTGACCAAGCGCATTGCAGCGTCGATGAAAGAACACTGAGCGTATGCGCCGGCGACTCTTTACACAACAGCCCCCCTTGCGACTTGCCCAGCGGCTGATTGGTGGCGCGCTGTGCGGTTTGGTCTTGACCTGCATTGCGCCAGCGAGTTTTGCCATGGATGTGTTGCAAGCCTACAAATTGGCGCTTGAAAACGATCGGCAATGGCGTGCGGCACAGGCGCAACAAACTGCAGGCGCGGAAGCTTTGCCGCAGGCGCAGTCGCGCTTGTACCCCACCATTGGTTTGTCGAGCTCGCGCATGTCGGTGTCGCAAGACCGCAAGGATGGTGCAACGCAATACCCAACACAAAACTACCCCAGCCAAAGCGACACTTTGAGTTTGCGTCAGCCCCTTTACAACCCACGTTTATTGGCGCTGAAAGACCAAGCGCAGGCATCGGTGGCAAGTGCCGATGCCAACTTGCGAGGTGAGATGCAAAACTTGGCGGTGCGCTTGACCGAAGCCTATATGAATGTGTTGCTCAACCGCGAGCGCGAAGACTTGGTGCAGAGCCAAATCAAATCAACCGAGTCGCGTTTGTTGTCTGCCAAAAAATCGTTTGCAGCTGGCGTGGGCATACGCACTGACATTGACGAAATTCAGGCGCAACTCGATGTTTTAGAGGCGCAAGCCCTGCAAGCCAAACAAAACATACTCGCCTCACGCTCGGAGCTTGAGTTGCTGACGGGCAAGCCTATGGCCGAATACTTTGCGTTTGATCGCAACTTGTTTCAGCCAGCCAAATTCGACCCCGGTGATCTATCCCCTTGGCTGGCCCGCGCGTTGGCCAACAACAATGAGGTGCGGTACCGGGTGGCACAACGCGATGCGTTGCAAGCAGCCTTAAAGTCGGTTGAGACCGAAGACTTACCCATGCTAGATGGCATGGCCCAAATCAGTCGAAACTCTGGCGAAAACGCTTACTTCGTGAACTCGCGCACCGAAAACCGCGCGGTTGGGGTGCAATTGAGCCTGCCGCTGTACCAAGGGGGCTGGTTCAGCTCAAGGCAACGGCAGGCCCAAGCCAACCTGCACGAAGGTCAGGAAATGCTAGAGCGTGCTGAGTTGATGGCCCAAAACGAAGTGCGCAAAGCCTACTTTGTGCTGCGCGAGGGGCTGGCTCGAGTGGCAGCGCTGGAGAAAGCCAGTGCATCGGCACAACTTGTGGTGCTGGCGAACCAAAAAAGCTTTCAAGCTGGGGTGCGAACCACCTTAGACATCTTGGCGGCTGAACAGCGCGTGGTGCAAGTATCAGTCGACCTGGCAGAAGCCAGAGCGCAAAGCCTGACCGCTTGGGTAAGGCTGCATGCTCTGGTGTCTATGGTGGACGAGGGCAGTTTTCAGGCGCTTGCTGCGCAGCTGAAAGCCGTTAAGTAACCATAAATAGTACACTGGGGTTACCGGTTCAGAAATTAATAAATTTATCGTTTTTGTTGATTTTTGCCCTAGACAAATGTAGGATTCACTTATCAAACCGAGGGAATTTCCCTTTGGTTGTTTTTTGGAAGTGAATCATCATGGCAGCCTTCGTTACGACCACCCTGACTTCTGACAACACGCAATCTCAGCACTATGTGGCCCCCAGCAATGCATCGGGGGGTAACAGTTGGATGAGCATCAAAGATGGCTCAACCACTTACAAAATTCAAAACATACCTTACCCCAGCAACACAAACGAAATTGTGGGTGTGGGCAAAACTGTCTACGGCTCTGGTAACAGTTCAACCACCGTTTTCAATGTGGTTTACAAGCACACCGATGGCAACAATGCCGTTACATGGGACCTCTTTTCTGCCAAGGTCAACACCAACAACTATTACGACCCCAACACCCTTTATGCAACTTCTGTGAGCGGTTTGTCGCAACCTGGCTTCATGGAAAACTTGGTTGGCATTGACTTAGATGGGGTGAATGGCATTGGACCAACAGGCTTAACCATAGCAAGCCAAACAGTGAACAACACCACCATAGCGGACAGCGGTGACCATGTGTTGGCCAAAGATTCGCAAGGGTATTTTTATTTCTTAGAGAAAACCAACGGCACGGACAGCCAACACAGTGCAACTTCAGTGAAGGTAGGCAATATTTGGTATGACCCGCTGATCGCCAAAGACTCTGGCGGCACCTTTTTAAGAACAGATGTATTGGAATACGACAACGGTTCTGGCTACTCCAACAAACCAGTGGCCGTTGTTTACAGCAACACGGCGCCCCCTTCTGAGTTCACGACATACATGCCAAATGGACAGAGTCCTGCTGGCTACTATGTGGCGGTCAAGTACTTGAATGGCGCGAACAGCAAACCGCAATGGGAAATTAAGAAATTCAACACAAGCGGTGAACAAGATTACAGCTACAACTCAAACCGTTCTGAAAAAGTAAGCCAGTTTGAAGAGTTTTTTGGCCAAGACTTGAATGGTGATGGTGAAACCCTCAGCATACCTCGCCCAACCACCATTACGACGGATAACAACAATGATGGCGTAGTTGCTGGGCGAAACATTGACGGCGATGTGTTCATCAAGGACGGTACAGCTCAAAACACACCCTTCAAAATCATCAAGTCTTCGATGGGAAGTTTCACCATTGAAACGAGCAACGACAGCTCGAAATCCGAGGTAATTGCTGCGACCAAAACAGGTCAGCCCGCTGGCACATACTTGCTGGCGGTCAAAAACACCAAGACGATGTCCAGCAGCACACCCACCATCGATTGGGATGTGTACACCATCAGAACCAAAGCTGCTTATTTGCTAGCCAACTCAAACAGTTCAACGTCTACTGGCAGTGGTAGTAGCAGCTACACACCACCCGCAGCCACCACTGGAGCCACCCTCAGCAGCAACATCGGTGACAACGATTTGATCATTTCAAATTACGGAAGCAACGATGTTGTGCGCGGCGCCTCCATTGGTGACTACGAAAGCAAGTTTGGCCAAGACTTGAATGGCGACGGTACTACTGGTTTGAACAAAAACAATATTCGAGGCATTGCCACAGACACACTTGGCGTGCGCCTTGAGAGAGATATCAACGACAAGTCTCTTTTCATCGCAGAAGGCACTGGCAACACGCGCACTTTAAAAGCCATCACCAGCACTTACGCCATTGAATACAACAACAGTAGCCCCACTGGCTGGGGCAGCAAAAGCGAGGCCGTTGCTGTTGAAGCCATTAGAGACAACACCAACGACATCACAGGCTACAAAATTGCACTCAAACGCACAGAGTACAACAACTACAACATGGGCGCGTCGGCTGGCTCTGCGCTAGCAGGTGGCGGCACTGAGGCCGCCCCAAAAATCACTTGGGACATTTTGCTTTTGGATGAAGATGGCAAACTGCTCAATGGCTACTACGACAGTGCCACGCGCATGTGGAAAGACGACGCCGTCAGAAATGCGCCCTCTATTTCACCTTACGAAGCCTTCTTTGGCGAAGACTTGAACGGCGACGGCAAGGCTGGCATTGACGCAGCATCGTTGGCCATGTCTACGCTTGACAAATCTGGCGTGAAATTGGGGCGTGATGCAGACAAGTCGCTCTACATTGTGAACGGCAATAATGTCAAAGCCGTGGGGAATGCCTCTTGGTTGGAATATGCCAACAGCTGGACGAATGGCAACAATGTCACCAACTCCAACGAGACAAAAGCAGTTGCCGTAGAAGCCATTCGTGACAGCAATAACACCATCACCGGCTACAAACTAGCTTTGAAACAAACCAACATCAACGATGGCAACACCACCGTTTCTTGGGATATTTTGAAGCTAGATGCTGATGCAAAGGTGACCTACGGCTATTACGACTCGGCCACACAGATGTGGAAAGACGATTCGCTGCGCGGCCAAAAATCGATCGCGCCTTTCGAAGATTTTTTTGGCGATGACTTGAACGAAGACGGTCGCACCGGGGTGGATGTGGCCTCGCTCACCAAAGCCAGCACCGACACCAATGGCATTTTGCTGGCTCGTGACAAAGAAAACTCTTTGTATTTGTTGGATGGCAACAATGCCAAAGCTATTTCGGCCTCTTGGCTGGAATACAGCAACTCATGGGGTAACGGCTCGAACAAAAAAGAAGCCATTGCAGCAGAAGCTGTGCGCAATAGCTCTGGAACGATCACCGGCTACAAACTGGCGCTGAAGCAAACAGATGTGTACGACGGAAAAACCACCATCAACTGGGATGTGGTGACGCTCACGGCCGACGCCAAGCTTGAAAACGCGTCGGGTGCTGCCATGGCAGGTGGCTCATCACAAACCAAGTCGATTTCTGCATTTGAAGACATCTTCAACCAAGACTTGAATGGGGACGGTCGCATTGGTATTGATACGGCCAGCTTGGTCAAAGTCAGCACCGACACAACAGGTTTGTATTTGGCACGCGATGCTGAAAAAGCTTTGTACATCGTCAATGGCAATTCAGCCAAAGCGGTTGGCAATTCTTCATGGCTCGAGTATGACAACAACTGGGGGTCGGGCTCGAACAAGCGCGAAGCGATTGCGGTTGAAGCTGTGAAAGATGGCAACGGCAACATCACAGCCTACAAGTTGGCGATGAAACAAACCAACAACTGGAACGGCACAGACAACATCACCTGGGATGTGCTTCACCTAGACACCGACGCCAAAATCACTTATGGCGCATGGAGCAACACCGAAAACAAATGGGTAGACAACTCGGTGTATGGCGTGAAGTCGATGGTGGCTTATGAAACTTTGTTTAACCAAGACTTGAACAACGACGGCAAGATTGGCATTGATGTTGCCACTCTCAAGATGGCCACCACCGACACACGCGGTGTGCGTTTGGCGCGTGACAAAGACAATGCTTTGTTCATCGTGGATGGCGCAGGTGCAGCCGCTGTTGCAAAGGCAGTGGGTAACGCTTCGTGGTTGGAATACGACAACAGCTGGGGCGGCGGCTCTAACAAAATGGAAGCCATGGCCGTTGAAGCCACGCTTGACGGGAACAGCAACATCACAGGCTACAAACTGGCTCTGAAGCAAACCAACGACTGGAATGGCAACAAAGACGAAAACTGGCAGGTGCTCAACTTAGACGCACAAGGCAGCGTGAACTGGGGTGGCACGGCAGGGGGCGCTCTGTGGACCAAGAAAATTCGCCAGGTCGAAAATTTGGTGAAAGAAGACTTGAACAACGATGGCACTGTTGGGATTTCCACTGCGGCACTGACCACCTTTACAGAGGAGCGGATGACCGGGGCAGACGATAAGGTGAAGTTGGCACAAGACAGCAATGACAAAGCCTTCTACATCATGGATGACAGCACAGCCATCACGCTGATCGATACCTTTGGCTCAACACCTGAGCTTGCTTACACACGCCAATGGGGCAGCGGCTCGAGCACCGCTGAGGTGATGGGCGTGGCCAAACAAACAGTGGGCAATGACTATCAATTTCGAATTGCGGTGAAAGTCACCAACACTTTTGGCTCAACGAGCGATGTGAGCTGGCAAATTCACACCGTCAGCAAAGACGGCGTGCTGGATTGGAGCAAGGTGGCAACAGCGCGCAGTCCCGGCCGCTTTGAAAGCATTTTTGGTCAAGATTTAGATGGTGTGACAAATGCCACGCCTACTGCCATCGCGACCGACACTGGCACTGTCAAGCTTCTGAAGGACGAAGCAGGCGTGCTCTACATTCAAGACACCGGCGATACTGATAACAATGGCATCACCTACTTGGTGGACGCGCAAGGTGGTTCGCCATCGTTTGACTTTGACACTGGCAGTTTGAAGTCTGAAACCTATGCCATCAACAAACTAAGCGACAACACTTACCGTTTGGCGGTCAAGAAAACTTCCTCCAACCAAACCGTGAAGTGGGAGGTTTACAACGTTGGGGCACGCAATGCTTCAACAGACGAGGCAGCGATCAACCGCTCTAAAACAGTTTTCTTGAAAGATGTACGCGATGTAGAAGCGCTGATTAACCAAGACATTAACAGTGACGGAACTGTTGGACGCCCCGCCGAAACAACCAATGTGGCAAACGATGATGGCTTGGTGAAAGCTGCACTCACTGCGCAGAATCAGCTTTACATCAACAACAATGGCACCAAAATTGCCGTGGTGGACAGCTTTGGTTTGGGTGTGATTTTGAACAAGTCTGAGACTTGGGACTCTGGTGCATCTAGCTTTTTGGCCGAAGTGGTAACTGCCGAAAAGGTTGACACTACTTCTGGCGATACCACCATCAGAACATACAAAATTGCGGTGCGTGAAACAACCACCTTGAAAGACCAAGAACCTAGCATCAACTGGAAAATTTACACCACCGATGCAACAGGCTTGCTGAATGCAAAACCAGTGGAGACAAAGTCGATTGCACGCTGGGAAACCGTGTTCAACCAAGACTTGACCCCCAATGTTGGATCAGCATTAGGGGTTGACCAAGCTTCACTAACACCCCTCAATGGCGACTCGGATGTCGCGTTGGATGCAACTGGTGCTGTGTATGTGCGCAACAGTGGCACTCTGATTCAGGTGACCGACGGTGCCGATGGTGCCATCAGCTTTGAATCGAGCGAGACCTTGCCTGACGGCTTCAGCACCAGCAAAGTAGTTGGCGCTCAAACCCAAGATAACGGCAACATATTACTTGCCGTGGAGTACGCCTCTAGTGTGGGTGATGTGAGTGACAAGAGTTGGGTGGTTCATACCTTGACTGTTCAAGGAACCGGTGCAACTGCATATGCCTCCATCGACTGGACCAAAGCAGTTGTGACCGACGACATGACAGACTACTCTGCCTTGTTTGGTCAAACATTCACTCAAGATGTTGCGACTTTGGGTGCTTAAATTTCACCAGCGCCCCCTACACAACACCTCACTCCTCGAACTTTGAACTGTTTAATTTTATGAATGCATACAAGCGCCTGGTCATGGCATGTTTGACCACAACACTTTTAGCTTGTGGTGGCGGTGGTGGCGGGGCTGGCTCACAGGCCACATCTTCGACCATCAGCGTCACGCCAGCACTGGGTGGCGTGAGTGAGGGTGTCGCGGTTTCGGTATTTGATGCCCAAACAGGCACACTGCTTGGCTCGGGAACGACTTCTATTGTCAACGGACTGGGCACGGCAAGCATCACTGTACCCACAACCTTCAAAGGCATTGCGGTTATACGCGTGAACGGATGTGCTGCGTGTACCTATTTGGATGAACGGACATTTCAACCCGTTGCGTTTGGCGCCACTGACACTCTGTTGGCAGTTTTACCAAGCACAGACTCAACTTCAGAGCGTGCTGTGGGCGTTTCTGCTTTGACAAGCATGGCCGCAGCCAAGGTGGGTGTCACATCAACCAACTTCAGTGGGACCGCTTACACCCCGCCGACAACTGCGATCAGCGATACATCGCTCAATGCAGCTGTTTCGACTGTGCTTGATATTTTTGGTGTTGCAGGCACTGATGCCAGCAATAAGGACTTGATGTTCAGCAAGCCGGTTGTTTTTGGACTGGGGTACAAAGCTGGTGACAAACTAAGTGGCACAGGAGCGAGCCTCAACCTGGGTTTGTTGCTGACAGCATTAGCGCAGTCAACACCATCGGGCACCACTTTGATTTCACAATCGAACAAGCTGAGCACGGTGCTGCACCAGAGTTACCAAGGTCAAGTTTCAAATGTCAAAACTGCCATATCGACAGCCAATTTGATTTCTGGTTTTTCAACCAAGTTGTCATCAGTGACGCAAAACAATGTGGCAGCTGGCTCAACTGTGGATACCAGCTTCACCGCCAAACTCAATACGGCGAGCAGCGCCATCACCAGCTCTGGTATTTCAGTGGTACCTGCTTTAGGTGCCTTCACTGCTGGCGTGCGTGTTGAAGCTTATGACCCAGTCACCGGGCTTGCCATTGGTGACGGCGGCACCACAGATGACACGGGTATCGCCAAAATCACGCTGGGCTCACACGCCACTTCGTTTATTTTGAAAGTGTCTGGCAGTGCCTCAGCCAAGTACTTTGAAGAAGGTTTAGGTAGCAGCGGAACCAGCTCGAACTTCACCAGCAATGATGTGTTGCTTGCGTTGGTTCCTGCATCAGCTGCTGTCACGCCTGGCTCGTCTATTGCTGTAACACCGCTAACACACATGGCAGCCGGCTTGGCAGTTAACAGCCTCAGTGATTTAAAAGTGAATGTGCCTTCTGGCAAGGCTGCCGCCGATGTGATGTACGAAGCCATGGCGCGTGTGCGTTATATGACTGGTTTTGCAACGCAAAGCAGCGAACGCGGCAAGATCACGCTCAACCCGCTGTTGGCCCCTGCGTTATTGTCTGCAAGCAACAAGGCAACAGGCATCAACCTGAGCGAAGCTGGCGGCTATTACGGTTTGTTCTTGTCTGAGTTGTCTAAAGCAGTCAGCACAGAAGTGCCTGCCCGATCATCGCTTGATCTTGCCAAATCGCTTTTCAACCGCGCTGCATCGATCAAAGCGTTGGTGTCAGCTGGCTCTTTAACCAGCACCTCACAGGCAGTTACCAATTTTCAAGCATCTACTGACTATGCAGCGATCACAACTGCCAATGCAGCAGTGGGTGCAGGCAATTCTATATTTTTGAATGCCTGTAAATCTTTGCCGCAACAAGATTTGCTCGCATTCAATAGCGTTTTTGCGAATGCCAACACATTGACAAACTTTGCACCCACTGCCAATGAATTGGCGCAAATGGTGCTCGACCTGACCTTTGCAGCAGATACCAAAATAACTAAAAACTTGGTATCTCCCTTCACAGAAAGAAGCACTGGCGCAAGCGGTTGTTTGTAATTTGTATGGATTGAAAGCCAAGTTGGGGCACTTGCCCGACTTGGCTTTTTTCATGGCAAGCGCTACAGTTGCTGTATCTGTTTGAAGGACTGCAACCATGCCCACCAAAAACCCATTTTTCGATCCTGCCGCCACCGACAAAGTGAAGGAGCAAGCCCAGCAAATTTGGTTGGCAGGCTTGGGCGCTTTTGCCAAAGCGCAAGAAGACGGCACCAAGGCGTTTGAAAAATTGGTGACCGATGGCATCACGATGCAGCGCAAGGTGCAAAGCACCGCTGAAGAAAAAATGGCCGAAGCCAGCCAAAAGGTCAGCCAAGCGGCGCATCAGTTCAACGAACGCGCCACAGGCCAGTGGGACAAGCTAGAGCATATTTTTGAAGACCGCGTGTCAAAAGCGCTAGCGCGATTGGGCATACCCAACGCGCATGACATGGCGGCTTTGCATGAGCGCATTGCGGCGCTGGAGGCGCAGTTGGGAAAGACTGTAAAGCCCGCCTCTACTCCGACAAAGAAAGTCGCGGCCAAGAAGGTTGCAGCCAAAAAATCGCCCGCCAAGAAAACTTCTGCTAAAAAATAAAGTGAGTGATTTAATTGGGTTCTGACCCCAATTAATTGAATATGGCAAAGAAGGCTCCTCGACGCACGGCTGAGCGGATTTTGGAGGTCACGTTGGACCTCTTCAACCGCTTTGGTGAGCCGAATGTGTCGACCACGCTGATTTCGGCTGAGTTGAACATCAGCCCGGGCAATTTGTATTACCACTACCCTGCCAAAGACGAGTTGGTGAATGCGCTGTTCGCACGCTATGAAACAGCTTTGCACGAACTGCTAGAAGCGGCACCCGGTGTGCGCGATGTAGAAGACGCTTGGTTTTTCATGCACACATTGTTTGAATTGGTGTGGCAGTACCGGTTTTTGTACCGCGACTTGAACGATTTGCTCAGCAAAAACCGTCGGCTCGAAACGCATGTGAAAGACGCACTGCTGCACAAAACCACGGCGTTTCGCGCGCTGCTAGATGGCTTGAGCCACAGCAAAATTTTGCAAATGGATGCTTCGCAACGCGAGATGAGCGCCACACACATGGTGGTGATGTTGACTTGGTGGTTGAGCTACGAATATGTGCGCGACCCACGCCACGCGCTTGAGCCGCAAAGCGCGCAGCAGTCGTTACTCAAAGGGGCCAAGCATGTGTTGGGGCTGCTGTCACCCTTCACGGCGGGTGAGCACCGTGCGCATTTGAATGCGCTGTTGGCAGCTTATTGATCAGCGCAAAGCCTGCTGGTACTGAACTGCAGCCGTGCGTCCAGACCAGATGACACCAAATCGGCTATCCCGCTTGTCGTCGGTGAAGTAATAAGTTGTGGCGGCGCCGGTAGCGGCACCTGCGGCCACATCGCGCCAGCGGTGGCGGTTGGACTCTACCCGTGCATTGGCCACATAAGCGGCGGCGGCATAGGCTGGCAAACCGTATTCCCAACCACCCTTCATTTGCATGTACTGCGCGGCTGAGAAGGCAACGGCGGCATGCCGTGATGGAAAGCTCTTGTTGTCTGAGCCATCAGGCCGTGTTTGGTGCGAGGCGTTTTTGAGCCCTTCAGTGAGCAGCACCGTTGCGGCTTCTGATTTGATGAGTTGCACCACACCCTCGGTGTCGTTGCTGAGATAGCTCAAACCTGCGGCAACCACAGGCAACCCGCCTGTGATGAGGTTCGCGCTGCGGGTGGTGCTGTCAACGGCGAAGGCGTTTTGAGCAACGAGCGCAGCAAAAATGGCGGCGACTTTGTGTTTGCGTAGGTTCATGTCATTTATTTTAGGGAGATAGCCAGTCTGATCTCACTTGATTGAGTTCAAAGACCTATCAATTAACCAATTGACAAAAGTTTTGGCGTTATTACAATTGTAATAATCAAGCGATAAAATGGAGAATTTCATGGGACACGCACTGAAAGTAACCGCTATTGGAAATTCTGCTGGCATTGTTTTACCAAAGGAACTGCTGGCACGTCTTCGGGTTGAAAAAGGAGACAGTCTTTATGTTGTGGAAACGCCAAGCGGTATTGAACTGACAGCATACGACCCAGCATTTGCGCATCAAATGGAGCTAGCCGAAACCATCATGCGTGAAAACAAAGATGTGCTGAAAAAGCTCGCTGAATAATGCCTGCCCCCATTTGGTTGTTGCCCGAGATTGCACAAGCAGTCCATAAACGGCAACTTGCAGAGCATGGCGGAGGCCAGGGTGTTCGAGACGCCGGATTACTTGAATCTGCGCTTTTGCGCCCACAAAACATTTACAAATATTCAAATGGCCAAGCAAGCTTGGCGCAACTCGCAGCTGCTTATGCCTACGGCATGGCTCGAAATCACCCCTTTATTGATGGCAACAAACGTACGGCTTTGGTGTTGAGTTTGCTTTTTTTGAGGCTCAACAAGAAGACGCTTACGGCATCGCAAGAAGATCTCTACGCCGTGTTTATGGCCTTGGCAAATGGAGATATGCCTGAGGCCGTACTTGCAGATTGGTTTGAATCGAAGTTGACCTGAGTTGAACTTAATTGGGATCTGACCCCAATTAAGTTAATGCGGCCTCAACCAGCTTGACCCAATAAGTACCGCCCAAGGGGATGAGTTCGTCGTTGAAGTCGTAGTTGGGGTTGTGCAGGGTGCAGGGGCCTTCGCCGTGACCGATTTCTCGATGCACGCCGTCGCCGTTGCCGATGAAGCAGTACACGCCGGGTTTGGCTTGCAACATGTACGAAAAGTCTTCGGCGCCCATGGTGGGCTCTTGCACCACCACATTGTTTTCGCCCACGATGCTGTGCATCACCTCTTTGGCAAACTGCGTTTCAGCCGCGTGGTTGATGGTGGGTGGGTAGTTGCGTTCAAACTCGAAAGTGCAAGTAGCCCCAAAAGCAGCGCAGGTGTGGTTGGCGACTTCGCGCATGCGTTGCTCGATCATGTCGAGCACCTCGGTGGTGAAGGTGCGCACGGTGCCTTGCATTTCGCAGTGGTCGGGCACGACATTGGTGGCTTCACCGGTGTGGATCATGGTGACCGAGATGACGCCTGCATCGACCGGTTTTTTGTTGCGGCTGATGATGGTTTGAAAGGCTTGCACCATTTGGCAAGCGACAGGCACAGGGTCGATACCGTTGTGCGGCAAAGCGGCGTGGCTGCCTTTGCCGTGGATGGTGATTTTGAACTCGTTGCTCGAGGCCATGACGGGGCCGGCGCTGAGCGCAAACTTACCCACTTCAAGGCCGGGCCAGTTGTGCATACCGTAGACGGCTTGCATGGGAAATTTCTCAAACAATCCGTCTTGAATCATTTCGCGCGCACCACCGCCGCCCTCTTCTGCCGGTTGGAAAATGAAATACACAGTGCCGTTGAAGTTTTTGTTTTTTGACAGATGTTGTGCTGCGGCGAGCAACATGGCCACATGGCCGTCGTGACCGCATGCGTGCATCTTGCCCGCATGTTGGCTGGCGTGTTCGAACTGGTTGAACTCTTGCATGGGCAAGGCGTCCATGTCGGCGCGCAAACCAATGGCTTTGTTGCTGGTGCCGTTTTTCAAAACACCCACGACACCTGTTTTGCCCAAACCGCGGTGCACTTCCAGGCCCCAGTCGGTGAGCAATTTGGCAACAAGCTCGGACGTGCGCAGCTCTTCAAAACACAGCTCAGGATGCGCATGGATGTCGCGACGCACAGCCGCAATGCTGGCAGATTGGGTAACGAGAGAGTCAATAACTTTCATAGTGACAGTCTAGCGGGTGGAGGGTGAAATTGCCAAATTTGGGGGCTTTGCGCTGATCTCACTAGCATTCCAGTCGCATCCCACTGGTTATCGCAAGCCCGTTGACTTTCACCGCACCACAGCCAACCGCCTCTGCGCAATTTCTAACAACCCATCAAAAATTAGCGTGTCCACCAACTCAAACTGCACGGACATACTAGGCGCCATTTTCCAGCCGGCACCACCCGTCATGTAGCAGGCGGGTTCGGTGCCGCTGTGTTGGCGCAGGTGCTGCACCATGCGCTCGACGGCGCCGGCTATGGCGAAGGTGCCACCGCTGGTGAGGGCGTCGCTGGTGTTGGTGGGAAATTCACACACATCACCCGTGGGCACACGCAAACCGGCGGTGCCCGATTCGAGTGCGCGCAACATGATGCCGTGGCCGGGCAGGATGATGCCGCCTAAAAATTTGCCATCCGCATCAATGGCTTCAACCGTGACGGCGGTGCCCACCATGACGACGATGATGGGTTTGGGCGCCAAGCCTGCGGCTTTGGTTTGCTGCACCATGCGCGCGCGGGCGCCGATCATGGCGACCCAGCGGTCGGCCCCCAAGCGGGTGGGATGGTCGTAACCGTTGACCAAACCCGCTTCTGCTGGCGAGGACACAGCCCAATGGGGCGTGAAGTCCCACAACTCGAGTTGCTCTTCGACGCGTCGACGGATGGCCTCACCCGCCACCACGCAACCGAGCATGTGGGTGGGTTCAGGCAGATCGCGCCAGTCTTCATCGGCCAAGCGGTCGATGTTTTCTAAAAAAACCGCGCCATGGCCGAGCAATTTCGCGCCGGGCTGGGGGGCGTCGTAATGCGCCCACTTCAAGCGGGTGTTGCCGACATCTAGGGCTAGGAAGGTCATGCTGGCTCAGTTTTGCCGCCAAGGCAAGCCGCGGGTGCGCCAGCCACCTTTGAAGCCTCTGTGGCCGCTGTCGTTGGCGTCGCCCTCAAAGCCTTCAAGGATGTTGTAGGCCACCAAGCCCAGCTCGGTGGCGCGCTTGGCGGCGGCTATGGAGCGCACACCGCTGCGGCAGAGGAGCATCAGCTTTTTCGGCTCTTGACCCTGGCCTTCTTGGTTGAATTTGGCAGCGTTGGTTGTATTTGAGGCGTTGGCAGCCGCCACGATGGCCTGGTCGAAATCGGGGTTCATGGCCATGCCGGGCCACTGTTTCCAAGCCACGGCGGTGGCACCGGGCACGAAGCCCACCCATTCGCGCTCGGCGTCAGAACGCACATCGACCAACACAGCTTGTTGGTTTTCAAACCAGTGAAAAGCCAACTGGGGCGAGATGTCGCCGGCATAGCCATCGGCAGGGATGGGCTGGTGCAGGCCGGCTTGGTCTGGTTTGCTCATAGACATTTGGGTTGGGCGAATGAGCGGAGTATAGAGAGGCTTGGTCTCCGACGAGACAAATAGATACTGCTAAAAGCGCGATATAAGTGAAAACCCTCTTACATCGGTCCTAAAAATCACAAAAATGACGACTCCCTCAAATGTCTTTGACAAAACCTAGGAGACTTCCCGATGACAGACAGCAAAAAAACCACCGCACGCCGCAACCTATTGAAGGGTGCAGCCGTTGCCGCAGGCGCGATGTCCGCACCCATGGTGTCACGCGCACAAACCGTGTCACTTCGTTTTCAAAGCACTTGGCCCGCCAAAGACATTTTTCATGAATACGCCAATGACTTCTCCAAAAAAGTGAACGACATGGCCAGCGGCCGTTTGAAAATCGAAGTGCTGCCTTCAGGCTCTGTGGTGCCAGCGTTTCAATTGCTAGACGCTGTGAACAAAGGCACGCTCGACGGCGGCCACGGCGTGTTGGCTTACCACTATGGCAAGAGCACAGCTCTGGCGCTGTGGGGATCAGGCCCTGCATTTGGCATGGACCCCAACATGGTGTTGGCATGGCACAACTATGGCGGCGGCAAGCAGTTGCTCGAAGACATTTACAAATCATTGAACATCGATGTGGTGTCGTATGTGTACGGCCCCATGCCCACGCAGCCATTGGGCTGGTTCAAAAAGCCCATTGCCAAAGTGGAAGATTTGAAGGGCTTGAAGTACCGCACCGTGGGCTTGGCCGTTGACATCTTCACCGAGCTGGGCGCTGCGGTGAACCCGCTGCCTGGTGGCGAAATCGTGCCAGCGTTGGACCGTGGTTTGATTGATGCGGCCGAGTTCAACAACGCGTCTTCTGACCGTGTGTTGGGCTTCCCCGATGTGGTGAAGAATTGCATGTTGCAAAGCTTCCACCAAAGCGGTGAACAGTTTGAGATTTTGTTCAACAAAGGCAAGCTCAATGCGTTGCCCACCGAATTGAAATCGATCATTGACCACGCGGTGCAAGCGTCTTCAGCTGAAATGTCTTGGAAAGCGATTGAACGCAACTCCAAAGACTATGAAGAGATGAAGAAGCAAGGCATCAAGTTCTACAAAACACCTGATGCGATTTTGAAAGCACAGTTGGATGCCTGGGACAAAGTGGTGGCCAAGAAGTCTGCCGAGAACCCACAGTTTGCCAAAGTGATGGAGTCACAACGTGCCTTTGCAGCTCGCGCAGGTCAGTGGCAAAACGACTACATGGTTGACTTCAAGATGGCCTACAACCGTTACTTCGGTCGCGGCGCCAAGAAGGCTTAATTTTTCGACAGGCCGAGCAACCCATTCGGCGAAAACCGAATGGGTTTTTTCTTTGTGAGATGAAATAAAAACGATATGAACACACTCAAACTGCTTCACGCAGCAGACAACATCAGCACCTGGGTAGGCAAGGCCTTCTCATGGTTGATCGTTGCATTGATGCTGATGGTGGTGGTTGAAGTTTTCAAACGCTATGCGTTGAATGCTCCAACCGCTTGGATTTTTGATGCGAGCAACATGATGTACGGCACACTGTTCATGATGTGCGGCGCCTACACCTTGAGCCAAGACGGCCATGTGCGTGGCGACTTCTTTTATGGCAGCGCCAAGCCGCGCACACAAGCCACACTCGACTTGGTGTTGTACATCTTGTTTTTCATTCCAGGTGTGATTGCACTCACTTGGGCGGGTTGGACTTACGCGGCTGATTCGGTGGCCATCAATGAACACACCTTCAACGCTGACCCGTTGCCTTTGTACCCTTTCAAAGCGGTGATTCCATTGGCCGGTTTGATTGTGTTGATGCAAGGTGTGGCAGAAATTGTGCGTTGCGTGGTGTGCCTGAAAACAGGCGAATGGCCCGCACGTTTGAAAGACGCTGACGAAATTGATGTGGTGGAACAGCAATTGGCCAACAGCACGTTTGTCGATGAAGAAGCCAAGCGCGATGCGATTGCACGTGCCAAGAGCATTGATGAAGAAGCACACCAACGCGGACATGGAGGTACGCCATGAGCGATCCAGCACTCGGCTTGACGATGTTGGCCCTCATCGTGGTGGTGATCATGATGGGCTTTCCAACCGCCTTTACCTTGATGGGTTTGGGCATGGTGTTTGGCTTCACCGCTTTTTATGACCCGAGCCAACCTTGGCTTGACAACCGCGTGTTCAACCTGATGGTGCAACGCACATTCGGTGCAATGACCAACGACACGCTGCTGTCCATTCCACTGTTTGTGTTGATGGGCTATGTGATGGAACGCGGTGCGCTGGTGGACAAAATGTTCCACAGCGTGCAGTTGGCTTTCCGCCGCTTGCCTGGCTCACTGGCTGTGGCCACATTGGTGATTTGTACCTTCTGGGGCATTGCCAGTGGTTTGGTTGGTGCGGTGGTGGTGTTGATGGGTGTGATTGCCATGCGCCCGATGTTGAACGCGGGCTATGACACGCGTTTGGCAGCGGGTGTGATCACCGCTGGCGGCACCTTGGGCATTTTGATTCCACCGTCGGTGATGATCATTGTTTATGCGGCGGTCGCTGGACAGTCGGTGGTGAAGTTGTATGCCGCCGCGATGTTCCCCGGTTTCTTCCTGGCGTTTTTGTATTTGGTGTATGTGATTGGTTGGGTGTTGATTGACCCCAAGATTGCACCCAAGTTGCCAGAAGACCAACTGAAGGCACCTGTTTCGCCTTGGTTGCAACAACTGGGTCAACGCTACTCACCACGCATGCTGCCTGCGCTCTTGAGCGCCTTGGTGGCCCCTGGCAAAGCACTGCAAATTCAGGTGACTGAATTGCGCGTGACATGGTGGTTATTGATGCGCAGTTTGATGATGGCCTTGGTGCCGGTGTTCATGGTGCTCGCCACCATGGCCACGGTGTGGTGGTATGTGGTGATTTATTCACAAGCCGACAACATTGCGGCGGCACAAGCTGCTGCAGCACCTGCAACATCTGTGTCGCAACCTGCTGCTGAGCAAATGGCTTCGCGCAGCACTGACAACAACAGCAATGGCGTGTCTGAACCCCCAGGCGCACAAGGGGTGCAAGAGCCACCCGGTGCCCAAGTTGTTCAAGAACCACCCGGAGCGCAGGGCGTGCAAGAGCCTCCTGGTGCAGGTGGCGTGTCTGAGCCACCCGGCGCGCAACAAGGCGTGCAAGAACCTCCCGGCGCTGGCGGTGTGTCTTTGCCACCAGGTGCTGCATCGGTGGATGAACCTCTGCAAGCCTTGGGCGATGGCGACACCTCTGATGCACCCAAAACAGAACCCGTGCCAGATAGTTTTTACACCGGCTTTTGGGTGACGTTTGCGGCCTTGGTCTTGTTGCTGGCTTGGTACTACAAAGGCTTCGATGGCGAGCAGTTCGAAATTTTGAACATGCTGGTGAAGTCGGTCATGCCTTTGGGCGTGCTGACCTTTGTGGTGTTGGGTGTGATTTTGATGGGCATCACCACCGCCACCGAGTCAGCTGCGGTGGGTGCTGCTGGTGCGTTCTTGATGGCGTGGTCTTCGGGCTCGCTGACATTTGAGCGCATCAAAGAAGCGGTGTTCTTGACCGCCAAAACCACCTCGATGGTGTGCTGGTTGTTTGTGGGCTCGGCGCTCTTCTCGGCGGTGTTTGCCATTTTGGGTGGACAGCGTTTGGTGGAAGAGTGGGTGATGGCGATGAACCTGTCGCCCATTCAGTTCTTGCTGCTCTCACAAGCGATTATTTTCGTGTTGGGTTGGCCGCTGGAATGGACCGAGATCATTGTGATTTTTGTGCCCATCTTCTTGCCCTTGCTCTCGCACTTCCAGATTGACCCCATGCTGTGGGGCGTGCTGGTGTTCGTGAACTTGCAAGCCGCGTTCTTGTCGCCACCGGTGGCCATGTCGGCCTTCTACCTGAAGGGTGTGTCGCCACCGCATGTGACGATCAATCAGATTTTTGCGGGCATGATGCCCTACATGCTGATTGTGATTGTGTGCATGGTGCTGATGTACATCTGGCCCGGCCTGACCTTGTGGCTGCCTAACTACTTGTATGGTGGCAAATAATTTGTAGGTAGTTCAAAGAACCACGCGCGCACCCAGTCTGACATCGGTCTGACACGCGCGGCGGTCACAAAGGCCCAAACAGCCTCTTTCAGCCGCAACACTCCAGGTGTTGCGGCTTTTTTATGGGCGAATTAAGGGCAAATCCCCTCGACAAAACATGCCAACTTGCTATGATTGACGCTTACGTAAACGTCAATCATATTTTTTCGTCCCTCTGGAGACTTGCATGACCGATTTGTCCGCAGAATTCAAAGCCCTCGCCAACTACAAGCCCACGCAAAAAGTGCGCTTTGTGACCGCGGCCAGTTTGTTTGACGGGCACGATGCGGCCATCAACATCATGCGTCGCATCTTGCAGGGCATGGGCGCCGAAGTGATTCACTTGGGCCACAACCGTTCGGTAGACGAAGTGGTGACCGCCGCGTTGCAAGAAGATGTGCAAGGCATTGCCATCAGCTCTTACCAAGGCGGGCATGTGGAATATTTCAAATACATGGTCGACTTGCTGCGTGCGCGTGGTGGCGAACACATTCAGGTGTTTGGCGGTGGCGGTGGCGTGATCGTGCCACCCGAAATTCGCGAGCTGCAAGCCTATGGCGTGACCCGCATTTACAGCCCTGAAGACGGCCAAAAAATGGGCCTGCAAGGCATGATTGGCGAGATGATCATGCGCTGCGACAAAGACTTGTCAGCGCATGCGCCTGCTGCAGTAAAAGAAATTCAAGGCCACGGCGAAATGGCGTGGCGCAAGTTGGCGCAACTGATCACCGCGCTTGAAAACGAAAAAGCCGACAAGAAAATTGTTGATGCGATTCGCAAAGAGGCTCTCAACCACAAAATTCCGGTGCTTGGTATTACCGGCACTGGGGGCGCAGGCAAGTCGTCGTTGACCGACGAGTTGGTGCGCCGCATCCGTTTGGACCAAGGCGACGCATTGCGCATTGCTGTGATTTCGATCGATCCTTCACGCCGCAAGAGCGGTGGTGCGCTGTTGGGCGACCGCATTCGCATGAATGCGATTGGCCCATGGCGCAAAGCCGATGACAAAGACAACGGTGCGCGTGTTTTCATGCGCTCACTCGCCACACGCGACTTTGGCAGCGAGATCAGCGCGGCTTTGCCCGATGTGTTGGCTGCCACCAAGTGCGCTGGGTTTGATTTGATCATTGTGGAAACCTCGGGCATTGGCCAAGGCGATGCGGCTATCGTGCCGCATGTGGATGTGCCGATGTATGTGATGACTCCTGAGTTTGGTGCGGCCAGTCAGTTGGAAAAAATTGACATGCTCGACTTTGCCGAGTTCATTGCGATCAACAAATTTGACCGCAAAGGCGCGAGCGATGCCTTGCGCGATGTGGCCAAACAAGTGCAACGCAACAAAGAAGCATGGAACACACCGACCGAACAAATGCCCGTGTTTGGCACCATGGCCGCGCGCTTCAACGACGATGGCGTGACCGCGTTGTACCAAGCGTTGAAAGGCCGGTTGAGCGAGTTGGGCTTGAAGTTCAAAGAAGGCCGCTTGCCCTTGGTGAGTGTGCGCCACAGCACCAACCAAACGCCTATCGTGCCAGCTGCACGCACACGCTATTTGGCCGAGATCAGCGACACCGTGCGTGGCTACAAAAAGCGCGCGCGCGCTCAAGCCAAGTTGGCACGCGAAATACAACAGCTGCGTGAAGCAGCACGCATGTTGCAAGAAGACAAACCCGATCGCGCCAAAGCTTCTGAAGCAGCGATTGATTTGGCCTTCAAACGCGAAGAAGGTTTGGGCAATGCAGAGCGCAAATTGTTGGCGCAATGGCCGGACATGCAAAAAGCCTATGCGGGCGATGAGTATGTGGTGAAGATTCGCGACAAAGAAATTCGCACCGCACTCACCACGAAGTCGCTCAGCGGCACCACAATTCGCAAAGTGGCATTGCCGCAATACGAAGACCACGGTGAAGTTTTGAAATGGCTGATGCTCGACAACGTGCCCGGCAGCTACCCTTACACCGCTGGCACTTTTGCGTTCAAGCGTGAGAACGAAGACCCCACCCGTATGTTTGCCGGTGAAGGCGACCCGTTCCGTACCAACCGCCGCTTCAAGTTGGTGAGCGAAGGCATGGACGCCAAGCGTTTGTCGACCGCGTTTGACTCGGTCACTTTGTATGGCAACGACCCCGACCCACGACCAGACATTTACGGCAAGGTGGGCAACTCGGGCGTGAACGTGGCCACACTCGACGACATGAAGGTGTTGTACGACGGCTTTGATTTGTGCAACCCGACCACCAGCGTGTCGATGACCATCAACGGTCCTGCACCGTCGATTTTGGCGATGTTCATGAACACCGCGATTGATCAAAACATTGCCAAGTTCAAAGCCGACAACGGTCGCGACCCGACCGACACCGAAACCGCGAAGATCAAAGAATGGGTTTTGCAAAACGTGCGCGGCACGGTGCAAGCCGACATCTTGAAAGAAGACCAAGGACAAAACACATGTTTGTTCAGTACTGAGTTTTCGCTCAAAGTGATGGGCGACATTGCCGAATATTTTGTGCACAACCAAGTGCGCAACTTCTACAGCGTGTCGATCAGCGGTTATCACATTGCTGAAGCAGGTGCCAACCCAATTTCGCAACTGGCATTCACTTTGTCGAATGGTTTCACTTTTGTGGAAGCGTATTTGGCACGTGGCATGCACATCGATGACTTTGCGCCCAACCTGTCGTTCTTCTTCAGCAACGGCATGGACCCCGAGTACACCGTGATGGGCCGTGTGGCGCGTCGCATTTGGGCGGTGGCCATGAAAGAAAAATACGGCGCCAACGAGCGTTCGCAAAAACTGAAATACCACATTCAAACCTCGGGCCGTTCGTTGCATGCGCAAGAAATTCAGTTCAACGACATTCGCACCACACTGCAAGCTTTGATTGCGATTTACGACAACTGCAACAGCTTGCACACCAACGCATTTGACGAAGCCATCACCACGCCCACCGAAGACTCGGTGCGTCGCGCGATGGCGATTCAACTGATCATCAACCGCGAGTGGGGTCTGGCGAAAAACGAAAACCCCAACCAAGGTGCGTTCATCATCGAGGAACTGACCGAGTTGGTGGAAGAAGCGGTGTTGGCAGAGTTCGAACGCATTGCAGAGCGCGGTGGCGTATTGGGTGCGATGGAAACGGGGTATCAGCGCGGCCGCATTCAAGACGAGTCGATGACTTACGAAATGCTCAAGCACACCGGTGAGTTGCCCATCATTGGCGTGAACACTTTCCGTAATCCGCATGGTGACCAAGTGTTGGAAAAATTAGAGTTGGCGCGTTCGACCGAAGACGAAAAGCAAAGCCAACTCAAACGCTTGAATGACTTTCACATCCGTCACAAAACTGAGGCAGCGGTGCAACTCAAACGCTTGCAACAAGCAGTGATTGACAACACCAATGTGTTTGAAGTGCTGATGGATGCGGTGCGTGTATGTTCGCTGGGACAAATCACCAACGCGCTGTTTGAGGTGGGTGGGCAGTACCGTCGGAACATGTAAATGAACATCGCGCACCTCACCCAACTACGCCAATCGCCGCCGAGCCGTCGAACTTGGTTGTTTGGGGCGGGTGCGGACAGCGCCTTGCACCAAGACATGGCGGCGTGTGGTGCGCAGGTGTTGATTCAAGATTTAGAAGATTTCACGCCACCTGCATTGCGTCCGCATGCACGCGAATTGGCAGGCTCGCTGTACCCGATGTGGCAAGCCAGCGGTGCGTTGAGTTGTGTGCGCATCAACTCGCTGGCAGGAGAAGGCATGACCGATTTGACAGCGGTCATGTTGGCACGGCCCGACATCGTGGCTTACCCTAAAGCGGAGCATGGCAACGACATGCGCGCGCTGGATGCAGCTATCACACAGCTTGAAAAAGAGTGTGATGTAGTTCCCGGCAGCATAGAAATATTGCCGGTGTGCGAAACAGCGCTGGGCGTGTTGAATGTGCGCGAGTTGGCCGCCAGCAGCCCCCGCATTCGCGCTGCATTGCTGGGCGCTGAAGATTTGGCCACCGACTTGAGTGCCGAACGTGGCGCAGATGCGATAGAGCTCGACCACGCACGCCGACACTTCTTGTTGCAATGCCGCGCTGCGCGCATTGAGCCGATTGACGCACCCTACACCTTTGGCGATGCCGAAGGCGCTGCGCGTGAAGCCCGTTATGCCAGACGCTTGGGATACCGCTGCAAATCGTTGGTGCGCACCGACCATGTAGCGATGGTGTTGCAAGCCTTGACGCCAAGCGCCGAAGAATTGGCCTTTGCTCAACAAGTGGTGCAAACATTTGAAGCCGCCCGTGCACGCGGCGAAGACCGTGTGTTGGTGGGCAACCAATGGATTGAAGTGCCCACATACCTCAATGCCAAGCGTTTGCTGGCGTCATAAAAGTACCACGCACCGCGTTTAACATGGGGGCATGAGCCACCGCCCCCCTTTCATCGCCCCCACCCGTCACACCGATCCCGACAGCGCCCTGGCCCAAGTGCAAGCGCTTTACCAAACCAGCCTAGACCATTTGCGCCAAGCGATGCGCGAATTTGTCAATGGCAAAGAGTTTGAGCAACGCGTGCGCGCGTTCTACCCTTTTGTGCGTATTCAAACCAAGCATGCGAGTGTGAACAAAAACAGCGACAGCAAACACCTGAGCTATGGTTTTGTGGCTGAACCGGGTCGCTATGAAACCACGCTAACGCGCCCTGATTTGTTTGCCAACTATTACCGTGAGCAATTCAGGTTGCTACTAGAGAACCATGGTGAATCACTCGAAGTGGGTGTGAGTCATCAACCCATTCCTGTGCATTTTTCGTTTGCCGACAACGACCACATAGAAGGCGAAATGAGCGCGAGCCGACGCCAACGCATGCGCGAGGTGTTTGACTTGCCTGACCTCACTGCGATGGACGACGGCATTGCCAATGGCACGCATGTACCTAAGTCGGGCGAGCCACAACCATTGTCGCTCTTCACCGCTGCGCGCATGGACTATTCGCTGCAACGCTTGCGCCATTACAGCGGCACATCGCCTGAGCATTTTCAGAACTATGTGTTGTTCACCAACTACCAGTTTTACATTGACGAGTTTGTGCGCTTGGGGCACGAAGCCATGCAAGACCCCAACAGTGAATACATTGCCTTCATTGAACCCGGCAATGTGGTTACGCGCCGCGTGGGTTCGCTCAGTGAAACCAACGATGCGTTTGGCAAACCACCGCCACGCCTGCCACAAATGCCGGCGTACCACTTGGTGCGCCCTGACCACACGGGCATCACCATGGTCAACATTGGTGTGGGGCCAGCGAATGCCAAAAACATCACCGACCACATTGCGGTCTTACGCCCACACGCTTGGTTGATGCTCGGCCATTGCGCTGGCTTGCGCAACACACAGCAATTGGGCGACTATGTGTTGGCCCACGGCTATGTGCGTGAAGACCATGTGCTCGATGAAGAGTTGCCGCTGTGGATTCCAATTCCTGCGTTGGCAGAAATTCAAGTGGCCTTAGAACAAGCGGTGAAAGATGTGACGCAGTGCCAAGGTGAAAAACTCAAACGCATTTTGCGCACCGGCACTGTGGCCAGCACCGACAACCGCAACTGGGAACTGTTGCCCGATAACACCCCGCAACGCCGCTTCAGCCAAAGCCGCGCCGTGGCCCTCGACATGGAAAGCGCCACCATTGCCGCCAATGGTTTTCGCTTTCGCGTGCCCTACGGCACCTTGCTGTGTGTGAGCGACAAACCTTTGCACGGTGAAATCAAACTGCCCGGTATGGCCAACCACTTTTACCGCGAACGCGTGGACCAACACCTGCGCATTGGCATGCGTGCGATTGAACTATTGCGCCAACAAGGGCCTGCGCAATTGCACAGTAGGAAGTTGCGTAGTTTTGCTGAGGTGGCGTTTCAGTGAGTGATACAGAAGTTTGATGCAGGTTTGTGCATTGCGTTGCTGTTTTGCTTAACTCGACAATGCACCCATCGCCTCACCCAACCGCACACTCTGCGCCGCTTGCCATTGTGGGTTGAGCGAAATGGTGTTTTTAGGCCACAACATCACCACGGTGGAGCCCAATAAGAAGCGGCCCATTTCGTCGCCTTGCTGCAAGTTGATGTTGGCATCGTCATAGGTCCACTCGCGCACATCGCTTGAGCGCGGTGGGTTGACCACGCCGTGCCATGTGGTGCCCATACTGCCCACAATGGTCGCCCCCACCAACACCAACACAAACTGTTGCGTGGGTTGACCTGCAACGGCTGGCATATCAAACACACACACCACGCGCTCGTTGCGCGCAAACAAACCGGGCACACCGCGAGCGGTGGCGGGGTTGACCGAAAACAAATCGCCGGGCACATAGATCATGCGGCGCAAACGACCGGCGCTTGGCATGTGAATGCGGTGGTAATCCTTGGGGCTTAAATAAATGGTGGCGAATTCACCGTCGGCAAATTGCGCCGCCAAGTTGGCGTCGCCGCCCACCAAAGCTTGTGTGCTGTAGTGGTGACCTTTGGCCTGAAAAATTTGATCGCCTTCGATGTGCCCCAATTGGCTGATGGCGCCGTCAACGGGACACACAAAATCAGCTTGCGCCAAGGGACGTGCACCGGGCTTTAACGCACGCGTGAAAAAATCGTTGAAGCAGGCGTATTGCGTGATGTCGGGTTCTGCCGCCTCGTCCATGTTCACTTGGTAGCGTGCCACAAACCAGCGGATCAGCGCATGGGTGTATCGCCCGCCCTTGGCGCGCGCCACGCGACCTGCCAAAGCGGTGAGGGCGATCTTGGGCATCAGGTATTGGCTGGCAACAAAAAGCGAGTCAGACATGCAGGGGCCTTGATTGAATATGGATAGATTTTAGGTGCTCGAACACAGGCAAAATGTTGGCATGCAAACCCCACTTTTTGAATGTCAGCACTTGGTCAAACGCTATGGCGACCAGACCGTGGTGAACGATGTGTCTTTTCAAATTGCACCCGGCGAATGTTTGGGCGTGATTGGCCCCAACGGCGCGGGCAAAACCACCACCTTGCGCATGTGCTTGGGACTGGCCAACCCAGACGGCGGCACCATACAAGCGTTTGGTTTGTCGATGCCTGAAGATGATTTGGCCATCAAAGCGCGCTTAGGCGTGGTGAGCCAATTTGACACGCTCGACCCCGACTTCACCTGCGCAGAAAACCTGATGGTGTTTGGCCGTTACTTTGGCATGAAGAAAGCGGACATTCAAAAGCGCATTCCAGACTTGCTTGAATTTGCGGCCTTGTCGCACAAAGCAGATGCCAAACCCGGCCAACTCTCTGGCGGCATGAAGCGACGCTTGAGTTTGGCGCGTGCGCTCATCAACAACCCCGATTTATTGCTGCTGGACGAACCCACCACAGGCCTCGACCCACAAGCGCGTCACTTGATGTGGGAGCGTTTGCAGCAGCTCTTGCAACAAGGCAAATCGATTTTGCTAACCACACATTTCATGGACGAAGCCGAGCGTTTGTGCAACCGGTTGTTGGTGCTCGACCATGGCAGAAAAATTGCCGAAGGCACACCGCGCGATTTGATTGCACAACACCTCGAACCCGATGTGGTGGAAGTGTTTGGCAACGGCGCGCTGGCTTTGGCGAATAGCCCCTTGCAGGCTTTGGCACAACGCACCGAAACGAGTGGCGAAACTGTGTTTTTCTACACACATGATGCAGCGCCATTGTTGCAAGCCCTCAACGCACACGCAGGTTTGCGTACGCTGCACCGGCCTGCGAACTTAGAAGATTTGTTTTTGAAATTGACCGGACGCCAAATCCGCGAAGAGGGTTGAACGCCATGCACACTTACTTTCGTTTTTGGCCCGTGTTTTTGCGCAACCTGTTGGTGTGGCGCAAGTTGGCTATTCCCAGTTTGGTGGCCAACATTGCCGAACCTTTGATGTGGTTGGTCGCCTTTGGCTATGGCCTAGGTGCCTTGGTAGGCGAAGTGACCTTGGGCAACGAAAAAGTGCCCTACATTTTGTTTTTAGCCAGCGGCTCGATTTGCATGAGCGCGATGAACGCCGCCACTTTTGAAGCGCTCTACTCAGCCTTCTCACGCATGCATGTGCAAAAAACTTGGGACGGTATTCTGAACGCCCCCATGCGCTTAGGCGATGTGCTGTTGGCAGAAATGCTCTGGGCCGCCTTCAAAGCCTTGTTCACCATCACCGCCATTTTGGGTGTGATGTTTGCACTAGGCATCACCCAAAGCTGGAAACTCCTTGCAGCCTGGCCCATCCTGCTGTGCGTAGGCATCACCTTCAGCTGCATCGCCCTCATCTTCAATGCCTTGGCCAAAGGCTACGACTTCTTCACCTACTACTTCACGCTCTTCCTAACCCCCATGATGTTTCTAAGCGGCGTGTTCTTCCCCAGCGAACAACTGCCAGACTTCGTCCGCCACATCGCCGAATGGTTACCCCTAACCCAAGCCATCGCCTTGGTCAGACCCCTCTTCCTAGACCAATGGCCCACCCAACCCGCCCTGCACCTAGGCGTGTTAGCCCTGTACGCCACAGTAGCCTGGAAGATCGCGCTACACCTAACCAAGAAGCGTTTCAAGGCATAAACAAAAAGCGAGCTCCCACCTCCGAAGGCTCAAGTGCCGTGGGGGCGGGCTGCGAACGATTTCTGGCACAGCATGAGGAGCAGCCCGCCCCCATGGCGCTTGAGCCGCAGCGCACAAAACCTATGTGCGAAAAACAGTAAGCCAAGTTGACCCAAGTCAGCCCCCAGAAACCCAACAAAGCTAACATAGAACTTTCAATCAAACACTAGTAATAAAAGGACAAAGCATGAGCATTCAAACCGTAGGCATCATCGGTGCCGGCACCATGGGCAACGGCATTGCACAAGCCTGCGCCGTCTCAGGCGTCAATGTTGTGATGGTCGACATCTCAGAAGCCGCAGTCGCCAAAGGCATCGCCACCGTGGCCAGCAGCTTGGACCGTCTGATCAAAAAAGAAAAATGCACCGAAGCCGACAAAGCTGCAGCGTTGTCGCGCATCAAAGGCAGCACCAACTATGACGACCTCAAAGCCGCGCAATTGGTGATCGAAGCCGCCACCGAAAACTACGACCTCAAAGTCAAAATTTTGAAACAGGTCGATGCCGCATTGGGCGCCGATGTCATCATCGCTTCCAACACCTCGTCTATCTCGATCACCAAACTCGCTGCCGTGACAACACGCGCAGATCGATTCATTGGCATGCACTTTTTCAACCCAGTGCCCATGATGGCCTTGGTTGAAATCATTCGCGGTTTGCAAACCAGCGACGCCACACACGACGCTGTGCAAGACCTCGCCAAGCGTTTGGGCAAGAGCCCCATCACCGTGAAAAATGCACCTGGCTTTGTGGTCAACCGCATTTTGGTGCCCATGATCAATGAAGCATTTTTTGTGTTGGCCGAAGGCTTGGCCACACCTGAAGACATCGACGCTGGCATGAAGCTCGGTTGCAACCAACCCATTGGCCCCTTGGCCTTGGCCGACATGATTGGCCTCGATGTTTGCTTGGCCGTGATGGAGGTGTATTTGAACGAATTTGGCGACAGCAAATACCGCCCTTGCCCCTTGCTCAAAGAAATGGTCGCTGCAGGACAGTTGGGCCGCAAAACCGGTCGCGGTGTTTACGCTTATTGAGTGATCAACCACCATAGCCATGAAATACGCCTTGCTTTCGGATGTGCACAGCAACATACATGCGTTTGACGCATGTTTGGCGCATGCACACACGCAAGGTGTTGATCGCATTGCGGTGCTAGGTGATTTGGTCGGCTACGGTGCTAACCCTTTAGAGGTGGTAACACGCTGTCAAGAGATTCAATCGCAAGGCGGCATTGTGCTCAGAGGCAACCATGAAGAGCTGATTCAAAGCCACAGCTTGAACACCCCCTTGGCGAGTCAATCGCTGGGTGGACAAACGGCCGAGTGGACACACGAACAACTGTCACCCGCGCAGCGTTTTTGGTTAGAGATATTGCCGCTCACGGCAACTGACGATGGCATTGTGTTTGTGCATGCGAGTGCTGATGCACCCGAACGTTGGCGCTATGTGGACGACGAACGCGTGGCCGCTTTGAGCTTAGACGCCGCCTGCCAAAACCCTGCGGTGCGTTTTGTGTTTGGTGGGCATGTGCATCATCAATCGCTGTATTACCGAGGCACAGGTCGACAGCTGATGAAGTTTGAGCCCACTGCAGGTGTGCCCATTCCAACCCCGAAACACCGCCAATGGATTGCCACCATTGGTTCTGTGGGGCAACCCCGCGACGGCAACCCCCGCGCCATGTATGCGGTGTTTGACAGCACTGCGGCCAAGCTCACATTTCATCGCGTGGCGTATGACCACCGCGCGGCTGCACGCGCCATTCGCGACGCTGGTTTGCCCGAATACTTTGCGCAACGTTTGGAGACAGGCCGTTGAAAAAATTAGCGGCTGGCACCCACATCGACGGATTTGAAATTGGTACCTGTTTGCACGCAGGTGGCATGGCGCACATTTATGAAGTGACCTACGCCGACCAGCGTGCGGCACCGTTTGCGATGGTGATGAAAGTGCCCCGCATGACCGCAGGGGACGGCGCAGAAAACATTGTGGGCTTTGAGGTTGAGCATCAAATATTGCAAGTGCTACACGGCCGTCATGTGCCACGCTTTGTAGCAGCAGGCGATTTGGTGACCTTGCCTTATTTGGTGATGGAACATGTGCGCGGCGACACGCTGCAACATGTTTTAGACCAACACGAACAAACACGCACCCGCCCAAGTGCAAACGACATCGCGCGTATGGGTGCTGCCATTGCGCGCGCGGCGCACAGCTTGCACCAACAAAACACCTGTCACCTTGATCTCAAGCCTGCCAATGTGTTGATGCACCCCGATGGTCATGCAGTGTTGCTCGATTTTGGTTTGTCATGCCACGCCCATTACCCCGACTTATTGGCCGAAGAGTTGCGCAAAGCGGTTGGCTCACCTGCATGGATTGCACCTGAACAAGTGGTAGGTGTGCGCGGCGACCCGCGCAGCGATATTTTTGCTTTGGGTGTGATGCTGTATGAACTCGCCACCGGCGAACTGCCCTTTGGCAACCCCACCACCAGTGGTGGCATGCGTCAACGTTTGTGGATGGACCCCGCGCCCCCGCGCAGTCTGTGCGACGATGTGCCCGAATGGTTGCAAGAAATTGTGTTGCGCTGTTTAGAACCGGAAGCCAGCCAACGTTACCCGTCTGCTGCGCATTTGGCGTTTGATTTGGAACACCCCGATCAAGTGAAAATCACCGCGCGTGGTCAGCAAATAGAACGTACACCGTTTTTCAC
>JBEGOM010000005.1:0-106280 GCA_041181985.1 Pseudomonadota bacterium | reverse complement strand
CTACATGCAAAGAACCTGTGACGAAGCGAAAAGCGGGTAACGAATCCATGCTGCGGCCTTCTTGCTTATACATCGCAGCTGAAGCAGTGCCAGTGCAATGGCAATCAATGAGCGATGCAATCAAGCCTCCATACGCATAACCGGGGACTGAAGTGTGATACGGCTCGGGCTTGAAGCGCGTGACGGTTTCATCGCCCTCCCACACAGTCTTGATTTGATGCCCGTGCTCGTTGAGGTGGCCGCAACCGTAGCAATGTGCCACGTTGTCGGGGTAGTGGTCTTGAAATGCGTCCATGGGTATCTTGAATTGTTTAAGGGATTGTGTAGCAGGTGGTGTTAGGCATCCACATGTCTTCAGGTGTGATGCAGTGTTGGTAGTATTTTTCGCGCTTGAAATCTGATAAGAAATATGAACGGTAGACCAACTGGTTTTTCAAAACCAAGCTCACATTTCTGGCTAACTTGCATCGGTGGTTGATGGCACATTCACGCAGCTCTTGCATGTCTTCGTAAAAATGCACGCTGAAGCGCCCCTCCTTGGGGCCCAAGTCTCTATCGATGATTAGCAAACATGTGGGCGATTGGATGTGGGCCAACTTGTTTTGGTCAGCCAAGTAGTTGAGTTCAGCCACCAAAACTTTTTGAAACCACGGGGCCACCATACCTTCGCAGACATAGAGGTCGCGCTTTTTGTGTACATAAGCTGGCTCACCAACTGGTTCGAGTTCATCGTTGAGCATGAGCATAGGCTCTTTGCCCGAACGCATCACACCGTCGAGCACCACATGCACGGGCTTAGCGTCAAAACAGGCCGACAACAATATCAGCACGGCCATGACCATGAACCGTCGGACACAGGTCAACATACATTGCCCCATGTGCCAGCGTTGTGCACTTTGTGAAAGCCTTTGGCTTTTAGCATCATTTTTGCCATTCCGCTGCGGGATCCGCTGGCACAAAACACCACAACATCGCTGTCTTTAGGCAGTTCGGACAAACGTGAAATCAGCTCATTCAGCGGGATGTTGATACTGCCGGGCGCGTTGCCTGATGCAAATTCGGCCGCCGAGCGCACATCAATAAATACCGCTCCGTTTTGGCGCAAATTGGGCAGCATGCGCACCACTTGCTTGGCGGACCACCACTTGTAGCTAAACCAAAAAGCCAAGGCCAATATGGGCCAATAGTGTTCAATGAAACTCATATGAACCTTTCAAAATTTTTCACATTAGGTGGGCTTGAAGCCTACTACACACCCCTTATATATTAGCAATAACTTATTTATTACTTCATTGGACTTTAAATGACTCAACATATTGTTTGCCCTCACTGCCACAGTACCAACCGGGTACCCAAAGACAAATTCGATGGGAGCGCCGAGCTGTCATGCGGAAAATGTCACCAGCCCTTGTTTGACCAACACCCTGCTGCGCTGAACACCGAAGGTCTGAACGCTCAAATTGCCAAAAGCGATGTGCCGGTGGTGGTGGATTTTTGGGCTCCGTGGTGTGGCCCCTGCCGCATGATGGCACCTGAGTATGAAAAAGCATGTGCAGAACTGGAGCCCAAAGCCCGACTGGTAAAGGTGGACACCGAAGCCAACCCAAACGCGGGCGTGCAGCACAACATCCGCAGCATCCCAACGCTGGCCATTTTCAAAGGTGGACGCGAGGTGGCGCGTTTGTCTGGTGCGCGATCAGCAGCTGATTTAGTGCAGTGGGTCAACGCTCAACTGTAGTACCTAAGAACAAAGTCATTTCGCACAGATGTACAAAGTGGCCCGTTGCAATTGCGTCCACTTCCAAAGTGTCTACAGGTTTAGGGTAATGCCAATAGGTTGATTTGCATCAAAGTGCAAAGCATTTAAAAGTGCAAAATTTTCGAATTGCAAAAGGGAGAAACATATGAAACTATTGCACGATCTGTTGATGACTGACTACGGCTTAATGAGCTTTGCTGGAATTGTTTTTATGATTGGTATGGGTATTTTTTTCATTCGTCTTTTTCTAAACAAGATTAAGTGAAGATTTTTTACTATTGATCAATACCAAACATTCTTGAGCAAAAAGGGAGTCCTAATTTTCTTGACGCCCTTTACCAAATCAATGGCAAGGAGACTAATTTGTTGGCGCTTGGCAGCCCAAGCCAATTGCGAGCTGTTGTCGAATTGATTTGACTCAAATAAGATTTATCAAAGTACGCTATTTTTCGTCGATTAATACTTCTTGGTGAAGATTGATTTATCTCAATAAAACTTCTAGGCTTTAAGCTCAAATAACCAACAACTTAGGAGAAACTTATGAAAGCAAATGTTGGCGGCATTGACCGTATTCTGCGAATCGTCGCAGGCTTAGTACTGATTACTTTGGCGGTCACAAATGTAGTGAGCCTATGGGGTTTCATCGTGGGTGGCATTGTGTTGGCGACGGGTGTGCTGCGCTTTTGCGGTGCTTATACATTATTGGGCGTAAACACCTGCCCACTCAAAATCGAAGAAGAAGCTGCCAATTAATTAGGGCTTACCTCAGCACTTCAGTTTAGGAAAAAACACGAACGCCAAAGGTCATCTGTTTTTTAACTGCGAGAGCCATACGGTTCGAATCCCCCACCCTCAACCGCCGCATGGATACTGGGTTCTCGCAAAAGCTCTTGACCTGCGCGTCTTGGTTCAGAGCTTTGGGTGGGTTGAGGGCTGTGTAACTCGTTGATTTATATGTGGTTTCGAACTCGCTCAGGTCAATAGCTGCTGAGCAAATAGCCGTCTCACGCTGGGATTGCCCCTTTGTAAAGGCCGCATTCTTCAAGTCTGTGGGTTGATCTGACGATAAAAAACTCAATCAGATCAACAAGTTAGATCAAGCGATTTGAAGTATTGAAGATTTGAAAAAAGTTAGCTGGCGGGTTCAAGGGGATACGAAAACTCACTGCGGTTAACTTGCTTGATTAGTCGCAAGTCGTTTGTGCAACTCAGTATGTAGGTCAAGTATGGGACTCCAAACCGCAAATTGGGGGGTGGGGGTACGGTGGGATGTTCAAGCCAGAAATTCGAAGGGGTGCCCCTTGATTTTGATTGGCAACGTTTCCAATGGTCCGGAGATAGAACTTGCCACCAGCTCTGAAAATGCTCTCCATTCCCCCTATGTGTTTTATGAGTGTGGGGAAAATTGTGGGGAAGCAACAATAAAGGCCCCGAAGGGCCTTTATTTACTTGACAATCTGGCGGAAGCTGTGAGATTCGAACTCACGGAGGGCTCACACCCTCGCCGGTTTTCAAGACCGGTGCATTCAACCGCTCTGCCAAGCTTCCGTGTTGAAATTCAGGCAGTATTGTAATGCGTAATTTAACCGCCCTCACCGCCCTTGTCTTCAGGCAGAAACAAAGCCTGCAAATCGCTTAAAAAGTCAAATCCGCGCTCGGTCGGCACCACCCGCTGAAAGTCCCGCGTGATCAGGCCTTTTGCCTCCGCCTCAGCCAATGCAGACTGAATGGCCGTCACGGGCAAACCCGTTCTGTCGCTGAAGTCAGCCAATGAAAACCCATGCCGCAATCGCAAGGCGTTGAGCATGAACTCAAACGGCAGCTCGGTGCGCGCCACTTCGTTGCTTTGCGCCACGGCACGCTCAGCGCGCGATGCGTCGAGTGCATGTTCCATGTACAAACGCGGGTCGCGGTTGCGCACTTGCCGGATCACACGGTGGGCAAAGCTGAGTTTGCTGTGCGCACCAGCCCCCACACCGAGGTAGTCGCCAAATTGCCAATAGTTGAGGTTGTGCCAACACCGATGGTTGTCTTTGGCATAGGCCGACACTTCGTAGCGGTGCAAACCCACCGCAGCCGTTCGCTCGGTGATGTGGTCGAGCATGGCATACGCGTCATCGTCCTCAGGCACCACCGGTGGGTATTTTGCAAACACCGTGTTGGGCTCGATGGTGAGGTGGTAGATTGACAAGTGCGGTGGCGACAACGACAACGCCATGTCTAAATCGTCATTCAACTGCGTCAAGGTTTGCCCGGGCAAGGCGTACATCAAATCCAAATTGAAGGTATCAAACGCTTGCGCGGCCTCTTCCACCGCAGCAATCGCTTGCGCGCGGTTGTGCACACGGCCCAAGGCTTTCAAATGTTCATCATTAAAGCTTTGAACACCCACCGACAAACGCGTCACGCCCGCCGAGCGAAACGCTTTGAAACGGTCTTTCTCAAAGGTGCCAGGGTTAGCTTCGAGGGTGATTTCACAATCAGCTTCTAAATTCAACCGCGCACGCAAGTCACTTAGCAAACGGTCAATCGCTTGCGGCGAAAACAAACTCGGTGTGCCCCCGCCAATGAAAATGCTGTGCACCGAGCGCCCCCAAATGAGTGGCAAGGCATGTTCCACATCGGCACAAATGGCATCAAGGTAGCGTTGCTCTGGCAACTCGCCGGAAGCGTTTGTCCACTCATGCGAATTGAAATCGCAATACGGGCATTTCTTCAAACACCAAGGCAAATGCACATACAACGAGAGCGGCGGCAAGCTGTTGAGCGACAGCGTACCCGGGCGCATCAGGTGTTGTATGTCTTGCGTCATGCGTTCACGCTTTCATGCATCAAGCAAACCAACGCTCGCGCATCAAAGTCAACATCTGCTGCGCGGCTTGCCCACGGTGACTGTTGGCGTTTTTCACTTCCACTGGCAGCTCTGCAAATGTTTTGCCAAATTTTGGAATGAACATCACAGGGTCGAAACCAAAGCCATTCGCACCCACGGGTGCTCGGGTGATGTCGCCAACGGCACGCCCCACAGCGATCAACGGCTCTGGATCATCAGGGTGACGCACAGCCACCAAGGTGCTGACCAATGCTGCGCGGCGGTTGTCGATGTTGGCCATTTGTTCTAGCAAAGCCAACACATTGTTGTCGTCGCTTTTTTCATAGCCAAACTGCGTGGCGTAGTAAGCGGTTTGCACGCCGGGCAAGCCACCAAACGCATCCACACACAAGCCCGCATCGTCAGCCAACGCTGGCAAACCACTTTCACGCGATGCATGGCGCGCTTTGGCTAAAGCGTTTTCTACAAAGGTGTGAAACGGCTCATCGGCCTCGCCAATGTTCAAATCGGCTTGGCGCACCAGCTCCACACCGAGTAGCGCAAACATGGCTTGCAACTCTGCCAATTTGCCTTTGTTGTTGCTGGCCAAAACAATGCGTTTCATCACAGCAACCTGTTAGTTTTTCAACGCGGCTTGTTGCATGGCAATGAGTTCGCGCACACCTTTTTCTGCCAAGCCGAGCAAAGCGTTCATTTGGTCACGGGTGAAGGGCTCGCCTTCGGCTGTGCCTTGCACTTCCACATAGTGGCCGGCACTGGTCATCACCACATTCATGTCGGTGTCGCAGGCTGAGTCTTCGGTGTATTCCAAATCGAGCAAAGGCAAATCGCCCAACATGCCCACCGAAATCGCAGCCACGCCTTGGGTGATGGGGCTCTCTGTCAATTTGCCTGCTGCCATCAATTGATTCACCGCATCTTGTGCCGCCACAAAGGCACCGGTAATGCTGGCGGTGCGTGTGCCGCCATCGGCTTGCAATACATCGCAGTCCAAATGGATGGTGCGCTCGCCGAGTTTTTTCAAATCAAACACCGCGCGCATTGAACGGCCAATCAGGCGTTGAATTTCTTGTGTGCGCCCTGACTGCTTGCCACGCGCCGCTTCACGGTCGCTGCGCGTGTGGGTGGCGCGGGGCAGCATGCCGTATTCAGCCGTCACCCAACCTTCGCCGCTGCCTTTTTTGTGACCGGGCACTTTTTCTTCCACAGATGCGGTGCACAACACTTTGGTGTTGCCAAACTCGATCAATACCGACCCTTCGGCATGCATGGTGTAGTGCCGCGTGATGCGCACGGGGCGCAATTGGTCAGCAGCACGGGTTTGGCGAGAAGCGGGTAACGAAGTGGTCATGGTGAAAAGCATTCTGTGAACAGGAACAACCCACCATTGTCGGGCAATCTGCACCGCTACGAAAACGCAGGCCCGTCACCTGAGATAATCTTCCCTTTGACAGAAACACACCCCACCATGCCCATTTACAGCATGACGGGCTATGCCAGCGCACAAACTGAGCTGCATCCCGACAACGCCGACACCACCCAAGCGCCAAACTTGCGTTTGGGCATGGAAATTCGCTCGGTCAACAGCCGCTTTCTCGACCTCACCTTCAAAGTTCCTGAAGAGCTGCGCCAGCACGAAGCCGCCATGCGCGAGCTGCTGATGAAGCACCTCAAACGCGGCAAAGTGGAGGTGCGCGCCCATTTGGAAAGCACCACCGACACCACCTTCGCCGACCCCAGCCCTCGCCTGTTGCAACGCTTGGCCTCGGTGCAAGACAGTGTGCAAGCATGGTTGCCCAAAGCCAACCCCCTATCGGTGGCCGATGTGTTGCGTTTGTCCTCCACCCAAACCGCCGCGCCTGCCGACATGGGGCCTGCGGTGTTGCAACTGGCAAAAACCACCTTGCAGCAGCTCAGCGATGCGCGCGAACGCGAAGGCAAGCGCTTGGCCCAAAGCCTGCAAGAGCGCATCAGCCAATTGCGCGCCTTGGCCAACCAAGCCGCCCCTCTGGTGCCACAGTTGGTCGAACAGCAAAGGCTTAAGTTTTTAGAGCGTTGGCGCGAGGCCATGGCCTTGACCGAAGGCACCGCCCTGCCCGAAGCCGCCCAAGACCGCGCCCTGACCGAGGCCACCGCCTTTGCCATTCGCATCGATGTGGCCGAGGAGCTGACCCGCTTGGTCTCGCATTTCGACGAAATAGATGCCCTGTTGGCCCAAGGCGGCAAAGCCGAAGGTGTGGGCAAGCGCCTCGACTTTTTGATTCAAGAGCTGCACCGCGAAGCCAACACCTTGGGCTCGAAGTCGGCCACGATGGAAATGACCCGCATTTCAGTCGACATGAAAGTGTTGATAGAACAACTCCGTGAACAAGTACAAAATTTAGAATGATGAACGACTTTCCCGGCAACCTTTTTGTGGTGGCAGCCCCCAGCGGTGCGGGCAAATCGAGTTTGGTCAAAGCCTTGATGGAACTCGACGCCAAAGTGCGCCCCTCGGTCTCGCACACCACCCGCGCTCCGCGTGGCCAAGAAAAACATGGGCGCGAGTACTACTTTGTCTCCAACGACGAGTTCGACCACATGGTGCAAGCCGACGCATTCTTGGAATGGGCGCACGTGCACGGCCAGCGCTACGGCACTTCACGCAAAGCCATTGAAGAGCGCATCGCACAAGGCGCCGATGTGGTGCTTGAAATAGACTTTCAAGGCGCCATTCAGGTCAAAAAATTGTTTGCCAACGCGGTGTCCATCTTCATCTTGCCCCCCAGCTGGGAAGAACTCGAATCGCGCCTGCACAACCGCGGCGAAGACGCCCCCGACATCATCGAGATGCGCCTGAAAAACGCCGCCACCGAGATGGCACAGGCCGAAAAATTTGACTACGTTATAATTAATGAATTGTTTGAGCGGGCATTGTTCGACCTGAAAGCGGTGGTGCATGCCCAACGGCTCAAATACCCGGCACAGCGCCGGGCCCGGGCGGATGTCTTTGAAGCCCTCCATCTCACCTAAATACCTTGTCTGGAGCACACAATGGCCCGCATCACAGTTGAAGATTGCCTCGAGCAAATTCCAAACCGTTTTCAATTGGTTCTTTGCGCCACTTACCGCGCGCGTATGCTGAGCCAAGGCCACACCGCCAAGGTTGAAAGCAAAAACAAACCTGCTGTGACAGCTTTGCGCGAAATCGCTGCCGGTCACATTGGCCTCGAAATGCTGAAAAAAGTGCCCGGTTAATTTTTAACAACACTTTTCTCTACACAAAAGCACCGACATTCGGTGCTTTTTTTCGTCTTTTCACATAACAGTTAAAGTTGAGGGTATGAGTGTTGCGCAACCTGCCCCCACAAAACCGGTCAAAGCGCCCCCAACGGCTGTCATGACCAGCGCCGCAGCGGCCAATGCCGCCGCCGCGAGTTTTGCTGCGCTCACTGAAAAATTGGGTTACCTCAGCCCCGAAGGGCTCGATTTGGTGCGACGCGCGTATCGCTACGCCGACGAAGCGCATTTGGGCCAACTGCGCAACAGCGGTGAGCCTTACATCACCCACCCCATCGCCGTGGCCGCGCAATGCGCTGAATGGAAGCTCGACGCACAAGCCTTGTCAGCCGCCCTGTTGCACGATGCCATGGAAGACTGCGGCATCACCAAAACCGATTTGATCGAACGCTTCGATTCACAAGTGGCCGATTTGGTCGACGGTCTGACCAAACTTGAAAAACTCGAATTCAACACCCGCGAAGAAAACCAAGCCGAGTCGTTTCGCAAAATGCTGTTGGCCATGGCGCGTGATGTGCGCGTCATCCTCATCAAACTGGCTGACCGCAGCCACAACATGCGCACCATGGGCGACATGCCACGCAGCAAGTGGGGCCGCATCTCGAGTGAAACACTTGAAATTTATGCACCCATCGCCCACCGTTTGGGGTTGAACCAAACCTACCGTGAACTGCAAGAGCTGGCTTTCAAACACCTCTTTCCGTGGCGCCATCAAGTGCTTCACAAAGCGGTTAACAAAGCCCGACAGCGTCGTCGCGATTTGATGCAACGGGTGCAACAAGAAGTTGAAACCGCGTTTGGCAAAGCCGGTTTGAAAGTGCGCATCTCGGGCCGCGAAAAAACTTTGTATTCCATTTACAAAAAAATGGATGGCAAGCATTTGAGCTTTGCGCAGGTCACCGACATTTATGGCTTTCGCGTCATCTTGCCGCAAGTCATTGATTGCTACACCGCTTTGGGTGTGTTGCACCAAATGTACAAACCGGTGCCCGGTAAATTCAAAGACCACATCGCCATTGCCAAACTCAATGGCTATCAATCGTTGCACACCACGCTGGTAGGCCCTTCGGGTTTGAATGTTGAATTTCAAATGCGCACCGAGCCCATGCACTTGGTGGCTGAGTCAGGTGTGGCGGCACATTGGCTTTACAAAAGCAATGCCACCGGCGACACCAATGACACATTGGGTAACAAATGGTTGCAGTCGCTACTCGATATACAAGACGAAACACGCGACGCCACCGAGTTTTGGGACCATGTCAAAGTCGATTTGTTCCCCGACGCGGTGTATGTGTTCACACCAAAAAGCCGCATCATGGCCATGCCACGTGGCGCCACAGTGGTCGACTTTGCCTACGCCGTGCACAGCGATGTGGGTGACCGCACCATGGCCGCCAAAATCAATGGCGAGCAAGTGCCATTGCGCACCGAGTTGCGCAATGGCGATGTGGTCGAAGTCATCACCTCGGCCGTCGCGTCTCCCAACCCTGCTTGGTTGGGCTTTGTGCGCACAGGTCGTGCGCGCTCAAAAATCAGACACCACCTCAAAACCATGGCGCAGGTCGAGTCAAAAGATTTGGGCTTCAAACTGTTGGCGCAAGCCTTGCGCGCCGAAGGCATTCAAGACCTGCCAGCCAACGACAACCAGCATCAACCCTTGTGGGAAAAACTGCTGCGCTTCACCGGCAGCAAAAACAAAGAAGAGTTGTTGATCGACATCGGTTTGGGCAAACGCGTGGCCAGCATCGTGGCCAAACGCTTGGCCGCACTCATGGCTGAAATGGGTGAAAAGCCGGATCCATTGCTGATGAGTAAAGAGCGTTTCACCGCCCACGAAACCCTCTCGCAAGGCAGCGTGATGGTGGACGGCAGCGAAAACGCTTCGGTGCAATATGCGCCCTGTTGTCGCCCCATACCCGGCGACGCCATATTGGGCTACTTAGGCCATGGCGAAGGTTTGGTGGTGCACACCGACAACTGCGGCGTGGCGCAACGCTTGAAACACAAAGACAGCGAACGTTTCATTGCTGTGGAATGGTCTGAAGATATCGCGCGTTCTTTCGAAGTGTCGTTGGTGGTGACCGTGAGCAACGGCAAAGGTGTGTTGGCACGTGTGGCGTCTGCCATCACCACTGCAGAAGCAGACATCACATGGGTCAACATGGCCGATGAAATCAGCGGTGAAGAAGCGGCTGATTTGCGCTTCGTCATTTCAGTTCGCGACACAGATCACCTCGACACCGTGCTGCGCAATTTGCGCCGTGTGCCCTCGGTGTTGCAAGCACAACGCGCCGTGTCAGGCGTGGGCCGCGAAGCTTAAAAAAAATTATTTTGAGGGCTCTGGCTGAGGGTAGTGCACCGACAGCACCTCGACCTCTTGCACACCAGCAGGTGTGACCAACTTCACCACATCACCTTCACGCGATTTCAGTAGCGCACGCGCAATGGGCGACACCCATGTGACCTGCCCTTTCAAGCTATCAGCTTCGTCGATGCCCAAAATGGTGATGGTGCGTTCAACATTCGCTTCGTCCACATAAGTGACGGTGGCACCAAAGAAAATTTGATCGCTGCCGTGGTGCACGCTTGGGTCGGTGACCTCTGCAATTTCCAAACGCTTGGTCAAAAACCGAATGCGCCGATCGATTTCGCGCAAACGTTTTTTGCCATACAAGTAGTCACCGTTTTCTGAACGGTCGCCATTGCTGGCAGCCCAATGCACGATTTCGACAATGCGTGGGCGTTCGTTGTCGATCAGCTCAAACAACTCAGCACGCAACACCGCATAGCCTTGCGGTGTGATGTAGTTCTTGCCGCCTGCAGGCAAAGGCGGCAGTCCTACCTCGTCGTCGTCTTGCGTGTCTGACTCTTTCGTGAAAGCTTTGCTCATACAAAGCATTTTAGGTGGTCAGCTCAAACCCACCCTTCATGCGCAACTCGCGCGTGCTGTCACTGCTCAGCAAATCAGCCAAGGCTTGCGCAAGTTGCGGTGCTTGCGCTTGACTTGAAATGCCCAAGGTGTAGGTAGTGGCCAATTCAAACTCTTGCGGCAACAAACCGACCAACTCAATGCCTTCGGTGTATTTGATTTCCGTCACCTGTGTGCTGCCAATCAAATGCTCACCTGCGTCTTGCGACATCGCGCGCATGGCAGTTGCACCGTTGGGAAAAACGCGCAAGCGGTCGGCCAACTCAACATCCAAACCCAAGCTCTGCAACACCTTCATCACATGAATGCCAGCTGTAGCCAATTTGGGGTCTGGAAAATAAATGCCTTGCGCTGCACGAAACGCCGCCTGCAGTTCTGCTCGGTTGCGAATAGGTGGATGCTGTGCGCCTTGCTTGACGGCCACACCTGTTTTCACCACGCCCAAATCGCGGTCGCTGCCTTTGACCACATGGCCCGAAGCCATCAACCCATCGATCAAGGCGCGGGTCAAGATCAACACATCACAGGGCTCGCCTGCCAACAGCTTGTCTTTCATGGCGCCCACAGCACTGAAGGTTGCGTGAAGCTCGCACGCGTGTTGCGATTCAAACGCCGCCTGCAAAGGCTGCACCAAACCTGCGGCAGCACCGCCGCTCAAAATATGGAGTTTCATGATCAATCGGGTTTTGCGCCAGACACTTTCACAATGTTGGCCCACTTGGCCACATCGTCCGCAACAAATTTAGTGAACACAGGAACCGTCATCGACATCGGCACAGCACCTTGTTTGGCCCATGTGGCTTTCACATCGGCGGAGTTGACGATCTTGTTGATCTCTGCATTAAGCTTGCTCACGATGGCCTCGGGTGTGCCAGCAGGTGCCATCAGCCCCAACCAAATGACCGCGTCATATTGCGGCACACCGGCTTCGTTCATCGTGGGCATATCGGGCAACACATTGGAGCGCGCGCGCCCTGTGGTGGCAATGCCCTTCACCTTGTTGGCCTTGATGTTTTCCGACATGGTGGTGACCGCATCAAACATCATGTCGACTTGCCCTGACAGCACATCGGTGCGCGCACCCGCACTGCCTTTGTAGGGAATGTGCGTCATCTGAATGCTCGCCATGTATTTGAACAACTCACCCGCCATGTGATACGGTGTGCCATTGCCCGACGACGCGTAGTTGAACTTGCCTGGATTGGCTTTGGCGAGTTTAATCAGGTCTTGCAAATTGTTGGCTTGCACCGAAGGGTTGACGACCAACACCAAATCAGAATAGTTGACCGGTGCAATCGGTGCGAAATCTTTGATCAAGTTAAACGGTTTGTTGGGAATCAACGATTCATTCACCGTTTGCGTGTTGGACATCATCAACAAGGTGTAACCATCAGCAGGCGCTTTGGCAACTGCGTCAGTGCCAATGATCGAACCTGCACCGGGGCGGTTATCCACCACAAAGGGTTGACCCAAAGCATCTTGCAAACGTTGCGCCATGAAACGCGCATAGTTGTCCGCTGGACCGCTCGCCGCAAACGGCACGATGATTTTGACGGGGCGGTTGGGATAGTTTTGTTGCGCCAAAGCGCCAGTGGTGGACAAGAGCGCTACTACGCTAAGACTGAACGCAGACAGTGAACGTAAAAGTGTCATGAGATGCCTCCTTATGTGAACCAGCTTTCCAGCTTTCAATGCATTACAAGAGAAAAATGCAAAAAAGCAAGTCACCTAAAGCAATTGCCCTAGACGTTCGAAGCATAACGGAGACAAAGAAAAAGCCCTGCATCTTTCGATACAGGGCTTTTCAGGTTTTGGTGCGGCTGGCAGGAATCGAACCCACGACCCCTTGGTTCGTAGCCAAGTACTCTATCCAGCTGAGCTACAGCCGCGCTAAGCCTGAAAGTATAGCACAGCTTTTGGGGCTTAATCTGCGCGCAGAATCACTCCGCCAGCACGCCAATTTCTTTGGTGACATCCGACCAACGCGCGTACTCTGCCGCCAAAAACTTGCGCACATCCTCCACGCCCATGCTGCCATCTGCCAAAGGCCCAATGGTGGCAATACGACCCGACAACTCTTTGTCGTTGAGCAATGCATTCACTTCGCGGTTCATTTTTGCGATGGCATCGGCCGGCGTACCGGTGGGTGCCACGATGGCAAACCAACCCACCATGTCAAAGTTGCCGAGCTTTTCAGACAGGGCGGGCACATCTTCCCAGCCCGCCACACGTTTGGCAGAGGTGGTGGCAATGACACGCAATTTGCCTTGTTTGGCCAACTGTGCGGTCGATGCCAAGTCGGCCACCATGGCATCGACATGACCGCCCATCAAGTTTTGTGACCCAACGCCCACATTGGCATAGGGAACCAAGTTAGCGCCCGCTTTTGAGCGGGCGTTGAACAACCTGGCAATCATGCCGCTGAATGTTCTGGGGCCTTCGTTGCCAATCGAGAACTGACCATTCGAGGCTTTCGATTTGGCGATCAACTCATCGATGTTTTTGATCGATGAATTGGCATCCACCAAAATCGCAAAGGGGCTGCGTGCAATGAAGGCCACAGGCACAAAGTCTTTTTGTGGGTCGTAGGCCAGTTGTTTGAACAGCAAAGCATTGGTGATCAATGCGGCCGTCGTGGCAAAGTAAAAGGTGTAACCATCGGGTGTTGAGCGCGCAGCCGCTTGCGCGCCAATCACGTTTTGTCCGCCGGGTTTGTTGTCAATCACGATCGGTTGACCCAAAGTTTTCGCCAAACGGTCGCCCAACAAGCGCGCCACATTGTCTGGGCCTGAACCTGGGGGCTGTGACAACACAAACTTCACGGGCTTGTCGGGCCACGCAGTGGCTTGCGCCCACACATTGCTGGCGAGGGTTGAAAGCACGGTGGCTTGCACAAAATGTCTACGTTGCATGGTTGTCTCCTTTGGATTTTTCGATGTCAATTCAATGTCAATGTGTCGAGCTGTGTGCGCAAGTCTTGTGCTGTGTCGCACACACCATACACATAGTGGTCGGGTCGCACGATGGCAGCTTTTGCTTGCGCTTTGTCAAACCATTTGGCCAGCACACCTTCCGCTTCGTTCAATTCAGATGAACCCAGTTGTGCCACCTGCAAACTCGGCAAGTGGTGCTGCTGACAAGCCTCTGCAAATGAACCGTCTGCGTCGGCAGACAACACCACGCGCCAGCCAGCGCCCAACGCATCGTCCATGCGCACTTGTTCACCGTTGGCACGGTTGAGCAACGCTTGCGGAAAAATCGTGCCACGCAGCGCATGTGCCGTGCTCGACAGCAAACCCTTTGACAAAGCAGGTTGCACATCTTGACGGGGCATGGGTTTGACCACACCACCACATTCGGCCAACAAGTGGGCATCGCGTTCACGCGCTTTCGCAACATCGCGTTCGGTGATGAGCTTGCCAATGCCTTTGATGCGGGTGGTGAGATCGATCACATGTTGTTTGCGTTCAGCACCATAGCTGTCAAGCAATGTGTCTGCTGCACCGTGTTGCAACACAGTACATAGGCGCCAACACAAGTTCACCGCATCGCGCACGCCTTGGCACATGCCTTGCCCTAAAAAAGGGGGTTGTTGGTGCGCGGCATCACCCGCTACAAACACACGCCCCGCGCGCCATTGGTCGGCCACCAAAGCATGAAAACGATAACTGGCCTGTCGCCACAGCTTGCCCTCTTCGGGTGTGATCCACGGCGCCAACAAACGCCAAGTGCCTTCGGGCGTAGCCACTTCTTTGGGGTCTTCGCCGGGGTTGATCGAAATTTCCCAGCGACGGTGGTTACCTGGACCAATGATGTAACTAGAAGGCCGCTCAGGGTTGCAATACTGCGCACTGGTGGTGGGCAATGTTTGCAAACCTTTGTCATTGACTTGCACATCCACCACCAACCAAGGTTCGTCAAAACCCAAATCTTCAAGCGCAATGCCCACTTGTGCGCGTACGGTGCTGCTCGCACCATCACACGCAATGATGTACTTGGCACGAACATCAGAGTTGCTGCCATCTTCTGCTTGCAAGGTCAATGTGGCGCAGTCAGCTTGCTGAGCGACCGACACCACCGTTTGCCCCAACGACACTGTCACATTGGTGTGCGACTGCGCATGTTCGCGCAACACTTTTTCAACCGGTGGTTGTGAGAACACCACCGATGGTGTGTGGCTCAAAGGGTAAGGCTTGGCCACCGTCGACATGCGTTTGATGACTTGGCCATCTACACCGTAGAAAACAGAGTCGGTGAATGGCTCTAGAAAGGGTTTGATTTTTTTAGCCACGCCCATTTGCTGAAACAAACGCGTGATCTCATGGTCAAGTGCAATCGCACGTGGTTTGTCATACACATCGTGCAGCTTGTCACACACAAAGGTGCGAACACCTTGTTGACCTAATAAACCTGCCGCCACCGCACCGGTGGGGCCAAAGCCAACAATGGCAACGTCATACACAACATCGTTCGGGTGGGCTTGCATGCAAAAAATCACTTCTCAAGAAACAGGCACAAACAAAATGGCTTTTTGCGCTTCTTTCAATCGCGCTGTGGGCGGTATCGAAATGCCCCATTGGTCAACGCGCCCTGGGGGCCAAGTCCAGTCAGAAGGTTGCCCCGCTTGGTAGCTGTCATCGATTTGCTCCACCTCAGCGGTGTACTCAATGACGATGTCGAACGGCCCCACAAAATAGTTGAACGCGTTGTCGCCCGGCCCGTGTCGACCAGGCCCCCACTCAATGCCAAAGCCTGCATCACGCATGCGGCCACCGCCGCGCATGACGGAATCTAAATCGGGCATCAAAAACGCGATGTGGTTCAACGCGTCGTTGTCGGTATCGCCCAGCGCAATGCTGTGGTGGTCGCTGTTACAACGCATGAAGGCCATGATGCGCGTGCGGTCTGACAATGAAAAATCAAACGCCTCTTCCATGAATTGACGGGTTGCTTCCACATCGTGGCTGTTCAACACCGCATGCGCCAAACGAACAGGTTTGTCTTTGGCTTCGTGGGCATCGGCGTGTTGCACATCGCCATACACCAATTGAAAAACACGACCGTCGGGATCGGCCACGGTCACGGCTTCTCCGCCGCCAGGTTCGTTGACCGCTGACACGGGGGACACCACACGGCCACCGGCGGCAACAACAGCAAGCGCCACAGCATCGAGCGCACCGCGGTCTCGCGCACGCAAGGTGACATGGCGAATACGCGCTGGCCCCGAGGCTTGGTGCAAGGCCAACACATGGTGGTCTGCACCCGTGGCGCGAAAATAAATGGCGGTATCGGTTTTGCTGACCACATCCAAATGCCAAATCTGGGTGTAAAAATTTTCTGCCAATGCCAAGTCAGGCACATTCAATGCCACGCTGCGCAATGCGCTCACGCGTGAAGAAGCATGCGTCATGTATGTGTTCCCATTCAGACCGTCAAAAACCTCAGGCCACTTTAAAACCGACCGCTTCCACACCTGCGGCGCAAATCAGTTCGTCTTCATCGCCGGTGCCACCGCTGGCACCCACAGCGCCTAACACTTGACCGTCGTTTGACAGAATCAACACCGCGCCGGGTTGGGGCAAAAACTTTCCGCCTGATGTGGCCGAGAGCGATACAAAGAAGTTGGGGTTGTCTTTCGCACGCTGTGCCAATTGACGGCTGGATGCGCCCATGCCTACTGCGCCCCAGGCTTTGGCTTGTGCCACCTCAAAGCGAAACATGCTGGCACCGTCTTCGCGTGCAAAAGCTTTCAGATGGCCTGCCGCGTCTAACACCGCAATGCCCATGGGTTTGAAACCCTCGGCCTTCGAACGCGCCAAGGCAGCGGTGATGATGGCTTGTGCTTGAGCCAGAGTGAGTTCAGTCATTTTTTGTCTCCATGTATTTGCACCCGTCTGGTCTGACAGCGGCGCACTCGTTTGATTTAGCCCAAAAGTCTAGAGGCTTGGCCAACATTAATCTAGTCAATCGAATGGATACATAATATCCACGCCATGGATATTCGTTCTGTCGATCTCAACTTGCTGGTGGTGTTTGACGCCATGTACCAACACCGTCAAGTCACCAAAGCGGGAGAAGCGCTCAAGCTCAGCCAACCGGCGATGAGTGCGGCACTGTCGCGTCTGCGCACACTTTTCAACGATCCGTTGTTTGTGCGCACTGGCACCGAAATGGCACCCACCCCCAAAGCGCAAACATTGAGCGTGAGCATTCGGCATGTAGTAAGCACCATTGAAACCGACATCCTGTTGCCCACCCACTTTGAACCACAACACAGCCAACGCAGTTTCACCTTGGTCACGCCTGACATTGCAGAGGTCAACTTTTTGCCACGCTTGCTGGCAGAGTTGGCGCACAAAGCGCCTCACATCAACCTCAAAACATGGGCCATGCCAAGACAAGCGGCTTCACAAGCCTTGGCCTCGGGCACTGCTGACATGGCGATCGGTTACTTTCCCGATTTGCAAACGGCTGGTTTCTTTCAGCAAAAACTCATCACCAGCGCGCATGTGTGTGTGGTCAGAAAGAAGCACCCCACGATTGGCGACAAAATCACATTGACGCAATTCATCCAGGCCTCACATGCAGTGGTGAAGCCTGATGGGCGTGAACATGTGTTCGAAAAATTTCTACAACAAAAAGGCATTCAACGCCGCGTGGTGGTGGAGTTGTCGCACTTCATGAGCTTGCTGCCCATCGTCGAGAGCTCTAACTTGGTGGCCACTGTTCCACGCGATTTGGCCGACTTCTTTGTCAGCCATGGTGATGTGCGCTATGTGGACACCCCCATGAAATCGCCCACCATCCAAGTGCATTTGTTTTGGCACGAACGGTTTCAGAAAGACCCAGCACACATTTGGTTAAGACAAGTGATTCATCGCTTGTTCAGCACACACACCAAAACGCATTGAACAAGGCCTGTCATGCACGCGGTAACGCATGCCAGTCGGTGGTGTAGTTGGGCGATTTGCGCTCTTGCTTCATTTGCCACTGCGCAAAGGCGCCTTGGGTTGAAATTTTCACGGCCCCTTTGCCAAAGCGTTGGTTCAAACCGTCAATCGCTTGCATCAAGCGTGACGAAGGGTTGTCCGCAAGGTTAGAAGTTGGGTCAACGGATGGCTCTAACCAATCGTGTTGCCACTGCGTCACTGGTGAAATATCGCTCAACACCACGCCTGCTTTTTTATAAGCGTACGCAGGCTTGTACATGCGCCGTACCAAATGGCTGGCCCAGCGGACAATCACCCGACTGTCGTTGGTCGGTTGGGGCAAGGGCACGGCGAGCGATGGCATGTATTGCGGTTGGTCTTGTCGAAAACGGTTGGTTTGCAAAAACACTTGCACCAACCGCGCATGCGATTGTTGCGCTCTGAGCTTCACGCACGCGTTGGCCACAAAGGTGCTGAGCGCATCTTCCAGCACATGCACATCGTGTACCGGTGTGCCAAATGAACGGCTTGAAATGATTTGTTTCTTGGCAGATTCAAGCTCTTGCAAATCGATGCAAGCCACGCCTTGCAGCTCGCGTTGGGTGCGTGTCATCACCACACCAAAAACGGCACGCAAAGTGGCCACATCTGCCATGCGCAAATCTTGCACCGTGTGAATGCCATAGGTCGCCAGCTGCTTGGTGCGCTGTCGCCCTACCCCCCACACTTCGCTCACATCGATTTGCGTCAGCAGTTTGTTTTGTTGCGCTGGCGTGAGCGCGTTGTAATTGAAAACGCCCTTCGAACGCGGGTGCACCTTGGCCACATGGTTGGCCAACTTGGCCAAGGTTTTGGTGGGGCCAATGCCGACGCACACCGGTATGCCTGTCCACGCCATCACCCGTTCGCGCAGTTGGTAGCTGAGCTCTTTCAAACGCGGCATGCCAGTTAAATCCACAAAACATTCGTCGATCGAATACACCTCATGCTGCGGCGAAAAATCACTCAAGATGCGCATCACCCGATTCGACATGTCAGCATACAAAGCGTAGTTCGAGCTCAATGCCAACACGCCGTGTTGTTGCGCCAAGGCTTGGCACTCAAACCAAGGCTGCCCCATCTTGATGCCCAAGGCTTTGGCTTCGGCCGAGCGTGACACCACGCAACCATCGTTGTTGGACAACACCACCACCGGCATGCCACACAAGTCAGGGCGAAACACGCGCTCGCAACTCACATAAAAGTTGTTGCAGTCCACCAAAGCCAGCTGCGGGGTCATGCGGTCAACACAATTTGTGCAAATTGAAAGTCACCACACCCCACACCACAAAGTCGTCTTCTTCTTTGATCAAACGCGCGGGGTACAAATTGTTTTCTGCCAACAACTTCACCACACCACCGCGCCGATACAAACGCTTGACCGTGAACTCGTTGTTGAGCTGCGCCAACACCACATGGTTGTGCTTGGGGCTGACGCTGCGGTCCACCAACAAGGTGTCGCCCTCGTAAATGCCAACGCCCGTCATGGAGTCACCCTTCACACGAAACAAATAGGTGGCCTCTTGGTTGCGAATCAGCTGCTTGTTCAGGTCAATGCGCTCTTGCGCATGGTCGGCGGCGGGCGACGGAAAACCAGCGGGCACCTTCCAAGCGCATTCGTTGAGCCACAGGGGCTGCGGCGCCACCAAAACTGGCAAATTTGAAGAAATCGATGGAAATGACATGCCTGCATAATACTGTTAATATATACAGTACGCAAGTCTGGGGGCTGGTCAAAGCCGCATCAAACCGCCGGCAAATTGCCACGGCGCGTGCCGTTTGTACGGAGGGGTTAGGCGCGTAGATCGATCACATGCAAACCATCGCTGACCGCAGGGCGGTTCGCTACACGGGAAGTGTTGGCTTGGGGTGCAATCGCGTGTGCGTTGATCGGGTGTGCATTGACCAGTTTGATCTTCATGTCGCGCACGGTTTGCTGGGCCACATACACGCTGCCCGCTTCGAGGGTTTGAGACAGTCGCACAAAGCCGGAGTCGCTCAAGAGGGAACGGTCGAAATTGATGAGGACTTTGAAAGCTATTTTTGCCGCCTCAAGGTTGCCACTTTCGACAGCCTCAAACAACGCCAAAATTTTTTGGCGACGCATTTGCTGCCTGTCGTGTGGTGCCCCACCTTGCCCTGCGTAACCACCCGAGCGGGCGTTCACGCGCATCATGTTTGCGGTATCCATAGCGCTCTCCTTCAAAGTCTGATCACGTCATTCGTTACTTCCTCATGGATGAAATAAGTGATGGACCGATCGCGCTAGACCAACAATGGATGTTCAATAAAAATTGAATGTCAGGAAATCGACCCATCGCAGGAGTACACGCATAAGGCGTGCCAATTTGAAAGCGGCAAAAGTTTGCCTTATGACCCCAAACCCAGCAGAGCTGTCATTTCTTCGTCACTGATGAGAGGGCTTTGGGGTTGTGGCTTAGCCGTTGGAGTTGGCCCCAGCATTTGCAACTTCACAGCGTCTAGCGTTTCCTTTTGCAACTGCAACAGTTGACCAACCTCTTGCTTTGCCAAAGCGGGGTTGGGCAAATTGACCAACTTTGCACCTCGTGCCAAGGCTAATGTTTGTTGCTCGATGATGTCAGCGGTTGCTTTCAAGCGCTGATGGTTCGCTTGCAAATCATTGATCTGTTGTCGCAGCGGTGCATTCGCCACGAGACGCCGATCTGGGGTATCCATCACTTGTCCTTGTTAACGGTTGGCCTTGTCATTATGGGCAAAGAGACAGCAAGCCCTGGGCTCAACATGGCTCGGAAATTAATACCATAGAGCTCATTCTCTCCATGTTTTGCATCTTTTCTTGTCTGGCATAGGCGTGTCTTTCAAAGCAAGAGCCAATTGAATAGGAAAATTGCAACATGACCCAACAAGAAGAGCCAAGCTCTCGCGTTCACACCCTGCAACAAGCTTTGATGGTGGCCATTCAAACGCATGGCTTTCGTCTGCATTACCAAGCACAAAATCAGCTTCAAACAAACCAATTAGTCGGCTTAGAAGCCTTGTGCCGCTTGCACACAAATGCCTTGGGCGATGTGTCGCCAGAAGAATTCATTCCGCTGGCAGAAAACAGCGGGCTGATCCCCCAGTTAGAGCAAATTGTGCTCGCCCAAGTCGCACGCGATTTGCCACTGCTGCATGCGCGTTACCCAGATGTGCGCATCAGCGTGAACCTGTCAGCCAAACACATTGCAGCGCCCGATTTTTTCACCTTCATTGAGGCATGGCTCAACGGTTTGCCTGCCAACATCGTCAAGCAGTTGGACTTTGAAATCACAGAAACCTGTTTTCAATACATCTCACCCCAATTTGTGCAAGGTTTACAAATGTTGCGTCAGCGCGGTATCCGCATCGTGATGGACGATTTTGGTTCGGGTCAATCGAGCTTAAGCCGGTTGCACACCTTGCCCTTTGATGTCATCAAACTTGACAAACAGTTTGCCCAACAACTCGATCACCCAATGGTGCATGCAATTGTGAAAGCCGCCATTGAGTTCACGCGCCAATTCAACATTGGACTGGTCATTGAAGGCGTGGAAACACTTCAACAAAGCCAAGCACTGCAAGCCATTGGCGGCAACATCGCACAAGGGTTTCTGTTTGGCAAACCGGCCCCTCTCTCCCACTGGTTACAACAACAATAAGCTCTCTCGTTTTTGAATGCCTTACATCACGATACGCTGGAAATTCATCTTCACCGTTTTGATTTCAACCGCTTGGATGTTGCTGTCCATTGGGTTGTCGATTCCTTGGTATGAACAACTCAGCGACCACACCTCCCCCGCGATTGCTGCTTTTTTAATTGGTTTCATCGCCATCATTCCGGGCTTCATGAATGCTTTCATCATGGTAGCTTTGGCGTTTGACAAACGCCCTGCCGTGCCTAAGCACTCTCATTACCCTGGCGTTACGGTGTTGGTCGCCGCGTACAACGAAGCGGCGTCGATCGAAGACACAGTGCGCAGCTTGATGCGCCAAACCTACCCCGGTGAATTGCATGTCACGGTCATCAACGATGGTTCAGTCGACAACACAGCCAATATTGTTCGGACTCTATTGCCTGAGTTCTCTAACCTCAGCTTGATCGACCTGACACAAAACGGTGGCAAAGCCAATGCGCTCAACCAAGGTTTGGCAGCATGCACGAGCGAGTTTGTGATCACCGTCGATGCAGATTGTTGGATTTGGAAACACGGCATTCAAAACTTAGTCGGCCGCCGCTTGGCAGACCCACCCAACACACGCGCTGTGGCAGGTGCCATTTTGATTCGCAACTCGTGTGACAACTGGCTCACCAAAGCACAAGAGTGGGACTACTTTTTAGGCATCGCCGCCATCAAGCGCATTCAGTCTTTGTTTCAAGGCACTTTGGTGGCGCAAGGCGCTTTTTCGTTGTACGACCGAAGCACCTTGGTCGAAGTGGGTGGCTGGCCCCACACCGTGGGTGAAGACATTGTGTTGACCTGGAAAATTCTGCGTGCAGGCTATCGCGTGGGTCATGCTGAAAACGCCATTGCACTCACACGTTGCCCCGACAACCTCACGCAGTTCATCCGTCAGCGACAGCGGTGGTCACGCGGCTTGATCGAGGCTTTCAAAATGACGCCCGATCTTTTGCTGCAACGGCGTATGCCTGTTTTCTATATCTGGTGGAACACCCTGTTCCCCTTCATGGACCTGGCCTACACCTTGGGTTTCATCCCTGGTTTGGTATTGGCCATGTTTGGTTATTTCTGGATCGTGGGCCCCATGACCTTGGCACTCTTGCCCATCAGTTTTTTGATGAACTCGCTCATGTACGCACGCAGCAAAAAAACCTTTGATGAGGTGGGGCTAAAAGTGCGCCGCAACCGCCTGGGTTTGCTGTCTTACGCTTTGGTGTACAGCATTATTTTGCAACCCGCTTGTGTTTGGGGCTACATCAGTGAAATCTTAAATCTGCGTAAAACATGGGGCACCAAATGAAACACAACATTCTTTCTGTCGCATGCCTGGCCTTGCTTGCTAGCGCAAGCACATCCACTTGGGCCAACAACACATGGGCAGCCTATCCTGCTTGGAGCCGTTCTAGTGACAGCGATGGTCTGGTCATCAACAAATGGTTTGCAGGTGCGTTGCCCATGTACGGTTCAGGCCTGTCATGGCGTGGTGTTGAATGGCAACAACAGCGTTATGAACAAAATGGCCAGCAACTCTCAGGCCACGGCGTGAACTACACCGTGCAAGAGACAGACGCCACCACGGGCTTGGGCTACAACTACAAAATAGGTATCAACCAAGGTCCCCATCAAACACTTGTCAACGGCGACTGGAGCTGGAACAAAGCTTTCTCATCACAGCTGCAATGGGGTTTGTTCGCAAGCCGAGATTGGGTGGAATCGATGGCAGCCTTGCAAGACAGCGTGCATTACGACTTGGTGGGTGGCAACATCGATTACCAAGTACACCCACGCCTCACCCTCATCGGCTCTGTGGCGCAAACACGTTTCTCAGACGGACAAAACCGTCAGCAACAACGCGCACGGATGGTATTTGATGCTTGGCCAGAACAAGGTATCACCTTGCAGGCTTCACAAAAACACCAAATCGGCGAAAAAGATGTTGCTGTTCGTCGCTACTTCAACCCTGAGCAGCTTGATGAAACCATGGGTTTTGTGGGCTGGCGTCGCCGCTTTGAAGGTTGGCAATGGTATGCACGCGTAGGCTCTGGCCGTCAACATGTTGTCAACGAAGCCAGCACGCCAGCACGGTTGGCCGAATTGCAAATCAGCAGCCCTGTGCGTGGCAACAGTTACTTCAAGCTGCGCGCTGGTGAATCTGAAACCCGCGGCATCAACGGGCCTGGTTATGTCTACCGCTACTTTGATGTGCAGTGGATTTGGCGACTAGACCGATGAGAGTGAATTGTCATCTTCGCCAAATGTAGACACACGGTTACGCCCGCCACGCTTGGCTTCGTACATGGCTTGGTCAGCATGTTGCTGAATAACCTGCATGGTTTCTTGCGCAAAGGTTTTTGCTGCCACCCCGATACTGGCCGTGATTTTCAAAGATGTGCCATTCGCCTGCAGGTGAATGTTTTCGACAGCTAAACGCAAAACCTCAGCCAACTGTTGCGCACCTTTCAGAGTGGTGTTGGGCAAAAAAACAGAAAACTCCTCACCACCAATTCGTCCCAACACATCGCTGCGTCGTACATGCGCTTTGAGCGTCTGCGCCACTGCACGCAACACATCGTCACCCACGGCGTGACCGTAGGTGTCATTGATAGACTTGAAGTGATCGAGGTCGATGAACAACACCGCAAAGGGTTGGTTCGAACGCTGACTTGCATGAATCAGTTGATCGCATTGGCGGTAATAGGCACCACCATTCAACACCTTGGTCAGTGGATCGTGACTGGCCAAATCGACCAATTGCGTGTTGTAGTCGCGCATGCGTTTGAAATACGAAATCGATCGATCCACATACACATGAAACGACACTGCAAAATAAAGCAGGGCCAATATGCCCGTGGCCATCGCATTCGAAGAATAGGGTTGCGCCAGATGTTGATTGCCGACTGCAATGCCCACCACCGTCACAGCGGTGATCGCCCAGCCCGCGCGTTGGCCTAACAAAATAAACACACACGGAATATTGGTGAAGAACCACATGATGCGCAACTCATCCACCGGCACAAACACCAAGGCCGAGGTGTTCTCCAGCATGCACAAGCACTCGTAGGTCCATCCAATCAGTTTGAACCTATGCGGAGCATCCCGCAGCAGCCACCACAACACCAGCGTTGTACTGGTAAATACCAGCATCATGCGCCCGTGTGTCCAACCAATGGGGTTGATCTGACTCAGCGTTCCCAAAATGAACAAGCCCGTTAAAAAGGCCGCCGCCAACATCAAGACGATCAAAAACTTATAACGAAACTCTAAATATTCCTCGCTCTCGGTGAATGTGACCGAACCAAAAACTAACCATTTGAGGGCACGCAGAGGGCTTGATAGGTAGCGGATGACCATAAAATCACATCTGAAAATTGTTGAAAAATACAATGAAACCTAATGTTAAACGCAGCCAAGCCCATGTCACACAACGATCAAGCCCCTCGAAAAGCCAAGTTCTCAGACATGGACTTGCGCGTTGGCCAGCGGGTTCAGTTGATCCAAGACACCGCCACAGCGCACAAGCACTACACCAGTGTCATAGGCTATGTTGAAAATGAATTCTTAATATTGCGTGTGCCGCAGGAAGACGGTTGGATCGTCCATTTGAACGAAGGCATGAATGTCGAAGTTCGTCTGTTTTCTGGGCTGTCGATCTTCACCTTCAAAAGCCGCATCAACACCATGTTGCTCAACCCACGCAATTACATGTTGCTGAGTTTTCCTGAGGACATTGAAGAAACGCCTATGCGCGCCCATTTGCGCGTTCGCACATCACTGCCAGTAGAAATTTTGCGCTCTCCGTTGGGTGAACGCACATTGAATGAATTTCACTTGCATGATTTGAGCGGTGGTGGCGCCTCCATCGTTGGCCCAGTCAAGCTAGGCGCTGTAGAGGATCACATTAAGTTGGGGGTACGCTTCGATTTGCAATCGACCGGCAAATCAGAACATGTCGAACTTGACGCCACCATTCAAAATGTTGAACCCGTTCATGCATCGAACAAAGCTGGTACTGAGGCTGAATTTCAACACGGCATCAAGTTTAATGAGACTGATGCGCGCGTAGTGCTGTTGGTGCACGAGTTGCAGCAACGAAAAAAATAAATACAGGTGATGATTTCGGTGAAACATCTATAAGTACGTGCATCATGATCCAAGCGACATATCTGGAAGTTTAGAGACGAGATTTTTCAATATCTCACCCACGACTTTGGTTGCTTGGCTGGTTGTAACACCTTGGCGCATTTTCAGAATCAATCGGCGATTGAGCACTGGTCGTACAATTTTTGAAGCCTGAACTCTTCCAATCCTCAAGTCTTCTCGCAATGCACTAGCCGCCATGATGGCGTAGACACCTCCCTTGACGATCAACTGCTTTTGCAAATGCAGTGAATCGCATTCCAAAACTATGTTGAGTCGAATACCTTTACGGTGCGCCCAATGCTCCAGCACATCATGAAAAGCGTAAGGCCGTCCTGGTATCACAAGCGGTAAACCATCAAGAGACTCAAAACCGATGGTATTTTCTTTTGTCAACGGATCACCTTTGGCACTTGCAAGCAAATGTGGCATGGTTTTCAGTCCCAAACCATTGGTCACTCTCTCTCGACCATTTTCTGAAAATAGCGCAACATCCACAGCACCCGCCTGCAAAGCTTCAGTGAGTCGACCGCTTAAACCGCAGACAACACGAAGTTGAATACCTGGGTATTTTTTTTGAACATCATGATGAAGCGAGACAATCAGATCGCTAGCAAGCGACTCAATAATGCCCACACGAACAACCCCGCATGGCACTCTGAGTACCCCTCGCGCATCCGCCACCAAATCCTCTGAACGGCGAACCCATTCCAGCACCTGCGGATATAAGCGCTGCCCCACCTCGTTGAGACGCACACCTTTTGCATAGCGGTCAAAAAGTTTTCCACCACAGTTACTTTCTATAACTGAAAGTTGGCGACTGATGGCCGACTGTGCCACATCTCTCGCCATAGCTGTTTCTGTCAGGCTGCCACGATCTGCAATTTGCAGAAATAAACGCCATTGATCCAAACTAATGCTGTTCAAGTCATATCTCCCAAGACATATCACTTATGACAAGGATACATCTATCCGCAACATATAGAAATGGTTAAAGTCCAACTGAATCACACTCTCAGGACAGATGCATGCCCATTACGAATTCACCGGATCAGCGCCCGAACATACTGTTTCTCAGTGTTGATCAATGGGGAGGGCCATTCTTTGCTCATGCAGGCCACCCAGTGATTCAGACCCCCACCATTGACCACCTGGTGCGTCTAGGCATCAATTACAGAAAAGCTTATTCAGAATCACCCATATGCATTCCTGCGCGCCGATCCATGATGACCGGTCAATCACCACGCCGACACGGAGACCGTTCATTTCTGCCTGCATTGACAATGCCAAAAGAAAACTTGCTGGCGCAATGCATGGTTTCTGGTGGTTATCAAACCACAGCAATTGGAAAACTCCATGTATTTCCGCAACGTGATCGCATTGGTTTTGAAAATACCCTTCTGGCCGAAGAGGGGCGGCCCAATTTAGGTGCGGTGGATGACTACGATCTGTATTTAGCTGACCAAGGACAAACCGGCTTACAGTTCATGCACGGCATGAGTAACAACGGATACGAGCATCGCCATTGGCATCTCGATGAATCGCTGCATGTCACCAATTGGATTACCCGAACAGCAGCACGTGAAATAAAACGCCGCGATCCCAATCGGCCCGCTTTTTGGCATGTGTCCTATACACACCCCCACCCGCCATTGGTGCCCCTTCCTTCGTACGAAGCACTTTATCAAGACACTCCCATAGATTTACCTACGATGTCTGAGTGGTCAAGCAAACCCGTAGAGCAACTCCCCATGGCCCTACAAGTGGTTCGAGACTATTGGCCCGCCAATTGGCGTGAAGATCAAATGCGCAGTCTTAGACGAGCTTATTACGCTCTGTGCACCCATATCGATCACCAAATTCGCATATTGATTGGCACATTAAGGGAAGAAAATTTACTCAACAACACCGTCATTTTATTAACTGCAGATCATGGGGACATGCTGGGTGACCACGGTCTATGGGCCAAGCGTCTGTTTTATGAAGGCTCGGCACGTGTGCCTATGGTGTTGGTAGGCACCAAGAATGATCAAAAAATCCCCATGGGTGTTGTGGATGATCGACTTGTTGGATTGCAAGATGTGATGCCCACATTGCTAGACATAGCTGGTTTACCAATACCTTCATCCGTTGAAGGTTTGTCCATGCTAGGCAAGGCAAAACGATCGGTATTGTTCGGTGAATGCGGTGAAGATCGAAACGCAACGCGAATGATTCACGATGGTCGATATAAGCTGATCTGGTATCCGGGTGGGCAAGTTGTGCAACTGTTCGACCTGCAAACAGACCCCAAAGAATGTCATGATCTAGCACTCAACTCGACAGCCGCTGAAGTCAGGCTTAGATTAGAAAGCAAGCTGATCGAACATCTTTACGGCAGTGACCTTAATTGGGTTGCTCAAGGTCGTTTAGGGGGCTATCACACCGACGGCTCTCGAATTCAACCCGACCGCCAACTCAGTGGCCAACGGGGCGTTCACTTTCCACAGCCCCCGGTTGATGATCCCGAACGAACTGCCATTCGTCCTGCTTAACTTAAGGAAACAACACATGAAGAATTGTCAGTCTACCCACGAGCACACGACATGGTCACGCCGAAATGTGCTGGAAAGTTTTGCAGCTGCCGCATTCACAGGACTCACACCATACGCAATTCATGCACAAGACAATTACCCCAACAAGCCTTTAAACCTGATCGTTCCTTATCCACCAGGGGGCAATAACGACATTGTTGCCCGCGCATACGCAGTGCCTTTATCAAAAGCCATTGCTCAACCAGTTGTGGTTGATAACAAAGGCGGTGCAGCAGGGGCAATTGGTGTAGGGCAGGCAGCAAAATCAGCTCCTGATGGATACAACATGGTGATTGGTGACTTAGGAACACTTTGCATTAACCCCATAGCCAACCCCGCACTGTCTTATGTGCCTTTGCGAGACTTCACCCCTATATCAACGATAGCCTCTGTCTCGATCGTCATCACTGGCCGCAAAGACTTACCTGTTAACAATCTGCGTGAGTTTCTTAATCTGGCCAAATCAAATCCCGGAAAATATCGTTGCGGCACTGCTGGTTCAGGCAGCATTGGACATCTGTCATTGGAGATGATCAAAAGCATGGCGGGTGTTGATGTCTTACATGTCCCATACCGGGGAGGTGCGCCTGCGTTGAACGATTTGCTAGGAGGTCATATTGACATCATGATAGACGGCGCCGCATTCAATAGCGCCAAAACTGGTGCTATTAAAGCATTGGCGGTAACTGGCGCGAGAGTAGCCGCCATTCCCGATGTCCCCACTGTGGCAGAGTCAGGTGTTGCAGGCTTTTACTTCACAAACTTCTGGGGCTTTCTGATGCCTGTCAAAAGCCCCGCAATTGCTGTGTCCCGCATTGGTAAAGAAATACAAAAGATAGCAGCCAGCACTGAATTGCGAAGTCAATTGGAGGCAGGGGGAATTTCTATACAAACCAGCACCGAGCAAGAATTCACAGAACTTATCAAGCGCACAACCGAGCAAATTACTCGAATCGTCAAATCAGCAAACATTACTTTCAGTTAGGCTCAAAATATTTGACCAAGCGCGTGCAATAAATCCCTAACGGCGTTGCAAAAGAGACGCGCCAAATATGTGGGAATTATCTGCAGCAGGTTGTCGCAAACCAATTGGCACCCGCTTGGGCAAGAAATCCAGTGACAAACGATTTCTAAGAGGATAAAATTGAATTCATGTCTGAAGAATATCGCCCCACTGGGTACCTCGGTATGTGGCAGACCTCAAGTTGGCACCGGTCATCTAACGCATCAATGAAATGAGCACCAGAACCAATGCAGGCTACATGGCAAAAATGCAAGGCCATGCAATGGAGGCCCAATTAGCTGGCTACCTAGGCAGCAACTTCACTACGGTCAGCGGCACCAAGAAAACCGACATCACCAATCTGAGTCAATCCATCCGCATCTCACTTAAAAATTCTGACTCAGCCCACACACAAATTGCATTGATTGGGCAACCCACCTTCGCCACATTTCTCCATGCTGACGCCGATTCAACGGCCTTCATCAAACTGTTCTTTGGCTTTGCGGACCACACGCCCTTGAACGCCAACAAAGTTAAACCCTATGGTGTTGACTTTGCATCGCTTCATCCCGACAACGAAGTCAACCGAAACAGGGTGCTGTCGCACAACATTCCTCAGCACTACACAGACGCCTTTCTTCACAACATCAATCACGCCTCTCAAAACGCAGATTTTTTTGAAAAAATTGTGACCGGCAACTCAAACATCTTGGCCTGGGTCCAAACTAAAAACAGCTTAAACGGCATTCGATTTGCTTTGATGCGTGATGTTTTAAGTGCACTCAAAGCATGCACCTGGAAAATAGCAAGCAGCCATTCGGTGCTGGATTTGACCAGCAATAAAACCAACAAAAGGCTGATGTACCTGCAAATGAAGGGCTCTAGCGCGAGGTTCAGCCCGGGTTACCATAGCTGTATGTTTCACATGTACAAAGATGTGATGGATCTGGTTCAAAGCACATCCAATCTTCAGGATTTGATTTCAACATCATGATTACCATTTCAGACTTATCCACCAAGACCGGCTTGAGCACGCGCATCATCCGGCATTACACATTGATTGGCCTGTTGGCCGACCATTTGATCGATGGCAAAGCACAAGCGCGATGCTATGACAAAGATGCACTGCAAACATTGAAGGTGATCGTTAGTCTTAGAAACCTCGGCTTCGACCTCAATGAAATTGGTAACTTGATGGGGAAAAAACTCACCTCCACCATCGACTTCAAAGTCAAAGTCATACACCGCTCCAAAGACGAATTGCTGACGGAGCTACGAAACAAAAAAAGTGACATCGACTTCACGATCAAGCATTTGACAAAAAAATGATTACTTGCGTTGATTTATTTTCAGGCGTAGGTGGCGTTGCGCACGGGCTGCGCATGACTGGCAAGTTCGAGCCGCTCCTTGTCAACGATGTTGACAGCGACATGTGCGAATCGTTTCGTTTGAACTTTCCCGAATACGATGTTGTTTGCGACAGCATTGCAAACATTGATTTCAAAAAAAGGTTTGGCCGCAAAAAAATTGATTTGGTCATCGGTGGCCCACCCTGTCAGGCTTATTCCACCTCTGGCAAACGGCTGATGGAAGACCCCAGAGCGGTTCTTTACCACCAGTACTACAGGTGCCTGTCGGAACTTCAGCCCAAGATGTTTGTTTACGAAAATGTGAAGGGGCTGTTGTCCATGGCGGGGGGCAAGCTATTGGAAGACCTCACCTTGCTCTTCTCATCGCTCGGCTATTCATTGCAGGTGCGGGTATTGAACGCAGCTGACTATGGTGTGCCGCAAGAAAGAGAACGCGTCATCGTTGTCGGCTTGCGAGACGGCATAGCGTTTGAATACCCAGAGCCGACGCACAAATCTCTCCTCAACTCTAAAGATGGCGACTTGTTCAGCGACACATCTTTACGAGCGCATTTGACGCTGGAGGACGCACTGTCAGACTTGCCGCTCATCAACGCCGGCGAAACTGCACAACACTACTTGTCCGCGCCCAATAACAATTTTCAGAAGATGATGCGAAAAGGCGCAGGTTCTGTGGTGCTTGACCACAAAGCCCCGAACCACGGCGCATCGCTCATGCGCGTGATTGAAAAAGTGCCACCAGGCGGCTTGAAGAACGACATACCACTCGCGTACAGACCCAAATCGGGCTTCCCCAACAGCTATGGCCGTTTGTGGTGGGACAGGCCCTCCACCACCATCACCCGCAACTTCGGCACACCTAGTTCAGCCCGATGCATTCACCCACTGCGCAACCGAGCCCTGACAACCCGTGAAGGCGCAAGACTGCAATCTTTCCCTGACTCATTTCAGTTTTACGGCTCTACCGCCAAGAAAAATTTACAAATTGGCAATGCCGTGCCACCACTGCTGGCTTTTGCGTTGGGCAAACAGATTGTGAAAGCGCTGCGCTGAGTTTGTTCAAGACTTGACCATGCAATAAGCCGCCAGCTTGTTGCCATCCAAATCTCTGAAATAAGCGCCATAAAAACCATTGCCACGCGGGCCGGGTGCCCCTTCGTCGGTTCCTCCTAATGCCAAGGCTTTGGCATGCAAGGCTTGCACTTCCTCTGGGTTGGCAGCAGCAAATGCCACCATGCTGCCGTTGCCTGCAGTAGCCGCTTGACCATCGAAAGGCTTGAGCACACTGAACATGGGTTTGTCAGCACTGACGCCCCAACCAATGCCACGGTCGGTTTTGAAAAAAGGCTTGGCGCCTAGCAGCGCCAGCAATTCGCTGTAAAAGTGAACCGCTTTGTCTAAATCGTTGGTGCCAACGCTGGTGTATCCGATCATGGTTTGCCCTTTCAAAAACACTCAAAAAAATAAGCTAAAACAATTTTGGACTGACTTGGTTCAAAGTACGCTATCGCAAAGTTTCGCGCGTCCGCAGTTTGCCAACCACGCCAGTTGGAAAGTAATAGACCGACAACACAAACAACAGCCCTAACCAAAGCAACCAACGGTCAGGTGAGAGCAATGAAGACAACAGGGGCATGGTCACCGTCGCTTCACTGGCCATGCGCAACACATCTTGCAAATAATTTTGCGCCAGCAAAAACAGCAGCGAGCCAATGAGGGCACCGTAGACGGTTCCCATGCCGCCAATCACAACGATCAAGAGCACATCCATCATGATCTCAAAGCTCAGCGATGTGTCGGGCCCGTTGTAGCGCAACCATAGCGCCAGCATGGTGCCTGCGATACTGGCGAACAATGCGGACAAAACACTCGAGATGGTGCGATACACCACCACACGGTAACCAATGGCTTCTGCACGAAACTCGTTTTCACGGATGGCCTGCAACACGCGTCCAAAAGGTGAATTCACAATGCGAAGCATGCACAAGAACATCACAAAGGCCGTGAAGAAAAGCAAGTAATAGCACAGCAAGCGTCCATTGAGTGAAACGCCCAGAAATAGCGTATCGCTGAACTCTGTACTTGGCGACAACACATCGGGCAGTTTGAAACTCAGTCCATCTTCGCCGCCCGTGAAATCAGACAACTGTGACGCCAGCGTTTGAAATGCAGAAGCCACCGCCAAGGTGATCATTGCAAAAAATATGGCGCGAACCCTCAACGAAAACAAACCGATGGACAAAGACAGCACCAAGCTCAAACACAGCGACAGGAAAAATCCCAACAACAGAGATTCCCAAGTGGCACCCCAAGTGTTCGATGCAATGGCTATGCCGTAGGCACCAATGCCAAAAAACATGGTGTGCGCAAAACTCACGATCCCGGTGTACCCCAGTAGCAAGTCAAAACCTGCCACCAACACCACGAAGATCAACACCTTGGCCGCAACAGACAAGGCCTTGACACCCGTGAACAAAAAAGGTGCCGCAACCAAACCCAACACAATGACGATCAACAAGACTGACAGCAACAAACTTCGCGGTCGATCGTTGGATATCCATCGGTTCATCATGTCTGAGTCCTCAACGATTGGCCACTGGGTAGACGCCTTGCGGCCGCCACAGCAAGACACACGCCATGAGTGCGATATTGGAAAACAACGCAACCTTGGGTGCCAAAAAACCTGTGTAATTCGCCATCAAGCCCACCAACAACGCGCCAATCAAAGCGCCACCTGTTGAACCCAAGCCACCAATGATGATGACAATGAAGATCAACACATTGACCTGCGCGCCCATTTGCGGCACCACATTTTGTTGGTACAGACCCCACATGACACCGCCCAGTCCGGCCAGTGCACTGCCCACGACAAACACGCCGACAAACAGGCGTCGAATGCGGTAGCCCAAAGCCTCGACCATCTCGCGATCTTGCACGCCGGCGCGTATCAGCAAGCCAATTTTGGTGCGACTCAGCACCCACATTTGCGCCGCAAACACAACCAACCCAACGGTCACGGCTAGCAGTCGATATTTTTCAATTGCAGCATCGCCCCACAACACCGAGCCGCGCATGGCTTCTGGCAATGGCAATGCAATCTGCAGAGGTCCCCAAATCACCTTGATCAGTTCCTCGCCAATGATCATGCCACCCATCGTGATGAGAATCTGTTTGAGGTGCTGACCATAAACTGGTCGCACAACAAAACGCTCAAAGGCCAAGCCCACAGCAGCAGCAACAGCCATGGCGATCAACATGGCTGGCAGCACCGCCACCATATTGCGCCACCACTCGCCAGACCCCGTCCAATCGCCCATCGCACCCAACACGCTGGTGGCCACAAACGCACCCAGTGCAATGAAAAGACCGTGGCCAAAATTCAGCACATCCATGAGGCCAAACACAAGCGTCAACCCAGAGGCCATGATGAAGATGATCATGCCCATGGCCAAGCCCGCCACCGTGAGCGTGAGCCAAGTAGAGCTCGAACCCACCAAAGGCCATGCGAGCAAGGCCAACACAGGCACCAGCAGCAGTGGACGCGTGTCCATGTTCTCCAGCCACTTCATAACGCCAACCCCAACAACGATTGTTGTAATGTTGTGTCTTCTGCCAGTGCCTTCATGCTGCCTGCATGCACCACACGGCCGTCGTCTATCACGGCCACTGTGTCGCCTAGTTGTTGCGCAAAGTGAATGTTTTGTTCCACCAACAAGATGGTCACGCCGCTGGCCTTGAGTTGCAAAAAGGCATCCATCATGTTTTGAATGATGGCGGGAGCCAGGCCCTTGCTAGGCTCATCGACAATCAACAAATCGCGTGGCTCCACAATGGCACGCGACACGGCAAGCATTTGCTTTTGTCCGCCAGAGAGTTTGCCAGCGGGATGGTTCCAAAATTGATGCACCGCTGGAAAGAGTTCGAAAATCCATTGCAAACGCGCTTCGTCCATTTGCGCCGAATGGTTGGCGTTGCGAGCAGCGAGCAACATGTTTTCTTTGACGGTCAGGTCTGCAAATATGCCCATGTTTTCAGGCACATAAGCAATGTTCTTTTTCGCAATGTCGGGCGTGTTCAATGCCGTGATGTCTTGCTCGTCAAATATGATTTTTCCTTGCGATGCAGACCACAAACCCATGATGGTGCGCAGCGTGGTGGTTTTGCCAGCACCATTGCGCCCCAGCAGCAAAGTCAGTTCACCACGAGGCACCACCAGGTCTACCCCATGCAAGATGTGATACGCCCCGATGTGTGTGTGAACACCTTCTAGCGCCAACAATGGGGTGTTCATCAAAGACTTGTTCATACACCCAACCTTGCTTTACCCAAGTAGGCCTCTTGCACAATGGGTGAAGCGATCACTTCGTTGGGTTCGCCATCGGCCACAAGTGCGCCATTGTGCAAAACGATGATGCGGTCGGCGAGTTCACGCACCACATCCATCTTGTGCTCCACCAGCAAAATGGTTTTGGTCTTGTCTTTCTTGAGGGCTCGAATCAGGTCAAGAATGACTGGCGCTTCATCATGGCTCATGCCTGCGGTAGGCTCGTCAAACATGTACACCGAAGGCTCCAACGCCATCAGCAAAGCCACTTCAAGCTTGCGCTGGTCACCATGCGGCAAACTGGCCACAGGCACCTCTGCTTGCGCCGTCATCGAGACGGAATGCAAAATTTCCATTGCGCGTTGCGTTAACGCAGCGTGGTCACTCCAAATGCTCCACAGGTTGAGACCACCTCGATGTGCACCTTCTTTTGTGGCTTGCACCGCAAGGCGAACATTCTCGAGCACTGTCAAATTCGGAAACAAGTTGGTCAGCTGAAACGCTCGGCCCAATCCCGCAAGGGTACGCGCTGATGCGGGCAAATTCGTCAAATCGCGCCCATTGAGTTTCACCGTACCAGCACTGACCGGCAACTGCCCCGACATCAAATTGAAGAAGGTGGTTTTGCCCGCACCGTTGGGGCCAACGATGGCGGTCAATGTGCCCGCCTCAAATCGGCATGACACCGCATTGACCGCTACATGACCGCCAAATCGAACGGTCAGGTTGTGGGTTTCAAGCATCAGCGTTTGTTGCGAATCGGCACATTCATTTCTTCAGGCTTGATTTCGCGAATCAACTCAGGCACACCCCAAGCGAAAGCAGGGTCTACCTTGATCTTGAAGTGATACATGCTTTGCATGGCTTGATGGTCCTCTTTGCGGAAAGTCATCTTGCCTTTGGGCGTCTCAAAACTCATGCCTTCCATGGCAGGAATCAATTTGTTAGCACTGGCGTCACCATTGGTTTTCTTGAGTGCTGTGACCAAAGCCATGGCAGAAGAAAAACCACCCGCCGTGAAAAAATCTGGCGGTGATTTGAACTGGCTGTAATGGCGAGAGACCATTGCTTCGTTGACCGCATTTTTTGGCATTCCGAAGTAATAGTATGTGGCGCCTTCCATGCCCGGAAACTGTTTGTAGGCCACCATCGCGGGCAGAATATTGCCACCTGTGGCGATCTCAATGCCAAAGCGCTTCAAGTCCATGTCGGCAATTTTGAAGGGATTGCCACCGGCCCAGATGATGAAAATAATCTTGCGACCGGGTTGACCCTTGAGCTTGTCGATCATGCGTTGTGCGCCAGCTGTGAAGTCAGTGGTTGCGGGTGGCAAGTACTCTTCGTGCACCAGCTTGGCTTTTTTCAGCGCCTCTTTGAAAGCCTTCACACCATCGCGACCAAACGCAGAGTCTTGCGCCATGGTGACGATGCTCACATCGTCTTTGTCAACAGCAACCGCATTAGAAATCGCGTCTTGGCTGCTGTTGCGTCCGGTTCGGAAAATGTATTTGTTCCACTTGTCACCCGTGATGGAATCCGCCACAGCAGGCTCAACCAACAAAATCTTTTTGTACTCTTCCGCCACAGGCAACATCGCCAAAGCCACCGGTGAAGCTGTAGGACCCACGGCCAGATCTACCTTATCGTCACCATAAGCCGCTGCGAGCAGGTTCTTACCAAGATCAGGTTTGCCTTGATCGTCTTTTTCGATCACCACAATCTTGCGACCATTGACCATCATGGTGCCGCCAGTGGCGTAATCCAAGCCCATCATCAAACCAGTTTGCGTTTGTTTGCCATAGGCTTCTAAAGGGCCAGTTTTACTGTAGATGTGGGCAATTTTGATATCTTGGGCATGCACAGATGTCAAAGCACAAAAGGCAATAGTGATCAGAGCACCTAGTCGGCTGAATGGATGACGGTTCATATGAGTCTCCTGAATGGATGATTAAGCGATGTTTTGATTCAGCAAAAATTAAAATGATTTCATGTCAATGATTGCATCATCATGAGTAGGAATTTGTCCATTTTGAGGGGCAGCGCATGCAATGCGAGCGCCCTGCCGCACAAATAAAGGTAGCTTTGAGAGCGGAGCTGATACAACATGAGTGGTGCCGCTGCTGTAGCTTTCGTGGGTTTCAAAATCAAACCAAACTTGTCCGTCGGGAAGTTGCGGCAAGTAGACCTCGCGTGATGTTTCTCCCGGATAGACCACAGGTGCAACCAACAAAGACGAGCCCAACATGAAGTCATCGCAGTCTTCAAAGCAAGTCATATCGTTGGGGAAATCATAAAAGGTAGGTCGAATGATTGGCTCGTGATGCGAAGAGGCGCGCTCAAACAAAGACCACAAATAGGGCATCAAGGTATAGCGCAATGTGATCGCGCGAATGACATCGTCTTTGACATCGGCGTGCATCCACGGCAAGTTGCTGATGTTGCCGGCTTTCCAAGAATTCATCACCATGCGTGGGTTCAAGCAACACGATTGAACCCATCGCAAAAACAATTCTGAATCAGGTAACGGCCCATAGAAACCACCCACATCGTGCCCTGTGTGAAACATGCCAGACAAGCTCATTTGCAAGCCTGTGCGAATGTTCCATTTCAAGGTTCGCCAACTGGTGGTGTTGTCGCCAGACCAAGTTTGTGCGTAGCGTTGTATGCCTGGTGGGCCAGCGCGCGTGACGGTAAATACTCCTGCCCTGCCCTTAACCTGCTCTTGTGCCTCAAATGTTGCGCGTGTCATCAATAACGCATGCAATGGTCTTGAGCGATGCATGGCAATCTCTTGCCCCCAACCGTTGGACACCGCATCTTCGTTGAGGATAGCGTATTCGTTGTTGTCATTCCAACCCGCATCAATGCCCATGTCTAATATTTGAGCTTTTAGCTGTGTTTGCCACCACTTCACAGCTTTTGGATTGGTGAAATCCAAATGCGCACCTTGTCCATCCCAATAAGGCTCAACCACAGGCTGTTGACTCTGATCTTGGATGAAAGTATGCGATTGCACATGGGCGTCAAACTCAGGGTGATCGTCTAACAAACAAGGCTTGATGTTGGCTACCAAATGCATGCCGTGATCGTGAAACTTCTGATTCAATTTCTTGGGATCAGGAAATTTGTCGTGGTTCCAAGTGAATACATAACGACGCTTCCCACGCGATGAATAGCCGGAACCGTAATGGAACGCTGAAACTGGAACACGGTGGTGTTGCGTCAAGTCAATGAATGTTGACAGCTGCTGCTGTGCATCTGGCGAATCGGCCAAGCCCATTGCCGTTTGTGCATAACCCGCCGACCAACGTGGCGGCAAGTGAGTACCACCAATCAAAGCCAAAAATTGAGATATGACATCAGCCGGTGTGTTGCCAACCATCACATAGTAGTCAAGGTCGCCATCGTCAATGTCTACATATCTGTAAAAGTCATGGTAATTGTCATGCTCGCACCCAAAATCAAAGGTGCAACTTGCCAAGGTGTCGTAATACAGACCAACCCATTGCCCCGTCGGTGTGCGGCTCAATACAAATGGCCAGTGTTTATAAAGTGGATCACCATGCTCTGGGTCATAGCCCAGTGAGTCCATCGCAAGCGTGCGCAAACGGCGACCACTGAGATTGAGAGGGCCCGTTTTATCGCCAAGGCCATAGAATTTTTCAGCATCATCGCGTTGAATGTAATGGCGTAGCGCTCCGGTTCGCTTATCGCTTAAATAAGCGCTGGTGGAGCGATCAGATAAAACAATATGTTGCGTGTCGGCCTGTTGCCAGTGCCAAACCAGTCGAAGTGGTTGCGCATGCAACTCAACACACAAACAAGCCGTTGACGCGGTTTGTCGTTCACCATTGTTGGCGTGCGATACAGCAGGATGGCTGAAGCCAGAATTGTCATCACGGTGGCGACCTTGCCAAGGTGTATCGGCATGCGATTGGTCAGAGATGGGGGCGATGGCCCATGTGTTGGGCTCTCGATACCCATTGCTTGGCTTCACCGTCACACGCGCCATGTGGTCGCTTAAGAAGCGCAACCGCATGCTGCCGTTTTGATTTAACTGAATGTCGGCCCCATGCGCATGGGTCACCCAATGTTGTGCTGTCCAAGGGGTCATGCGTGCTTTCCTAGGCTTTTTCCCTCAGCATCAAAAGCATGGATATGAGGCAATGTTGTTTTGAGATAAATCGTCTCATTCAAGGCAGGAGGGTCTGCATCTTGCAACAACGCCTCAATTTTGGTGCCATCGTCTAAGTTGCCCTGCACCAGCGTTTGAGACCCCATGTATTCTGTGTTTTTTACAGTCATCGACAAACCCTCCCCTGCATCACACAGCATGAAGTGCTCTGGTCGTATGCCAATTTGATGGGCGTTGGGCGGTGCCTGATAGTTGTCAGCAGGAGGTCTTAAAAAACTGTGGGCGGAAATGAAATTCATGCGAGGGCTGCCAATGAATCCGGCCACAAAGGTGTTAGCCGGATGTTGGTAAAGCCCTTGCGGCGTTCCTACTTGTTCAATCTGTCCTTGTCGCAACACCACAATGCGATCGGCCAAGGTCATGGCTTCCACTTGATCATGGGTGACATAAATCATTGTTGCACCCAAGCGTTGATGCAATTCGCGAAGCTCACTTCGCATGGACACACGCAGTTCGGCATCGAGGTTAGACAACGGTTCATCGAACAAGAAAATTTTGGGCTCACGCACAATCGCGCGACCAATGGCAACGCGTTGGCGCTGACCGCCAGACAGTTGCGTGGGGCGTCGTTCGAGCAGGTCGTCAAGGCGCAACAATGCTGCGGCCTGTTTGACTTTTTTTTCAATCAGCGACTTTTGCATGCCCATATTTTCAAGACCAAATGCCATGTTGGCATAAACACTCATGTGCGGATAAAGTGCATAAGACTGAAACACCATGGCACAACCGCGGTCAGCGGCCGATACTGAATTGACAACATCATTGTCAATGCTTATCTGTCCTGACGAGGCGCTTTCTAAACCGGCGATCATGCGCAGCAAGGTCGATTTGCCGCAACCAGAAGGACCCACAAAAACCATGAACTCGCCATGTTGCACATCCAGGTCAATCGAATGAATCACCTGTGTGCTGCCAAATGTCTTGGCAACCGCTTTGAGTTGAAGAGTAGACACAAATTTCCCGTGTTTATTTGACACCTGCACTGGCAATGCCGGTGGTGATGTAGCGTTGTAAGAAAGCAAAAACCAAGGTAACAGGCAATAAAGTAATGACCGTCATGGCCAACAAATAGTGCCACTGCGTATGAAGCTCGCCTTGAAACGAATTCAAAGCCAATTGCAATGTGAAGAATTCAGACTTTGAGAGAACAATCAAAGGTAGTAAAAAATCATTCCATCGCCACATGACAGAAAAAATAGCCAACACCGCCAATGCCGGCGCGCTCAAGGGCAGCACAATGCGCCAATAAATTCGCCACTCACTCGCATGGTCCATGCGCGCTGCCTCGAGCAATTCATCAGGAATGGTCAACATGTACTGACGCAGCAAGAACACCCCCGTTGGGGTCGCCACCGCAGGCAAAATCACGCCCCATAAACTGTTGAGCAAACCAACAGAATTGATCACTAAAAAAATGGGCACCAAAACAATGGTGGGTGGAATCATCAATGTGGCAATGATGAGTAAGAAGACCGTTTTTTGACCTTTGAATTGATATTTAGACAACGCAAAAGCTGCCATCGAATTGAAAAGCAAAGTCAACAAGGTGGCAACAACCGTGATGAAAACACTGTTGAACAAATATTTTCCGAAAGCAAATTTTTCAAACAAATCGGTGTAATTACTTGTCGCAAAACTCAACTCGCGAATCGGTTGACGCTGCTTGATGTTGATTTGAATCGTTTCTTGGGGTACCGCAGGGTCGACCATCGTCGCCATGATGCCGATGCGACTTACCTGCGCCAGCGTTTTAATCTCTCCATTTTCTGTTTTGACGCTGTACAAAGGCAGGGGTTGTGGGTAATTGCTAATCGAAACAGTACGCTGCGCATAGGGTAAGAAAGTCGGGGGGAATTCACCGATGGCAGCCTCTGTTTTGAAAGAGGACATCAACAACCAAAGTATGGGGGCAAAGAGTGTGAACAACCCCACAAACAAGTAGACGTAACTCAACGCATCCATCCACCCAAAACGATTTTTGTTTTGTGTCCGGGTTAAAAATTGAAACAACATATCAGCGCACCTTCTGCCCAGCTTCTTTGGCATGGGTCAGCTTAAGTTGCAACAATGTCAGTGCAATCAAACCCACAGCCAATGCCAAAGAGGCGGCCGCCGCCAGACCATACAAATGTATTTGTTCAGCAAATCCTGTTTGATAAATGAATTGAACGATAAAGGTGGTTGCAGAGCCTGGTCCACCACCAGTCAAAACAAACACCTCATCAAACACTTGCACAGCACGAATCATGGCAAGCACCAACACCACAATCAAATTGGGCATGAGCAATGGCAAGGTGATGCGTGTGAGCGTGCGCCAAGGCGATGCTTTGTCCATCAAGGCGGCCTCGTAAACATCTTTGGGAATGGCTTGTAGACCCGCCAACAGAATGAGCGTATAAAAACCCATGTGCGCCCAAATCGACACAAAAATAGTCCAGAAAAATGCCCACCGGCCATCGGTGAGCCATTCAACCGGGGTTTGATGCATCGACACCAAAACAGCATTGAAGACACCTTGGCTTTGTAGCAACCATTTCCAGATGAGGGCCACCACAACAGGTGACAGCAGGACGGGATAGAAAAACACACCGCGCCAAAAGCCACGGCCGATCACTTTTCGATTCAACACCAATGCCGTGATGAGAGAAAAGAGCACCATCAAAGTGACTTGGATAGCACTGAATTGCACAGTGTTGCCAATGGCGCGCCAAAACACATCTTTGCGACAACTTTGAAAATCAAAATAGTCACGGCATTCAAACAAAATTTCGAAATTCTCGGCGCCCGTATAGGGTCGCGCCAGTGGCATCAACTCAACCCCTCCTGATGTGGCGTAAACGATATTGATCAGGATGGGTAAAAAAGTGAAGATGCCAAACACTAGCAAATTCGGGCCCACAAATAACCAAGCCAGCCGTGACTGACCCAGCCATTTCTGGCTGAGTCTAAAAACGGGTTCTAGCAGGTTAAAGAAGAACGAAAGATAGCGCACAGAGTTTGTTTACTTCTGTGCTTGTTTGACCGCATCTTGCATGTCGGCGTTGATTTTGTTCAGCGCCTCGTCCGTGCTCAACTCGCCTACCAATGCTTGTGTCACGCGCGAAACGGTGGGCAACATCAGGGCGCGGTTGTACTTGTAACCCTGAAACTTATACGCCACTGGCGACAGTTTGGCCACACCACCACCAAACACGCCCAATGCTGCGCTCGCAGCAGGTTGTGCATTGGTGTAGTTAACCCCCTTCTTGGCGAGCCCTGCGTGTGCGGGAATGTTGTTGGTTTTTACAACAAATTCTGTGTAGTTATTTTCAGCGGCCAAGAAGCTCAAAAATGCTGCTGTTTCTTTTGGATATTTGCTGGTTTTCAATGCCACCCAAGCCGCACCCCCTGGAATACCAGTGCATGCAGCGCTGCCGCATGGATTGGGAATAGCTACCCAGTCGAATTTATTGCCTATGTCTTTTTGCAAACGATTGATTTGCCAAGAGCCAGACAACACCATCACCACATTGCCATTGATGAATTCACCAATCGAGTCAGCATATGTTGAGCCACCCGAGCCAGCCCAAACCTCTTTGAGCATGGTGCCGTCTTTGTGCCAGCCCACAAATTTATTGACCACGGTTTTGTAGCCAGCATCCAGGGTTAGTTCGCCTTTGGCATCAAAAATAGCTGCACCATAACTGATGGCTGGTCCCGCAAAGCGGTGACCCGATCGATCCCAAGCCATGGCCGCTTTGGTTTGAGTGGCTTTGGCGACTTTGTTGGCTGCTGCAACCCAATCATCCCATGTGGCTTTTGGGCCTGGCAACGCAACCTTCGCCTGTTCAAACAATGTTTTATTGACATACGGACCCGTCATGGTCAGTTGCGACATGAAGCCATGAATGCCTTTATCACCAGGTGTAGGGCTGAGCCATGCTGCGGTGCTGCCAAATTGGGCATCGAAGTATTTGCGGTCTTTGAGATTGGGAGCGATGTCTAAATAAAACTTTGACAATCCGCCCAAGTCGGTCACGCGTGCAATATCAGGCCCTTGTCCAGCCGCGAGTTGAACAGGCAATTGCTCAACAATGGTTTTGTAGGGCACTGTGTCCACCACTATTTTGATATTGGGGTTTTGTGCCTCAAATTTTTTGGCCAATTCAGCGGTAACTTCGCATTCAACACCATCTTGGTAGCACATCACACGCACTTCTTGCGCTTGAGCACCAAAGCTCATCACAAGCGTTGCCGCAGCAATGGCCGTGAAGGAATAGCAACTCAAAGTTTTTTTGTTTGACATAAATACACCTTTGTTTAAACGGTTGAGGAAGAGTGGGGGGAAGAAATGATTTGATGAACTGCGTGATGCCAATTGTTCATCTTGGTTTGCGCTTCATCGCGAGATATCTTAGGTTCAAAACGTTTTTCAATGCGCCACTGTGCAGCCAATGCATCTTGATTTTCGTACATACCAAACTGCAAACCCGCCAAGTAGGCAGCACCTAATGCCGTGGTTTCAATCACTGCAGGACGAACGACAGAAATACCCAGCAGGTCCGCTTGCATTTGCATCAGCAAATCGTTGGCACAAGCGCCACCATCAACGCGCAACTCATGAATGTTGTGCCCACCGTTTTGTGCGCAATCGCGGCTCATCGCTTCCAGCAAAGCGGTGCTTTGAAAGGCAATGCTTTCTAGTGCTGCATAAGCAAGGTGGGCTTTGGTGGTACCGCGTGTGAGGCCCAAAATAGCACCCCGTGCATCCGCGTTCCAATACGGCGCCCCTAAACCTGTGAAGGCAGGCACCATGATCACACCGCCTGCGTCACCTGCACTTGATGCAAGGCCTTCTACTTCGTGGCTGTGATCGATCACATTCAACCCATCACGCAACCACTGCACCACAGCTCCCCCAATAAAAACGCTGCCTTCTAACGCGTATTCGGGCTGCGAACTGGTTTGTGCCGCACAGGTGGTAATCAGTCCGTTTTGGCTGGTAAAACTTTTCTGACCGGTATGCATCAGAGCAAAACATCCTGTGCCATAAGTGTTCTTGGCTTGTCCTGCCGACCAACATGTTTGCCCAAAAAGAGCACTTTGCTGGTCTCCGGCTACACCACCAATGGGAATTCGTTTTCCAAAAAGACTCTCTTGCGTAAGGCCAAAATCACTGACAGAGGGAAGGACTTGGGGGAGAAGAGATTTTGGAATTCGCAATTGTTCTAGCAACCCATCGTCCCATGCTTGCTGATGAATATTGAACAGCAATGTGCGTGAAGCGTTACTGACATCGGTTGCATGCACATTGCCGCCAGTGAGTTGCCAAATCAACCATGTATCGATGGTGCCAAACGCTAACGCACCTTTATCAGCTGCTGCACGCGCACCCGCAATATGATCCAAAATCCATTGCAGTTTGGTGCCTGAAAAATAAGCATCAACGACCAACCCGGTCTTGCTTCGAATCATCTCTGCTTTCCCAGCGTTGCGAAGATCGGCGCAAATAGGCTCGGTGCGGCGATCCTGCCAAACGATGGCGTTGTACAACGGACGCCCTGTTTGGCGGTCCCACACCACGGTCGTTTCACGTTGGTTTGTGATGCCAATGGCCAATATATCGCTGCTCTGCAAGCCCGCTGCGTTGAGCGACTCGTGAACTGTGGCGAGTTGGGACTGCCAAATTTCCATCGGGTCGTGTTCGACCCAACCAGCTTTCGGGTAAATCTGTCGAAACTCTCGTTGCGCCATGGCCACGACATGGCCGTCCGGCGCGAACACAATGCTGCGTGAACTGGAGGTGCCTTGATCAAGGGCCAAAATGTATTTCATGGCGTCAACCTCGATCCGCACTTGCCACGATGCATTCAACACCGGCCTGCTCCATCATCTGTGCAAACACAGGCGGGGGAAGCCGATCAGTAAAGATCCGGTCAATCTCCGACATGTTGGCCAAATGCACCATGGCAGGTCGATTGAATTTGCTGTAATCGGTAGCCAACCATACTTCACGCGAATGTTCGATGATGGCGCGCGACACTTTGACCTCTCGGTAATCGAAATCTCTCAGCGCGCCATCTGCTTCAATGCCACTGATGCCAATGAGTCCAATATCAACTTTGAACTGGCGGATGAAGTCGACCGTGGCTTCGCCTACTACCCCTTGGTCAACGCTACGAACGACTCCGCCCGCCACAATAACCTCACACATTGAGTTGCAACTGAGCATGGCAGCAATGTTCAAATTATTGGTGATGACACGCAATTCTTCGTGATGCACCAACTCACGCGCAATAGCCTCTATGGTGGTGCCAATGTTCATGAACATTGAACATCCATTGGGTATTTGTTTGGCCAAGGCCTTGGCAATGCGCGCTTTACCCTGCTCGTTCAGGGCTTGCCTTTGTCGGTAGGCAATGTTTTCAGTCGTCGAAGTTGGAATTCGGACGCCGCCATGAAAACGCGTCAGCAATCCTTCATCGCTCAATCTTTGCACATCACGCCGGACTGTTTGCAATGTAACGCCAAACCGCTCCGCCAAGGACTCGATAGAGACCGTTCCTTGCGCTTTGACAAGGTTGAGCAGGTCTGCTTGGCGGGGATTAGGCGACATGTGACAACCATAATTGAAGTTCGCATTATTTTCGCATAGGGTAAATACCGAAAAATAAAATAAATAAAGGAACACAATACGCAAATAAACGAACCAAAAAATGTTGCGATCCAGTCTGTTTTTGAATTTAGAAAGCTCCGCAGAGTTTGATTTGGCCATTGTTGGCGGCGGAGCAACGGGTTTAGGGATAGCCTTAGACGCAGCCTTGCGCGGTTTGCGCGTTTTTCTCTTGGACGCGAATGATTTTGCAAAAGGAACATCTTCGCGGTCAACGAAGTTGGTGCATGGCGGGGTCAGGTATTTGGCACAAGGCAACATAAGTTTGGTGCGTGAGGCCTTGCTCGAGCGTTCGTTTCTTTTGCAAAACGCACCCCACTTGGCCCAACCCATAGCCTTTGTCATGCCGTCTTATCGATGGTGGGAAACCGCCTTTTATGGCGTGGGTTTGAAGCTCTATGACTTTCTGGCGGGTAAAACTGGGCTCGGACAAACCAAGCTCTTGACCCGAGAAGATGTCATCAAACAGTTGCCAGGGGTACAGCAAAAGGGGCTGCGTGGGGGTGTTCAATATTGGGATGGCCAATTCGATGACGCCCGTTTAGCGATTGCGCTAGCGCGCACCGCTTCATCGCATGGTGCTTTGCTGATCAATCACTGCGCATTGACTGAGTTGATTCACCAGGAACAAAAAGTGGTTGGCCTGAGATGTCGTGACCAAGAAACAGGTCGTCATTACGAAGTGAAAGCGGCTTGTGTCATCAATGCCACAGGGGTCTGGGTGGATGCTTTAAGGCAAATGGATGGCGATGCGACATCGCACGCTGTTGAGCCTCTTTTGGCACCTAGCCAAGGCGTCCATCTGGTAGTCGATAAAAGTTTTTTGCCAGGCGATCAAGCACTATTGGTACCCAGCACAAAAGATGGCCGTGTACTCTTTGGTGTGCCATGGCTAGGCAAGGTCATCTTGGGCACCACGGACACGCCACGAGACGACTTGCCATTAGAGCCCGAACCATTCGAGAGTGAAGTTAGTTTTATCTTACAAGAGTCGGCACGGTACTTAAGCAAAGCGCCCACCGTCTCTGATGTTCGAAGTGTTTGGGTCGGTTTGCGCCCCTTGGTCAAACCCTCCTCCAAAACTGGTGACAACACAAAGAGCCTGAGCCGAGAGCACACCGTGGTCATCAGTCCCAGTGGCATGGTGACAGTGACTGGCGGCAAATGGACCACCTATCGCTCAATGGCAGAAGATGTGTTGACGCGTTGCATACAAGCCAGCTTGATACCGAAAAGTCATGCGCCATCGATGAGCAAACATTGCCATTTGGAAGGGTATGCTTGCGGGCCTCACGCACACATGTCACTCACACACTCCCCTGGAATTCACAGTTACGGTCAAGATCAATTTGAAGTGATGAAGTTGCCAGGCGCAGACCGATGGATTGAAACCACATTGAGCGAAGCGATGGTTAGATTTGCCGTACGCGTGGAATTCGCAAGAACCGTCGAAGATGTGTTAGCACGCCGCTCAAGACTGCTCTTTGTTGACGCCCAAAAGGCCATTTCGATCGCACCCGAGGTTGCGTTGATTATGAAAGAAGAAACCGGCTGTGATCCCCAACTGGAAACCTTTATCGACCTAGCCCAACGATATGTCTTGCAGACATCAAACCATCCAACGACTTAGTTGGGCAAGCCGAAACATTCATTGACTCATCCGCGATGCATACCGACAAACCCCTGGGTCAAACCAAGTTTGTGAGAATTCTGCCAACTGGTTGTTCACCGTCCACGACAAGCGTTCGATAAACCCAGTACTAGCCCCTGCCGCAACGCCAAAGGGTGCACGAGACCATTCTGGCGCAGGCGCTGCGTATATATGGTCTTCGACGCGTCCAATCCAAACCTTAAAACGGTTTTGATAAAACAAATACATGGAGTCGCCCAACTCCTCTGGTTGCAGCGTTTTTGTCCGAGCTGCGTCAAACCAAATCTCTTCCAGAGCTACCGGCACCTGACTCAAGAAACGTAACCGCCTCACTCGCCAAACGCTGGCTTTTGGATGCGCACCCAACACAGGCACATGGCTTGGACGAGCGCACCGCTGGACATCCAGTATGCGCGCTGTCGGCAAGCCTGGCCCAGTGGTCAACTCCAAACGAAAGAGCTCGTATATGCGATGGGTGCCCTCCACGCGCTTCACATAAGTCCCCGACCCCTGAATGCGTTCTAAAACGCCTTGTTCTGACAACAAGGCAAGTGACTTCCTCAATGTCCCCACGGCCACCGACAGAGAAGCCGCCAGCTCCGCTTCAGTTGGCAAACATTCACCGCTGCGCCAATAGCCCGCCTTGATTTGGCGAGTCAACAGTTCGGCGATTTGCAAATACACCGGCAATGGTTTGGCTGGGGTGGCGGATTTCATGTGGTCAAGTATCGCAAATGCGTGAAAACACCCATACGGATTCTTCTAAATTCATATACTATTCATTTAATTTAACTTGAAAGACTTTTATGAGTATTGTTCCAGTCCGCGGGGTGGATGTTCAGGGTGCTGAGGTTGCTTGGTTTGCCCCTCTGTGTTCAGACGATTTCCGCCACCTTGGTGTCCCCAATGGCGACTTACGCAGCGACTGGGCCAACACCAGCCAAATTGCGACACGCGCCGAGGAACTGGGCTTTCGCAATATTTTGTGTCCTTCGTCTTACCAAGTGGGGCAAGACACGCTGAGCTTTGTGGCCGGCATGGCCCCAAAAACTTCGCGCATGAACTTGCTCGCGGCCATCCGCTGCGGCGAAATGCACCCCGCCATGCTGGCCCGTACTGTTGCCACCTTGGACCACATGCTAAAGGGTCGACTCACTCTCAATGTGATTTCGTCGGACTTTCCTGGCCAACAAGAAGACAGCGCCTATCGTTACCGACGCTCCTGGGAAGTGGTGGAGATCTTGAAGCAAGCCTGGACCCTAGACGAAATCAATTACGAGGGCCAAATCTACAACCTCAACGGCTTGTCGACAGACCCCGTACGCCCCTACCAAATCAATGGTGGTCCCCTGCTCTATTTTGGTGGCTACAGTCCCGACGCTTTGGCCTTGTGCGGTGCCCACTGCGACACCTATTTGATGTGGCCCGAACCCAAGGACATGTTGGCCCAGCGCATGCGTGATGTACACGCGCAAGCCGCCAAGCACAACCGTCTGCTTGATTACGGTTTGCGTGTGCATATGATCGTGCGGGACACTGAGGCAGAAGCTCGCGAATATGCACGCGAGTTGGTCTCCAAACTTGACGATGGCAAAGGCTCAGAAATTCGCAATCGCGCACTTGATGCAAAAAGCTTGGGGGTGTCACTACAAAGTCAAAACCGCGAGATTGCCGATGAAGAAGGCTATATCGAACCCCATTTGTGGACTGGTGTTGGACGCGCCCGCAGCGGTTGCGGTGCAGCCTTGGTTGGCAGCGTGGACCAAGTACTCAGTGAAATTCACGATTACATGAAAATGGGCATCCGCGCATTCATTTTCTCTGGGTACCCGCACTTGAACGAGTGCGAAATCTTCGGCACCAAAGTCCTGCCCCATCTCAAAACCGTCTCACTCGCCCAAGAGTACGGGCGGGTGCCCACGACCACACCGCCAACACCACTTGGCACAGGAGTCCGTCGATGAAATCCACCCATGTGAGTCGCACCACCCTCTCCAATGGTCAATCGCTGAGCCGAATCGCCTATGGCGTGTGGCGCTTGAGCGAAGCCAGTGACACCTCCATCAAAGCCAACCTGGCTCGCATCGAATCCTGTTTAGCACAAGGCATCACCACCTTTGACCATGCCGACATTTACGGTGACTATCGGTGCGAGGCGTTGTTTGGCGAGACCCTTAAAGCCCATCCCGAGTTGAAAAATAAAATCGAGATCGTTACAAAAACAGACATCATGCTGCTTTCTAAGCAGTGGCCTAACACCCGCGTGAAGCATTACGATACAACGCCCGCCCACATTTGCGCCAGTGTTGACCGGTCATTACAACGCATTGGGGTAGATGTGATTGATCTGCTCTTGATACATCGTCCCGATCCTTTGATCGACGCGCAAGCCTTGGGCGAATGTTTGGACGGTCTGATTCGCAGCGGCAAGGTAAAAGGCGTGGGCGTATCCAATTTCATGCCTTGGGATGTGGATTTGCTGCAATCGTGCATGACACATAAGTTACAAACCAACCAACTTGAAGTGAGCTTGCTCCACACTGCACCTCTGATCAACGGTCAAATGGCACATGCGCAACAACACAAGATGCCTGTGATGGCTTGGTCGCCTTTGGGTGGCGGTCGCTTGCACACACAAGCGCACACCGCAGGTAGCGCTGCAGCGCGTCTTGCACCCAAGTTGAACAGCCTCGCTCAAGCAGCAGGCACCGACACCACAGCAGTAGCCATCGCTTGGTTGTTGCACCATCCCGCGCGCGTGTTGCCTGTCATGGGTAGCAATCAGTTGGAACGCATTGCGCTGTTCAACCAGGCCGAACAAATTGCGATGGATCGTCAAACTTGGTTTGAGCTCTACGAGTTGGCCAACGGCCATGAAGTGCCCTAAATTCTTCAAAGTTAGAAATACTCTTTAACGGAAGAACCCATGAAATCATCAGGCGACACGACGGACTATCGCAAGGCCCTGTCCAACTTCGGCACAGGCGTTACCGTGGTCAGCACGCACTGGCAAGGTCAAGACTTGGCCATGACCTGTAACTCATTCAGTTCAGTCTCACTCAACCCACGCTTGGTACTGTGGAGCATTCGATGTGAGTCTCAAAGCCATGAAGCTTTCACGCGCTCTGAGGGTTACACAGTCAGTGTTTTGGCCAGGAACCAGGCAGCCTTGGCAAGGCAATTCGCAAACGGCAGCATGCCAGAGAGGTTTCACCAAGTACCCGTTGTGCGCACTGACAGTCATCGCTTGCGCCTGCGGGATGCCACAGCTTGGTTTGATTGCGACCTAGAGAAAATCATTGAGGCTGGTGACCATCACATCTTGCTCGGTGCCGTTCGAAGCTTTGGCATGTTGGATGCTGAAGGTTTGGGTTTTTATCGCAGTGAACTCTCAGAGTTCACAGCACTTCCTTCTTAAGCGTATTAGCAACACGCATATCCCACTCGTCAAACCGTCAAGCAAATTGAATTGGATGAATAAGTCTCACCATTCATTGCTTGCAAATAGACAAAGCATAGTCACCCTTGGTCAAATCAATCGCTTGCCCTGTGCGCGCAGATTCTTGCGCAGCCAGCCCCATCACAACAGCGGCGAGCCCATCTTGCAAACTCACCTCCACTTTCCCTTGACCGCGCACCAGCGCATTGAACCGTTGATGCTGGTAAAGCGTTGAGCCGTTGTGATCACCCGCAGCCAAAGCTGTGGGGTCTACCGGCACATCTATTTCATGCGGTCCCTTAGGGTTACGTGGACTAATGACCACTTTAGGGGTAGGCGGCTCCCCTAAACCAACAGGCCAAAAACGTCCTGGCCCTGGCACAAAACACTCAACCTTACCCATCGGTCCGACCACCGATATTTCCTCTTGATAACGCGCGCCTTCAGCGAACATGCACAACTCCAATAACGCACGCTGTCCAGAGGCAAAGTCCACCACAACATAGGCGTTATCCAAAATATCGGGTTTGCCTAGGGCGTACCGCTCGTCCAAATGGTTGTTATCCACAGCAGCCGAAGCATAAATGCGCACGGGTTCGCTCTGTGTCAAATGGCGCATGAGGTCGAAGAAGTGGCAACACTTCTCTACCAAAGTACCTCCGGTGTATTGGTTGAATCGGTTCCAATCGCCCACCTTGACCAGAAAAGGAAAACGGTGCTCGCGAATCGATATCATCTTGGCGGGCCCAGTTTGTTTTTTGCTGTGCACTTCTTGCGCAAGCAAGGCCACAGGCGGCATGTAGCGGTATTCCATAGCCACCCAAATAGGGGCAGGATAGTTCCGCGACAAAGCCGCTAAGGAATGTACATCGTCCAGTGAGGTGCAGGCTGGTTTTTCCAATAACAATGGCAGAGGGCGCAGAGACGCAATCTCACGGACTTGTTCAGCATGTCTGAAGTTTGGACTGGCAATGAGCAAACAATCTACATCAGAGGCCGTGACAACTTCAGACAAATTTGCAGCACGCTGCGCGTTGGGCATTAAAGACAAACTCAGTTGAGCCATTCCATCGTCGGGCTCATAAATGCGCGTGACTTGCGCCCCCGGCAAAAGCGCAATATTGCGCAAATGCTCTTGCCCCATCATGCCGCAACCGATGATGCCGTAACGGGTTAGTTGATTCACAGCGCAAACTCCTCAAAAATTGTCCAACTCAAACTACGACTGCTTGATAGCGAGGTCAAAGACCGTAGCATGTTCATGACACACAATCCTAATGTGTGTAACTAAATTGAATAGTCACAATGGCAACCCCTCATGCGATACGGTCGCCAGTTTCACCATCAAATATATGTGACTTTTCAGCTGGCCAATGAAGGTGCACCAAATTCCCTACTGATGCATGCAGCAAGCCAGGAACACGTGCAGTGATTTTCCCAGCCGAGGTCTCCACAGTTGCATAGGTTTCAGGACCAGTTGGCTCGGTCATGCTTAGCCTGCCGGGCAGACCCTGGTCTGCAAAGCTGATGTTCTCCGGGCGCAGGCCGTAAACCATCTCATCACTCTTATGGGATTGAACAGCAATGCGCTGCGCTTGCGTGAGCTCAATTTCTACACCGTGCAAAGACAATCCGTTCTGTGTTCGCTTGGCCTGGACCATGTTCATCGCAGGCGATCCTATGAATTCGGCAACAAAGCGATTAGCGGGGAAGTTGTAAATTTGGTTGGGTGTACCAAACTGTTGCACCAGGCCGTCTTTCATCACCGCAATACGATCGCCCAAGGTCATGGCCTCTACCTGGTCATGCGTCACATAAACGGTGGTGGTTTTGGTGCGCTGGTGTAAGAGCTTGATCTCGGCGCGCATTTCTACGCGCAGTTTGGCATCCAAGTTCGACAAAGGCTCGTCAAACAAAAAGAGTTTGGGGTCTCGCGCAAGGGCGCGCCCCATGGCCACACGCTGACGCTGACCACCAGACAACTGTTTAGGTTTGCGATCCAGCAGATGACCAATTTGCAACATGGCTGAAACGCGTTCAACCGCAGCTTGGCGCTCCGCTTTGGGCACCTTGCGGATTTCCAGGCCGAAGGCAATGTTTTGTGCCACGGTCATGTTGGGATAAAGCGCATAACTTTGGAACACCATAGCGATGTCACGGTCCTTGCTAGGCAAGTTCGTCACATCGCGTTCGCCGATGTGGATGCTGCCGTTGGTGGGTTGATCCAATCCAGCGATCATCGAGAGCAGTGTCGATTTACCGCAACCAGAAGGACCTACCAAAATCAAAAATTCACCTGCATCGATTTCTAAATCGATACCTTTGAGGATATGAACATTCTCACCAAAGGTTTTGCGAATGTTTTTAATGGCGAGTGCACCCATAACTTTAACCCTTCAACGCACCAGCGGTAAGACCGCGTACAAAATATTTACCCGCAACCACATAAACAAAGAGCGTAGGCAATGCCGCTATCAGAGCAGCAGCCATGTCCACGTTGTATTCTTTGACTGCGCTTGAGGTGTTAGCCAGGTTATTGAGGCCTACAGTGATCGGTTTGCTGTTTGCGCCCGAGAACACCACGCCATACAAAAAATCGTTCCAAATATTAGTGAACTGCCAGATCAATGTGACCATCAAAATCGGGATGGAGAGTGGTAAAACGACGCGGAAAAAGATCAACCAAAATCCCGCGCCGTCAAGTTGTGCAGACTTGATCAATTCATCGGGCAGACCAACGCAGTAGTTGCGAAAAAAAAGTGTTGTGCTTGGAATGCCTGCCACAACATGCACCAGCATCAACCCCCAAATAGAGCTGGCTAACCCAAGCCATCCAAGCACTTGGCTCATGGGTAGTAGCACCACTTGCATAGGCATGAACACCCCAAAAAGCATGAATGCAAACAAGGTTTCGCTGCCACGGAACTTCCATTTGCTGAGCACATAACCGTTAAGTGATCCAATGAAGGTGGACAGCAAAACTGCAGGCACCACCATGACGAGCGAGTTCCAAAAAAAAGGTTTAAGGCCTTCGCACTGCACACCTGTGCAAGCGGCTGACCAGGCTTTCAACCAAGCATCCAGCGTGGGCGCAGTGGGCAAGCTCAGTAAGTTCCCAGCACGCAGTTGATCAGCATCTTTGAGTGAAGTGACCAGCATCACATACAACGGCACCAAAAACCAAGCTGCAAATAAAAGCAACAGGGTCCACAGGATCACGCGATGCAAATTCAAACGGCTCATCATCGTTTGCTCCGCAATTCAGAATACAAGTAGGGGACAACGATGGCCGCTACTGTGGCGAGCATCACGGTAGCGCTGGCCGCGCCCACACCTATCTGTCCACGGGTGAATGCGGTGGCATACATGAAAGTAGCAGGCAAATCAGTCGCGTACCCAGGTCCGCCAGCAGTCAGTGCCATCACCAAGTCAAAACTCTTGATGGCCAAGTGCGAGACCACCATCAGCGTGCTGAAGAACACCGGACCCAGGCTGGGCAAAATGATGCTCCAATAGATGCGCGGCAAACTTGCACCATCTACCTGAGCGGCTTTGATGATCGAATCGTCGATGCCACGCAACGCGGCTAAAAAAAGTGCCATGACAAAACCCGCGCTTTGCCATACGCCAGCAATCACCACACAGTAAATGGCCCTATCCTGTTCAACCAGCCATTCAAATTGAAAATCCGTGTATCCCCAACTATGCATCAAGTGCTGCAAACCGAGGCCGGGATTGAGTATCCACTTCCAAGCAGTGCCGGTCACAATAAAAGAGATCGCCATTGGGTACAAATAAATGGTACGCAAAACGCCCTCACCCCGAACCTTTTGGTCAAGCAAGATTGCGAGCAATACACCAAACAACATTGCACCACCAATGAAGAAAAAGCCAAATATCGCCATATTGGTCATAGCGACATGGAAGCGTTCACTGTCGAGCAAGACACCGTAATGCTGCAAACCCACGAAATCGTAGTTGGGCAAGAGCCGCGAGGCAGACAAGGACAGATAGCCGTTCCACACCATCAGACCATAGATAAACAGCAAAGAAACGACGAAACTAGGTGCCACGATAAGACGCGGCAACCAATCTTTAGAAATAGGTGCAGTGGGTGTGATCATTTCAAAACTCAGAGATGCCTGCAACCAGGCCTAGAACTACTTGCCTAGTCGCTTGATTTGTTTAACCCACCCGAACCCATGATCAGAAGACACACAGAAAAACCGATCACGGTTCAACCGGATGAGATCAGCGTTTTTGCTGAAACAACCACTCTCGCATTTGTTCGTTTTTGAGTGCGGGTACCCATGAAAAATGCGCCATGGGATAGAGGTAATTGTCGGCGGGGTATTCGGTATAACGAATTGGGCTACCAAGGGCTTTCAAAGCATTCACACTCTGGCGCGAAAAACTCACAGGAATCACTGGGTCAGCCTCTGCATGGAAAGCCCAAATTGGTTTGTTTTTCAATGCACTGACATCTTGCGGGTTGACACCTGCAGCAATGGGGACGACTGCTGCAAACAAATCGGGGTTTGCCAAATTCCACGCCCATACACCAAAGCCGCCCTGTGACAAACCGGTGGCATACAGCCGATTGGTATCGATTTGTGGGTAATCTTTGAGCACCTTCATTAACAATTGATGCGCGGTTTTTGTGTCTTGCGCCATTGGAAAAACATTGCCCAGAAAAATCTCATTGTTCTGGTTACGTGTCACACCAAAGCCACCATTCCATACCGCCCTAGCTTGCGGCACCAAAACGAAAGCAGGTCGGCGAGCTTGCTCTTGCGGCATCGCCCAAATGACCCCACCTTGATTGGCAGTTAATGTTTTTTCATTGTCCTCACCACGCTCACCACCTCCGTGTAAGAACACAACCAACGGGTATTTCTCGCCAGCCGTCATTCGACTGGGGACATAAAGCCGGTAGGGCATTCGGGCATTGGTAGTCGGGTCTATGAATTCTAATTTTTGAAAACTGGCCACCACAGCGCTGACATCTTGACGCAAGATCGACAACTCATAGTCATCGGTTGTTGATCCTTGAATGCGAACAGCTATTTTGTTGCTACCGGTGTTTAAGTTGGCCAACATGGGCTGCTTGGCGTCTGTCGGCTGCCCATTGACCGTCAGCGAGACCATCGCGCCAGCTTGTTCTGGCTGAGCCTGAACAAGCACGGCGGTGATGTCACTTTGAACTGAAACTTTATAGCTTCGAATATTTGGAGCAAATGCAGGAGACAGCTCAACACCCCCTGTGGCTTGCAAACTCAACTTTTGAAGATTGGCCGCATGCACAGGAAGCATCGATGCAACCACCAGCCCAGTTGTTGCCAGCAAACTTTGAAGTGTTGTTTTCATGACGCTGTCTCCAGGTTGAAATTGATCGGTTTAACGGGTTTTTGCGGCCGATGCGATCTTTGCTTGCGCCTCTTTCGTGCTCATCTTGTCATCGTTCCAGAACTGACTGACTGCGTCCTGGATCGCGCCAGAAGTGGCTGAACCGATGGCCATTCCATGGGCAACTGAAGGCACTAAACCACCATTTTTTGCTGTCGACACAAAGTCGTTCGAGCTCAATTTGGCGCAGTCGTCAAACTTGGCCAGATTCATGTTCAGACGCACAGGGATAGAGCCCTTGTTCAGGTTGAAAACCTCCTGAAAATCGGTAGACATGATGGCCGAAGCCAAGTCTTTTTGTGCCTTGGTGTTGTCATCGCTTTTCAGCTTGAACATGGCAAAAGAGTCCACATTGAAAGTAAACGCCTTGGCTGTGCCTGGCGCCGCCACACAAGAGAAATCTGCGCCGGCTTTTTTGCCTGCAGCCACAAATTCTCCTTTGGCCCAGTCACCCATCAATTGCATGCCAGCTTCACCTTTGATGACCATGGCAGTCGCCAGGTTCCAATCGCGACCAGGCGCATTCTTGTCGGTGTAACCCTTGACCTTCTTGAAGGTGTCGAGGACCTTGGTCATGGTTGCACCAGTCAATGCCGTCTGATCCAGTTGCACCAATGCTTTCTTATAGAAGTCGGCACCGCCCACACCTAGTGCGACGCTCTCGAAGGTGGTGAAGTCTTGCCAATTCTGTCCGCCGTGCGCCACTGGAATCAGGCCCGCTTTTTTCAGTGCCTCAGCAGCCACAAAAAATTCATCCCAATTCGTTGGTACTTTGGCGCCAGCTTTCTTGAAAGCATCGTTGCTGGTCCAAAGCCAATTCACGCGATGCACATTCACAGGCGCGGCTATGTAATTGCCTTTGTACTTCATCACATTTGCAACCACGGGCGGCAGCAGGCTATCCCATTTCTCAGCCTTGGCCACATCGTCGATGTTTGCCAGCACACCCTCTGCGGCCCACTCTTGCAGTGCAGGGCCTTTGATTTGCGCAGCTGCAGGGGCATTGCCTGAAACCACACGCGACTTGAGAACGGTCATGGCGTTGTCACCACCACCGCCTGCCACTGCGAAGTCTCTCCAGGTGTGGCCTTTGGCCTGCAAAGTGGCCTTCAGTGCCGCAGCAGATTTAGCTTCGCCACCGCTGGTCCAGTAATGCAACACCTCAACTTCACCGGCACTGGCCGATTGCCCCACAAAAGCCAGCATTGCGACAGATGCAAACAAGGACCGTTGGAACATTTTTGAATTGAGTTTTTTCAAGGGAGTCTCCTGGTGTAGGCCTGAGGCCTTAGTGTTGATATGCTGGCGTGATTTGAAGTACCACTAGCCTGCTTGTGAAATCGGACGGCCTAATATTAATATTTCATTAATTTATTAAAACTAGGTCAAACCCTAAATCTTGAAGACGACAGTAAAAGGCCTAGGGTTAAGCAATCCATTAAGCTTCGCACATGAAATTACTGCTTGCCGAAGACGATGCGATGTTGGCGGACGCTTTGCAAAATCAGCTCAGCGGATCCGGATTTGAAGTAGATCACGCTCCCAATGGGGTTGTAGCCAACCATTTGTTGCAAACGAAAAGCTTTGACATCGCGGTCCTAGATATCGGGTTGCCTTTGGTGGACGGCCTGGCCGTACTCAACCATGTGCGAAAAAGCCAGCCCGCCATGCCTGTGCTGCTGCTGACCGCACGCGATGCATTGGCAGACCGTGTGGCCGGGCTGCAAGCAGGCGCCGACGACTATGTCACCAAACCATTCGACTTCCCAGAACTATTGGCCCGTTTGCAAGCTTTACTGAGGAGAACGCAACCTCAGGGAGGCACTGTTCTGTTGGGCCGACTAACGCTATATGCTGATTCGCGCCGTGCACTCGTCAGTGGCGTACCCTTAGACCTGAGTGGTCGGGAGTGGACTTTGCTGGAACTGTTGGTCACCCAACGGGACAAGGTGGTCACCAAAGACACCATCAACCAAGCCTGGAGTGCCGAGGGCGGCGAGACCGGGGGCGGTAACTCGATTGAGGTTTATATTCACCGCCTGCGGCGCAAGCTGGAAAACGCAGGAATAGTTATTCGTACCATACGCGGCTTGGGCTATTTGATGGAAGCAGAAGGCTGACCTTCAAAACAACCAAAGTCCGATCATCATGCCCCATCTTCACGACAGCCCTCCAACAGGTCAAGCAGGGGTATCGCTGGCTCGACAACTTCTCTTGTGGCTTTTGTTCCCGCAATTGGTGCTTTGGATGGCGGGTGGTGTGGCCACCTACAAAATTGCCATCGGTTATGCCAACCAAGCCGTTGACGAAAGTTTGTTACAAGCCAGTCGTTCACTTGCGCGTCAACTAAAACCTATTGGAAACGGTTTGTTGATCGACTTCCCGCGTGCTGCTCAAGATGTGCTTGAAGCTGACCCGCAAGATCGTCAGCTTTATATGGTCAGCTCTCCACCCGGACAATTTATTTTGGGCAATCAATCTTTACCAAGCCCGCCCATGTTCGAAAGCCCTGCTGATGATGCTATTGAATTGAACAAGCCCTACTACTACGATGCTGTGATGCCTCCAGATGAGCGCCATGGCACAAACGATGTCAAAGGTCAGCCGCTGCGTTTGGTTGCTTTGTATTTGCGGTTTGGTGAAGATCTCACCGCCCCTCGAACCATGCTGGTTCAAGTGGCGCGTAGCAGTGCAAACCGCGATGAGTTGGCTAAGCGCATCTTGATCGACATGATGCCCATGTCAGGTCTGGTGCTGTTGATGTCGCTGATCGTATGGCTTGGTATTCGCGCAGGTCTCTCCCCTTTGGGGAGATTACGCCAGCAAGTTGAGGGTCGGGCACCGACAGACCTAACCCCATTGCAATTGGCCTCAGCCCCCAGAGAGGTTTGGGCTTTGGCCACAGCCATCAACAGCTTGCTTGCCGCAGTTCAAAACACTGTAGCGACACAAAAGCGCTTCATCAGCGACGCCTCACACCAACTGCGCACGCCGCTAGCGGGTTTGAAGAGTCAGACCGAAATTGCCTTGAAGTCGACCAAAGAGCCTGAGCTTCAAGCGCGGTTACAACGCGTACATCACAGCGCAACGCGAAGTGCCCACTTGGTTAATCAATTGCTTACCCTTGCCCGAGCAGAGCCTGAGTCAGCCATCGCAAAAGACAGACAACATATTGACCTGTACCGTTTAGCGCAATCACTCACTGCTGAGTTTGTGCCACGCGCATTGCGAATGGGGGTAGACCTTGGGCTAGCAGATAAGGACGACGCGCAGTCTGAAACGATTTGGGTCTTGGCCAACCCTTTGCTGATCAACGAAGCTTTAAGCAATGTGATCGACAACGCATTGCAGTATGCAGGCCCCAGTGCGAACGGTATAACTGATATCGTTCCGCAAGTCACAGTACGAGTGAGCAAAGAGGAAGGCAGAGCCCTCATGGAGGTGGTGGACAACGGGCCTGGCATAGACGCTGCTGAGCATGAACGGGTTTTTGAGCGTTTCGTGCGCGCCACTGACAGCGGTAACGGTTGCGGCCTCGGTTTGGCTATCGTCAAAGAAATCATCGAACGGCACGGTGGCGAAGTGAGCTTGAGTTCAGTTCAACCAAACGGGCTGCGAGTGAAGATGTGGTTGCCTTTGTAGGCCGATTTGTGAATTTAAAGTTGCGTGACGAGTAGCTTCAAAACCGCCCACAAGCCACCCGCCCACATACCTGCAATAGCCAAGAAAGCGACGCCAAATCCCGGCCCACGCTTTGCCGGATCTTTCTGATACGCAATCGCATACCAAATGCGACCCACTATCCAAATTGCACCTGCAAGTCCTGCACCCAAGTCTCCAATCAAAGCAGCGTACACCCACATGGAAGGAAGCATCAGCATGGCGCTTTCTAATGTGTTCATTTGCACGCGGTAAACGCGGTCAAACATTTCATGCCCAGTGGTGGCCGGCGCTTTCACTTCGTATTTGGCACGCGCTTTACCAACATTGAGGGAAGTCCAAAACATAAGGGCCACTGCAAGAAGAGTGATCAGGGAGGTAAGGGGAAGTGTTGTCATTGCGTCAGCTTTCTTTGTGGGAGTGTAATTTGTCCACATTTGAGTCTACCCAGCCCCACTGCATACTAATTTATTCGTTCAAGAATTAACCAACCCACCATCGGGTTTTCACAAGACTAGAGACAATGCGCATTAGCCGATCAAATACAGGAGAGACAACATGAACGCTCAACTCAAACAACCCTACACCTTTGCGCGGATCGCCACTCGCATGACCGCATGCATTTGGTTTGCGGCATTGAGCACCTTCGCACAAGCCGATACCTACCCCAGCAAACCCATCACGCTGGTCGTTCCCAATCCCCCCGGCGGCTTGGTGGACACATCTGCACGGTTGGTGAGCGAACCTCTGGCACGCCTGACCGGTCAATCGGTGGTGGTCGATAACAAGCCTGGTGGCAGCGGTAACTTGGCGTACAGCAACGTCGCCCGCAGCGCGAAAGACGGTTACACGGTTTTGGTGTCGTACTCGGGTTATCACATCGCTAACCCCATCTTGATGGACAAACTGCCTTGGGAGTTGAAAGACCTCACACCCATTGGCCTGATCACCGTGGCCACCAATGTGATTGCCGTTCACCCCTCGGTACCTGCGAACAATCTGAAAGAGTTCATTGCATGGGTCAAACAAAACCCCGGCAAACTCAACTACGCATCACAAGGCAATGGCTCGGTGTCACACATTGGCACAGAAATCTTCAAGCTCCAAACGGGTGTTGAGATGACGCACGTTCCCTACAAGGGTTCAGGCCAAGCCATTCAAGATGTGTTGGCAGGTCAGGTTCAGGTATTCATCACCACGCCCCCCTCGGTCATGGGCCATGTGCAAAGCGGCAAGCTCAAGGCTCTAGCCGTCACTGGTAAAACTCGCCATCCACAAATGCCCCAAGTGCCAACCGTCGCCGAAGCGGGTTTGCCAAGCTTTGAGTTGGAGTCTTGGGTTGCGTTGTATGTGCCCAGTGGTACGCCCAAAGATGTGGTGCAAAAGTTGTCTGCAGATGTGAAGCGCAGCCTAGAGCTAGCAGAAACAAAACAGCGTGCTGACGCTGCAGGGGTGGAGGTTCGCTACCTCACACCAGACAACACCACCAAACTGCTTGAACGTGACACCGCCAGTTGGGCCAAGGCGATCAAATCAGCCAACATCAAGTTTGATTGACAGGCGGAGAAACAAAAAAGCCACCCGAAGGTGGCTAAGTTGTTGATTGATATGGTGGGCGATACATGGATCGAACATGTGACCCCTGCAGTGTGAAGACGCCCAGGGCGCATAACGGAGTTGTCACCTATGAAAATTAGCGCTTTTCGCACAACCCTGTGAAAAATGTACCACCTAGCGTCTTGCCAGCAAGCCTACTTTCAAATTTCATTGAAATAGCCCCAGTCCCCTTGGTGACTCGGCCTATCCACTCCGATTCACCATAAGATTTGCTGTTAAAAGTCCTCGTCCAGCTCAAAACATACTCTGTAAAAGAAACATTAACAGCAACTTCAGCATCGCTGGAATTGGATTTTTCATTTTCAACAATAGTCCAATTGCTATCGCGACCCAATCGATCAATTACAACAGTAGCAACGCCTTTTTCTCTAAAGGCAGAAATAGCAAATTTGACCGACTCTTCTTTTTGAGTTGAAAAGTCTTTTGCTAATCCAGAACAGATTGCGTTGAATTCATAACGACTCTTGACATTCTTTGATCTTTTAAGTTCATCATTAATTTGGCTTGACGCATTGCCACTAGTGTTGATAAAAAGAGCAATCGCAGCAAATTTCAAATATCGATTAATCACCATAACTACACTCCCTGAGTAACAATGGTAATCCCACCTTGAAATACCACCTATTGCGTGTTTTTTGTCAACTCCCGATAAAGTTGATACAAATTGAAAATATAGCCTTTAGGATATTTTTGGACACCAGACAACAAAAAAGCCACCCGAAGGTGGCTAAGTTGTTGACTGATATGGTGGGCGATACATGGATCGAACATGTGACCCCTGCAGTGTGAATGCAGTGCTCTACCGCTGAGCTAATCGCCCTATTCCATCGCTGGAAAGACCGATATTATGCCACAGAATTTTCGGCGGTTCGCCACACGGTTTTGCCGCCGCTGGCTTTGTCCAATTGGGCCAGCACATCGTCGTGCTGCGCCAGCTCTTGGTCTGAGGCTTTGATGACGGGCAATTTGAGTTGACTGATATCAGCCAGTTTGGTGTTGCCGTGGGCAGGGTCAGCACTTTCAACTTCCATCAGCAAGGCGTCTTGCCCGCGCGTCATGTTGATGTACACATCGGCCAGCAACTCGGCGTCTAGCAACGCGCCGTGCAGGGTGCGGCCAGAGTTGTCTACTTCTAAACGGTCACACAGTGCATCGAGCGAATTGCGTTTGCCTGGGAACAACTCTTTAGCCATGGCCAAGCTGTCGGTCACGCTCTCCACCAAGGTGGTGAATGGTTTTTTGCCCAACAGCTCAAGCTCTTTGTTCAAAAAACCAATGTCAAACGGCGCGTTGTGAATGATGATTTCGGCACCTTGCACATAGTCCAACAGCTGCTCTGCAATTTCTGCAAATTTGGGTTTGTCTTTTAAAAACTCGTTGCTGATGCCGTGCACCTTCAACGCGTCTTCATGGCTGTCGCGCTCGGGGTTGACATAAAAATGCAAGTTGTTGCCGGTGAGTTTGCGGTTGAGCAACTCCACGCAACCGATTTCAATGATGCGGTCGCCGTTTTCAGCTGACAGGCCTGTGGTTTCGGTATCGAGAAAAATTTGGCGCATGCTTGTCAACCTATCAGTGGTTTTCTTTGGCGTGGTTGATGGTGTATTTTGGAATTTCAATCACCAAATTTTGCATGGCCACAATGGCTTGGCAGCTCAAGCGCGAGTTGGGCTCTAGCCCCCACGCACGGTCTAGCAAGTCTTCTTCGGTTTCTTCTAGCTCGTTCAACGAATTAAAACCTTCACGCACAATCACATGGCAGGTGGTGCAAGCGCAGCTCATGTCGCACGCGTGTTCGATGTTGATGTGGTTGTCCAACAAAGCTTCGCAAATGGTGTTGCCAGGTGCAACTTGCAACTCTGCACCGTTGGGGCACAACTCAGCATGGGGCAATATTTTGATGACGGTCATCACAAGGTCTCAATGTTTTGGCCAGCCAGCGCATGCTGGATGCCACGGTTCATACGTTGCGCTGCAAAGGCTTCGGTGCCTTTGGCGAGTGCCTCGGTAGCAGCTTCAATGGCGGCAGCGTCTTCTAGCTTTTTGGCGTCGAGCGCAGCGGCCATCAAGGCGTCAATCTGGGCGCGTTCTTGGGGCGACAGCAAATCGCCATCGGCTTGCAAAGCACTTTGCGTGGCCAACCACATGCGGTCAGCGTCTACACGTGCTTCAATGAGCGCGCGGCTTTGCATGTCTTGCGCTGCAGTGTGAAAACTGTCTTGCAGCATGTGAGCAATTTGATCGTCCGACAAACCATAGGTTGGCTTGACGGTGATGTTGGCTTCAACCCCACTGTGTTGTTCGCGTGCGCCCACGCTGAGCAAACCATCGGCATCGACCGTGAAGGTCACGCGTATGCGTGCAGCGCCAGCCGCCATGGGTGGAATGCCACGCAACTCAAAACGTGCCAAGCTGCGGCAGTCAGACACCAAATCGCGCTCGCCCTGCACCACATGCAAAGCCAATGCGGTTTGGCCATCTTGGTAAGTGGTGAAGTCTTGCCCCATGGCGGTGGGAATGGTTTGGTTGCGTGGCACGATGCGCTCGACCAAACCGCCCATGGTTTCAATGCCGAGCGACAGCGGTATGACATCGAGCAAGAGCAATTCACCATCAGGGTTGTTGCCTGCCAATTGATTGGCTTGAATAGCCGCGCCCAAAGCCACCACTTCGTCGGGGTTGAGGTTGTTCAGTGGTGCGCGACCGAGCAAGTCAGCCACTGCTTGTTGCACTTGTGGCATGCGGGTTGAACCGCCCACCATCACCACGCCTTGCACATCGTCTTTGCTCAACTTGGCATCGCGCAAGGCTTTGCGCACCGCTGACAACGTGCGCTGTGTGAGCGCAGCGGTAGCAGTTTCAAACTGTTCACGCGTCACTATTTGTTTGACGGTGCCACTGGACAACACCACTTCAAATGAAGCTTGCGTGTGTGACGACAACGCTTCTTTGCAAGCACGCGCAGCCACCAACACATTCGATTTGTCTGCAGGTGTTTCTATCTTGCATTGCGTGGTGTGTTGCACCCACTCCACCAAGGCGCGGTCGTAATCGTCGCCGCCCAAAGCAGAATCGCCGCCAGTGGCGAGTACTTCAAACACGCCTCGTGTCAAACGCAATATCGAAATATCGAAAGTGCCACCACCCAAGTCATACACCGCATACACACCTTCACTGGCTTGGTCTAAGCCATACGCAATGGCAGCCGCAGTGGGTTCGTTGATGAGGCGCAGCACATTGAGCCCTGCGAGTTGCGCGGCGTCTTTGGTGGCTTGGCGTTGTGCATCGTCAAAATACGCAGGCACGGTAATGACCGCACCATACAAATCGTCGTTGAAAGTGTCTTCCGCACGAAAACGCAGCGTAGCCAAAATTTCGGCACTCACTTCGACGGGCGATTTTTCGCCAGCACGGGTTTGAATGGCGAGCATGCCGGGTTTGTCGACGAACACATAAGGCAACTTGTCGCGATTGGCAATGTCAGTCACACCTCTGCCCATGAAACGCTTGACCGACACCAAGGTGTTTTGCGGGTCATCTGCTTGCGCATGCAAAGCGTCATGGCCGATTTGACGGCCTTCGTTTTCTAGGTAACGCACCGCAGAGGGCAAGATCACACGGCCTTGTGCATCGGGCAAACATTCGGCCACGCCGTGACGCACGCTGGCCACCAAAGAGTGGGTGGTGCCCAAGTCGATGCCCACCGCAATGCGCCGCTGATGCGGGTCGGGGGCTTGACCGGGTTCAGAAATTTGTAACAACGCCATAGGTGTGTATTGTCGCTATTCCAAAGCGTCCAGTCGGGTTTCAATGTCTTGTGCGAAGCGTTCAATGAACATCAAGGCACGCACTTGTTGCGCAGCTTGCGGCAAGTCATGCGCCACATCGATCAGCTGTTCACATTGCTGCAAAGCCTGTTGACGGGCTTGCGTGACTTCGTCATGCAAACTTTCTAATGCATGCAAGTCGTTGGCTTCTTCGAGCGCTTCGCGCCATGTCATTTGCTGCATCAAAAACGCAGTGGGCATGGCGGTGTTGTTTTCGGCTTGTATGGGCGCGCCACCCAATTCGCACAAATAGGCGGCGCGGCGCATCGGGTCTTTCAAGCGCTGATACGCCTCGTTGATACGCACCGACCATTGCATGGCCACGCGTTGTGCAGCAGCGCCTTGTGAGGCAAATTTGTCGGGGTGGGCTTCGCGTTGCAGGTCTTTCCAACGCGCATCTAACTGCGCACGGTCTTGCGCATAGCGTTGGGGGATGTCGAACAATTCAAAGTCGCTGACTGCGAGTTGCGCAGACAGCGGCAAGGCTGCCGCATTCACCTTAAATTCGGAACGATTCGCCGCAGCCGCAGCGATCGCGCTCGTTGGGGTTGATGAACTTGAAGCCTTCGTTCAAGCCTTCACGCACAAAGTCGAGTTGGGTGCCATCGATGTAGGCCAAGCTTTTGGGGTCGACCAACACCTTCACACCGTGGTCCTCAAAGATCACATCTTCAGGGGCTTGTTCGTCCACATATTCCAGCTTGTAGGCCAAGCCAGAGCAGCCCGTGGTTTTCACGCCCAAGCGCACCCCCACGCCTTTGCCGCGCTTGGAGAGATAGCGGGTCACATGTCGTGCCGCAGCTTCGGTTAAGGTGACTGCCATGGTGTTTTCAATGCCTGGTTGAGATGCTTAATGGGCGTGTTTCTTTTTGTAGTCGTCCACAGCAGCTTTGATGGCGTCTTCGGCCAAGATAGAGCAGTGAATTTTCACAGGCGGCAATGCCAGCTCTTCAGCGATTTCGCTGTTCTTCAATGAAGCCGCTTCGTCCAATGTTTTGCCTTTGACCCACTCGGTCACAAGCGATGAAGACGCAATGGCCGAACCACAACCGTAGGTTTTGAAACGCGCATCTTCAATCACACCAGTCGTTGGGTTGACCTTGATTTGCAATTTCATGACATCGCCGCAAGCAGGCGCACCCACCATGCCGGTGCCCACAGAGTCGTCACCCTTGTCAAACGAGCCCACATTGCGGGGGTTTTCGTAGTGGTCGATTACTTTTTCTGAATAAGCCATATCGTTTCCTTTCGTTACAGCTGCTAAGCCACAAATGATGCAGTGCGCGAAGCCATTGTGCAGACAGTGCGATCAGCACGGCAAACAAGGGCGACAAAGCAATGCATCATTTTGGCGACGCAGTTAGTGGGCTGCCCATTGAATGGTGCTTAGATCAATGCCTTCTTTGTACATGTCCCACAACGGGCTCAAGTCACGCAACTTCGCCACATTTTGGCGAATAGTTGAGATGGCATAGTCAATTTCTTCTTCGGTGGTGAAGCGACCAATCGTCATGCGCAAACTGCTGTGCGCCAACTCGTCACTGCGACCCAAAGCGCGCAGGACATAGCTGGGCTCCAAGCTGGCCGAGGTGCAAGCAGAGCCTGACGACACTGCCAAACCTTTGATGCCCATGATGAGTGACTCACCTTCCACATAGTTGAAGCTGATGTTGAGGTTGTGCGGCACGCGGTGCTCGAGGTTGCCGTTGACAAACACTTGCTCAATGTCTTTCAAACCATCGAGCAAACGCTTTTGCAAAGCTTTGGCTTTGGCCAAGTCTTGCGCCATTTCCAGTTTGGCAATGCGAAAGGCCTCACCCATGCCCACGCATTGGTGTGTGGGCAATGTGCCGCTGCGCATGCCGCGCTCGTGACCGCCACCGTGCATTTGCGCTTCCAAGCGCACGCGCGGTTTGCGACGCACATACAAAGCGCCAATGCCTTTGGGGCCGTAGGTTTTGTGCGATGCCAAGCTCATCAAGTCGACCGGCAAGGTTTGCAAATCGATCTCAACTTTGCCCGTCGATTGCGCCGCGTCCACATGGAACACGATGCCTTTTTCACGACACAACGCACCAATACCTGCAATGTCTTGCACCACACCGATTTCGTTGTTCACATGCATGACGCTGATCAAAATCGTGTCGGGGCGAATGGCGGCTTTCAACACATCCATGTTCAACATGCCGTCTTCTTGCACATCGAGGTAGGACACTTCAAAACCTTGACGCTCGAGTTCACGCATGGTGTCGAGCACCGCTTTGTGCTCGGTTTTCACGGTGATGAGGTGCTTGCCGCGTGACTTGTAAAACTGCGCCGCACCTTTGATGGCCAAGTTGTTCGATTCGGTGGCACCTGAAGTCCACACGATTTCGCGTGGGTCAGCACCGATGAGCGAGGCCACATCGGCGCGGGCTTTTTCAACCGCTTCTTCGGCTTCCCAACCCCACGCATGGCTGCGTGATGCGGGGTTGCCAAAGTGTTCGCGCAACCAAGGAATCATGGCGTCGACCACGCGTGGATCGCAAGGCGTGGTGGCGCCGTAGTCCAAATAAATGGGGAAATGAGGGGTCATGTCCATGATGCAAATCTACAAAAAATTAAGGCTTGGCAAAAGCGTTGCCCAAGGCAAACACCGAGTTGGGGGCGTTCACGCGAATGGGTTTGACAACGGGTGCGCTTGAAATGGCGCGGCGAATGGCCGGCTTGTTTTCAATCTCCACGCCTTTGGCGAGTTGCTCGTCGACCAATTTTTGCAAGGTGACAGAGTCTAAAAACTCCACCATGCGCTGGTTCAGCGATGCCCACAACTCGTGCGTCATGCAACGGCCGGTTTCACCCAAGCAGTTTTCTTTGCCGCCACAGTGGGTGGCGTCGATGGGTTCGTCCACCGACACAATGATGTCAGCCACGGTGATGTCGGTCGCTTTGCGGCCCAACGAATAGCCGCCGCCTGGCCCACGGGTGGACTCGACCAAATCGTGACGGCGCAGTTTGCCGAACAGTTGTTCGAGGTAAGACAAGGAGATTTGTTGGCGCTGGCTGATGGCCGCCAAGGTAACAGGGCCGCTGTTTTGGCGCAGGGCCAAATCGATCATGGCGGTCACAGCAAAACGACCTTTGGTGGTAAGACGCATGGCAAGCTCCTTTCGAGGTTTGGGCTTTGTCGACTAATTAGGTCAACTATAGCACAAGTCCCACTTATTTGCTCGGGTAATCTGTCACATAGGCGATTTGTCGAGGACAAATCGCGCCGTGCAGGGCTACCGCACCAAGGCCTCAAGCGCTTTTCTGCGCCAGCACCACCACATTGTCATGCCCCGCCCCGCCAAAGGCTTGCTCGCGCAGGATGGCCAGTTGGTCGCGCACGCGGGCGGCATTTTCGAACTCGAGGTTTTTGGCGTGCTCCATCATCAGCTTTTCGAGGCGCTTGATTTCTTTGGCCACATCGCGTTCGCTCATGTCCTCGATCTTGGCTTTTTCAATCTCGCGCAGTTCGGCTTCTTTGCCTGCTTTTTCGCTGTAAACACCATCGATCAAATCACGCACTTGCTTGAACACACCGCGCGGGGTGATGCCGTTGGCCTCGTTGAACGCGATTTGTTTGGTGCGGCGCCGTTCGGTTTCACCAATGGCACGCGTCATCGAATTGGTCATGCGGTCGGCATACAAAATCGCTTTGCCGCTGATGTTGCGCGCGGCGCGGCCTATGGTTTGAATCAAGCTGCGCTCGGAGCGCAAAAAGCCTTCTTTGTCGGCGTCCAAAATGGCCACCAGCGACACCTCGGGCAAGTCAATGCCTTCGCGCAGTAAGTTAATGCCTACCAACACATCGAAGGTGCCCAAGCGCAGGTCGCGCAATATTTCCACCCGTTCCACAGTGTCCACATCGCTATGCAGGTAGCGCACTTTCACACCGTTGTCGGTGAGGTAGTCGGTCAGTTGTTCGGCCATGCGTTTGGTGAGGGTGGTGATCAACACACGCTCGTTCTTGTCCACCCGTATGCGAATTTCTTGCAGCACATCGTCCACTTGGTGGGTGGCAGGTCGCACTTCCACCTCGGGGTCCACCAAGCCAGTGGGGCGCACCAGTTGCTCGACCACGCGGCCTGCGTGCGTCTTTTCATAATCAGCCGGAGTGGCCGACACAAACACCACTTGGCGCATGCGTTTTTCAAACTCTTCGAGCTTCAAGGGGCGGTTGTCTAAGGCGCTGGGCAAGCGAAAACCGTATTCGACCAAGGTGGTTTTGCGCGCGCGGTCGCCGTTGTACATGCCACCGAGTTGGCCAATCATCACATGGCTTTCGTCTAAAAACATGAGCGCGTCTTTGGGCATGTAGTCGGTCAAGGTGCTGGGTGGGTCACCTGGTTTAGCACCAGACAAATGGCGGGTGTAGTTTTCAATGCCTTTGCAATGCCCCACTTCGCTGAGCATTTCCAAATCGAAGCGCGTGCGTTGCTCTAGGCGTTGTGCTTCGACCAACTTGTTCATGCCCACCAGTTCTTTCAAACGCTCGGCCAATTCGACCTTGATGGTTTCCACCGCCGCCAACACGCGGTCGCGTGGTGTCACATAGTGGCTAGAGGGGTAAATGGTGAAGCGCGGAATTTTTTGACGGATGCGGCCCGTGAGTGGGTCAAACAATTGCAGGCTTTCAATTTCGTCGTCAAACAATTCAATGCGAATGGCCAACTCAGAATGTTCGGCCGGAAACACATCGATGGTGTCGCCACGCACGCGAAATTTGCCACGGGTGAAGTCGTGGTCGTTGCGTTCGTATTGCATGCGCACCAATTGCGCGATCACATCGCGCTGTCCCACTTTGTCGCCGGCACGCACAGTCATGACCATGCGGTGGTAGCTTTCGGGCTCACCAATACCGTAAATGGCCGACACGGTGGCCACCACGATCACATCGCGTCGCTCCAAAATGCTTTTGGTACAGCTCAAACGCATTTGTTCAATGTGCTCGTTGATGGCGCTGTCTTTTTCAATGAACAAATCACGCTGGGGCACATAGGCTTCGGGTTGGTAGTAGTCGTAGTAGCTGACGAAATACTCCACTGCGTTTTTCGGAAAGAACTCGCGGAACTCGCTGTACAACTGCGCAGCCAATGTTTTGTTGGGTGCAAAAATAATGGCGGGACGGCCCATGCGCGCAATCACATTGGCCATGGTGAAGGTTTTGCCAGAGCCTGTCACGCCCAACAAGGTTTGAAACACTTCGCCATCGCCGATGCCTTCGACCAATTCGTTGATGGCCGTGGGCTGGTCGCCCGCAGGTGGGTAAGGCTGAAACAACTCGAAGGGTGAGCCTGGGTAGCTGACAAACTGACCCTCTTTTGAAGCTTCTTGTGCCCCACCCTCAGCACCACCCTCACCGTTGGCTTTGGTGGCCGCCATGGCTTTCAAGGTTGCAAGTTCAGAGACGTTGTCGGTCGGCGTAGGCATGGTGTGAAGCGTTAGAAGCAAGTGGCAGGCAAATCTGGGCGTTTAGGCCATTAAAATTCTGGCCAAGCGTGCAAGCCTACCGCAGACTGCGCGTTCTTACCAAGAACTCCCTTTTTATCCGTGATCAAGGACCGATGATGTCAATGTTTACCGCCGTCGAAATGGCACCCCGCGACCCCATTTTGGGCCTCAACGAGCAATTTGCCGCTGATACCAACCCCAACAAAGTCAACCTCGGCGTGGGCGTGTACTTCGATGACAACGGCAAACTGCCCCTGTTGCAATGTGTGCAAGCCGCCGAAAAAGCCATGATGGAAAAACCTGCCGCCCGTGGCTATTTGCCCATCGACGGCATTGCCGCTTACGACGCCGCCGTGAAAGGCTTGGTCTTTGGCACCGATTCTGAGCCGGTCAAATCTGGGCGTGTAGCCACAGTGCAAGGCATTGGCGGCACCGGTGGTTTGAAAATTGGCGCTGACTTTTTAAAGCGCTTGAGCCCCAACGCTACCGTCATGATTTCTGACCCCAGCTGGGAAAACCACCGCGCTTTGTTCACCAACGCGGGTTTCAAAGTAGACACCTATGCGTATTACGACGCTGCAACACGAGGCGTCAACTTCGAAGGCATGTTGGCCTCGTTGAACGCAGCCGCCGCTGGCACCGTGGTGGTGTTGCATGCGTGCTGCCACAACCCCACCGGCTATGACATCACCCCCGCTCAATGGGACCAAGTGGTGAGTGTGGTCAAGGCCAAAAACCTGACCGCCTTTTTAGACATGGCCTACCAAGGTTTTGGTCACGGCATTGCCGAAGACGGCGCAGTCATTCAAAAGTTTGTCGCTGCTGGCTTGAGCTTTTTTGTGTCCACCTCGTTCTCGAAAAGCTTCAGCTTGTACGGCGAGCGCGTGGGTGCTTTGAGCGTGTTGTGCGCCAACAAAGAAGAAGCCGACCGCGTGTTGTCTCAACTGAAAATCGTGATTCGCACCAACTACTCCAACCCACCCATTCACGGTGGTGCGGTGGTGGCTGCGGTGTTGGGCAACCCCGAGTTGCGCGCGCTGTGGGAAAAAGAATTGGGCGAAATGCGCGTGCGCATCAAAGCCATGCGTCAAAAATTGGTCGATGGCTTGAAGGCTGCCGGCGTGAAGCAAGACATGAGCTTCATCACCACACAAATTGGCATGTTCAGCTACTCAGGTTTGAACAAAGACCAAATGGTGCGTTTGCGCAATGAGTTTGGTGTGTACGGCACCGACACCGGTCGCATGTGCGTGGCTGCTTTGAACAGCAAAAACATCGACTACGTTTGCGCGTCCATCGCCAAGGTGGTTTAAGACCAAATCACCGATCGCATCGCGATCGAGGCCAGCTGATGGCCTTCGTTGAAAAACTCAACACGGTCATCAGCATTGGCCGCACCCGCTGCGTAGAGCAAGGGCAGGTAGTGGTCATAGCTGGGGTGGGCCATTTGCGCCACTGCACCAAGCTTTTGAAAATCGACCAAGGCTTCGTTGTGGCCACTTTTGATTTGCTCGGCCACCCAACCATCAAACTCAATAGACCATTCATAGGCTTGGTTGTCCGCGGCTGAGCGTTGCATGGTGCGTAAGTTGTGCACCGTGTTGCCACTGGCCACGATCAACACACCTTCTTGTCGTAAGTGCTTGAGTTGTTGGCCCAACGCAAAATGTTCAGCCGCTGGGCGGTGGTAGTCGATGCTCAACTGCACCACAGGAATGTCCGCCGCAGGAAACATGGGTTTCAAAATGCCCCAGCAACCGTGGTCCAAACCCCACTCATTCAAATCAATGCCCACGGGTTGACCAGTGTGCGGTTGCTTCAACTGCGCCGCGGTTTGCGCCACCCATTCGGGGGCACCTGGCGCGGGGTATTGCTGGGCAAACAATTCGTCTGGAAAACCACCGAAATCGTGAATGGTTTTGGGATGCGCCATGCCGGTCATCCACCAACCGCCTTGGGTGATCCAATGGGCAGAAATGCACAAAATCAGCTTCGGCTTGGACCAGCGCGTGCCAAAGGATGCGCCTAGGTCTTGCCAAGCGCGGCGAAAGGGGGTGTCCTCAATCACATTCATAGGGCTGCCATGCCCCACAAAGAGGACGGGCATGGCGGTGGTTGGTTCGGCTGAGGACATGTTCTAGGTCTAGGACAAATAGTTATGAAAAGTAATTTGGGGGACAGACTCCAATTTCAACCCCCTATCTGCTGATATATTGCACTGCAACATATTCTGAACTGAGATTTTCCACCATGCTTTACCAAATCTTCGAAGCCCAACGCTCTTTGATGGAGCCGTTCGCAGACTTTGCGCAGGCTGCGTCCAAACTCTACAGCACACCCATGTCGCCCTTGGGCCAAAACAATGTGTCGCAGCGCGTGTCAGCAGGCTACGACTTGCTCTACCGTTTGGGCAAAGATTATGTGAAACCCGAGTTTGGCATCACCTCGGTCGAGGTCGATGGCGTGAGTGTGGCGATTCACGAGCGCATTGAAATGGACAAGGCGTTTTGCGAATTGCGCCGCTTCAAGCGTTTCAGCGACGATGCTGCCACGCTGAACAAACTCAAAGGTCAACCCGTGGTGTTGATCGTGGCGCCTTTGTCAGGCCACTATGCCACCTTGTTGCGCGACACCGTCAAAACAATGTTGAAAGACCACAAGGTCTACATCACCGATTGGAAGAACGCACGTTTGGTGCCCTTGAGCGAAGGTGAATTTCACCTCGACGACTATGTGAACTATGTTCAAGAGTTCGTCCGCTATTTGCAAGGCCACTACGGCAACTGCCACATCATGAGCGTGTGCCAACCCACCGTGCCTGTGTTAGCTGCTGTGTCACTCATGGCCAGCCGTGGTGAAACACTGCCTTTGAGCATGACCATGATGGGTGGCCCGATTGACGCCACCAAGTCACCCACAGCGGTGAACAACTTGGCCATGAACAAGAGCCACAGCTGGTTTGAAAACAATGTGATTTTCCGCGTGCCCAGCAATTTCCCAGGCGCAGGACGCCGCGTGTACCCCGGCTTTTTGCAGCACACTGGTTTTGTAGCGATGAACCCAGACCGTCACTTGAAGAGTCACTACGACTACTTCAAAGATTTGATCAAGGGCGACAACTCAAGCGCTGAATCGCATCGTCAGTTTTACGACGAGTACAACGCTGTGCTCGACATGGACGCTGACTACTACTTGGAAACCATCAACACAGTCTTCCAAGAGTTCAAACTGGTGCGCGGCACATGGGAAGTGAAAAACGAAGCAGGCAAACCTGAATTGGTCCGCCCGCAAGACATTCGCAACACCGCTTTGTTGACGGTTGAAGGTGAGTTAGACGATATTTCTGGCTCAGGCCAAACCGAAGCGGCACATGGTTTGTGCACAGGCATTGTGCGCAAAGAGCACCATCACCTCGAAGTGAAAGGAGCAGGTCACTACGGTATTTTCAGCGGCCGCCGTTGGCGCGAAGTGGTGTACCCACATGTCAAGAGTTTCATTTTGGAGCACAACAAAGCGGGCGTGAAAAAAGTGGCTACTAAGAAAGCCGCCGCTAAGAAAACAGTTGCTAAATCAGCCGCCAAGCCTTCTGCCAAACGCGCAGTGCGTGCATCGGCTCGCGCCAAGAAGTGAGCCTCGCGCAAAGCATCAACGACGCTCTGCCGCAAACGCAATGCACGCGTTGCGGCTACCCTGATTGCGAAAGCTATGCGCAGGCCATTGCCGATGGTCAAGCCAAGATCAACCAATGCCCACCGGGTGGTCAAGAAGGTGTGGAGCGGTTGTCGGTCATCACCGGCTTACCCGTTGAACCTCTCAACCCTGAAAACGGTTTAGAAGGCCCCCTTACCTTGGCCGTGATCGATGAGGCTTGGTGCATTGGTTGCACCTTGTGCCTCAAAGCGTGCCCTACCGATGCCATCGTGGGCGCCAACAAGCGCATGCACACGGTCATCGAGCCTTATTGCACGGGTTGCGAACTGTGCATTCCAGCTTGCCCTGTCGATTGCATTTCGCTTGAACCTGTTGATATCAATCTCAGTGGTTGGGCTGCGTGGCCGCAACAGCTTGCAGACCAAGCGCGCACGCGTTATGCAGCGCACAAAACACGCAAAGCATTGGCTGAAAAAGAAAATGCCGCGCGGTTGCAAGCCAAAGCGCTGCAAAAGTTGGCTGACCTGCCCTCACACACCAAAGGCACCGAACACGCGCCTGAGGTAGACCGCAAACGCGCCATCATCGAAGCGGCACTCGCCAAAGCAAAAGCCCGTCAAGTTTCAAAAACTTGAACGGGCTTTGTTGAGTTTGCCTAGCACTAAGCACTGTTGCGGGCTATGTGAAAAGCCCGCTATACCTCGCGTTTGTCAAACAGGCGATGCGGCCAAAGCCGCAAATGCTGTGACCACTTCAGGCGGCGCTTGCACCAACTCGATCAACACACCTTCACCGCCAATCGGAAACTCGTCGTTGCCTTTGGGGTGCAAGAAAGTGATGTCAAAACCAGCCGCACCTTTGCGAATGCCACCGGGTGCAAAACGCACACCTTGTGAAGTGAGCCACTCCACCGCCACAGGCAAGTTGTCGATCCACAAACCAATGTGATTCAACGGGGTTGTGTGCACCGCTGGTTTTTTGTCGGGGTCGAGCGGTTGCATCAAATCAACCTCAACTTTGAACGGGCCTGTGCCAATGGCACAAATGTCTTCGTCCACATTTTCACGTTCGCTTTTGAAAGTGCCCGTCACCTCGAGGCCGAACATGTCGACCCAGAGTTTTTGCAAGCGACCTTTATCGGGCCCACCGATGGCAATTTGTTGCACGCCAAGGACTTTGAAGGGGCGTGTCATTTATTCAAACTCCACAATCATCTGGTCCACGGTGAGTGATTCGCCTTTGTTGGCCACCACTTTTTTCACCACGCCGTCTTGTGCAGCAAACAACACGTTTTCCATCTTCATGGCTTCAATGACAGCCACGCGTTCACCGGCTTGCACTTTTTGTCCAGGTGTGACAGCCACTTCAACCAACAAACCGGGCATGGGCGACAACACATAGCGGCTCAAATCGGGCGGTGCTTTGAAGGGCATCAGCTTGTGCAACTCAGCCATGCGGGGTGACATGACCAAGGCCTCAATGCGTGTGCCGTTGTGTTGCACTTGCAAGGCCAATGGGTTTTTCAAAGTGCCGCGTTCGACTTGTGCTGTGAAGGGTTTGCCGTTGACGGTGCCTTCAATGCGAATGTCATTCAAGCGTGAACGGCTTTCGATTTCATACACTTTTTTGTCGATCGTGATTTTGGCGGCGTTGGGTTTGCTGGTGACTTCATCCACATGGGTTTGCACATAGCGGTTTTGTCCGCCATTGCCCAACTCAATCACCGCATAGTCGTTGCCCACTTGCACATCGTAACCAGGCAACTGGCCGCTCAAGTTGGCAGCGCGTTGACGCGATTTGCGGCGCACAAACGACGCCAATGCGGCCAAAAAGTCGTGGTCGTCATGCGGCACATCTTCGGCGCGGAAACCTTTCGAATACTGCTCTGCAATGAAGCCGGTGTTGAAGTCACCTGACACAAACTTCGGATGCGCCAGCAACGCCGCTTGAAACGGGATGTTCGAGCTGATGCCGCGAATCACAAAACCGTTCAAGGCTTCGCGCATTTTGGCAATCGCATCGTTGCGGTCTTTGCCATGCACGATGAGCTTGGCGATCATCGAGTCGTAGAACATTGGAATCTCACCACCGTCTTGCACACCGGTGTCCACACGCACGCCCAACAGGTCTTGGGTGTTGCTTTGGAACATGGTTTGTTTGGGCGTTTGGAAACGCACCAAGCGACCGGTCGAAGGCAAGAAATTGCGGAACGGATCTTCGGCGTTGATACGGCACTCGATGGCCCAACCATTGCGTTGCACATCTTTTTGCGCGATGGGCAATTTTTCGCCAGCGGCCACACGAATCATCATCTCCACCAAGTCGAGGCCAGTGATGGCTTCGGTCACGGGGTGCTCCACCTGCAAGCGGGTGTTCATTTCGAGAAAGTAAAAACTTTGGTCTTTGCCCACCACGAATTCGACTGTGCCTGCGCTTTGGTATTTCACCGCTTTGGCCAAGGCCACGGCTTGTTCACCCATGGCTTTGCGAGTGGCTTCGCTGATGAATGGTGAGGGTGCTTCTTCAATCACTTTTTGGTGACGGCGTTGAATCGAACACTCACGTTCATTCAAATACACCACATTGCCATGACTGTCGCCCAACACCTGAATTTCGATGTGGCGAGGCTCTTCCACAAACTTTTCGATGAACACGCGGTCATCGCCAAAGCTGTTGCGTGCTTCGTTGCGGCATGAGGTGAAGCCTTCAAACGCTTCTTTGTCGTTGAAGGCCACGCGCAAACCTTTGCCACCACCACCAGCAGAGGCTTTGATCATGACAGGGTAACCAATGCCCTTCGCAATCTCAACCGCTTTTTCTGCAGTTTCAATCGCGTCGTTGTAACCTGGAATGGTGTTGACCTTGGCTTCGTTGGCCAATTTTTTCGATGCAATTTTGTCACCCATGGCTGCAATTGAATGCGCCTTGGGGCCAATGAAGGCAATGCCTTCGTCTTCACAACGCTTGGCGAATGCTTCGTTCTCGCTCAAGAAACCATAGCCGGGGTGAATCGCTTGCGCGCCTGTGGCTTTGGCAGCGGCAATGATTTTGTCAGCCACCAAATACGATTCACGCGAAGGTGCGGGGCCCAACAACACGGCTTCGTCGGCCAGTTGCACATGGCGTGCTTCTTTGTCAGCCTCTGAATACACCGCCACGGTTTTGATGCCCATTTTGTGAGCGGTTGCGATCACGCGGCAGGCAATCTCACCACGGTTTGCAATCAAGATTTTTGTAAACATGTTCTTTTACTCCTCAAGCATCACAGCGGAATGTTGCCGTGCTTGCGCCATGGGTTGTCAATCTTTTTGTCTTTCAACATCACGAGTGAGCGGCAAATGCGCTTGCGTGTTTCGTGCGGTTGAATCACATCGTCAATGAAGCCACGTGCGCCAGCCACGAATGGGTTGGCAAATCGCGCTTTGTATTCGGCTTCTTTAGCGGCCAGTTTTTCAGGATCGCCTTTGTCTTCACGGAAAATAATTTCCACCGCGCCTTTGGCACCCATCACCGCAATTTCGGCGTTGGGCCATGCAAAGTTGACATCGCCTCGCAAATGCTTAGAGGCCATCACGTCATAAGCGCCGCCATACGCTTTGCGCGTGATGACGGTGATTTTTGGTACCGTGCATTCAGCATATGCGTACAACAACTTGGCGCCGTGTTTGATGATGCCGCCAAACTCTTGCGAAGTGCCAGGCATGAAACCAGGCACATCCACAAAGGTGATGACGGGAATGTTGAACGCATCGCAAAAACGCACAAAGCGCGCCGCTTTGATCGAGCTCTTGATGTCCAAACAACCGGCCAACACCAAAGGTTGGTTGGCCACGATACCCACGGTTTGACCTTCCATGCGGGCAAAGCCAATCAAAATGTTTTTCGCGTAGTCGGGTTGCAATTCGAAGAAGTCGCCGTCATCCACTGTTTTGAGGATGAGCTCTTTCATGTCATACGCTTTGTTGGGGTTCTCAGGCACCAAGGTGTCCAAGCTGATGTCCATGCGGTCGGTTGGGTCACCGCTCACACGCACGGGTGCTTTTTCTTTGTTGTTCAGCGGCAAGTAGTTGTACAAGCGGCGCAACATCAACAAGGCTTCGACATCGTTTTCAAACGCCATGTCTGCCACACCGCTCTTGGTGGTGTGGGTCACAGCGCCGCCCAATTCTTCGGCAGTGACTTCTTCGTGCGTGACGGTCTTCACCACATCGGGGCCGGTCACAAACATATAAGAAGTGTCTTTGACCATGAAGATGAAATCGGTCAACGCAGGTGAATACACCGCACCACCCGCTGATGGGCCCATGATCATGCTGATCTGTGGCACCACACCACTGGCCATCACATTGCGCTGAAACACTTCGGCGTAACCACCAAGAGAAGCTACGCCTTCTTGAATGCGCGCACCACCTGAGTCGTTCAGACCGATGACAGGTGCGCCCACTTTCATGGCTTGGTCCATCACCTTGCAAATTTTTTCTGCATGGGTTTCAGACAAGGCACCACCGTACACGGTGAAGTCTTGGCTGTACACAAACACCAAACGGCCATTGATCATGCCGTAGCCAGTGACCACGCCGTCGCCTGGAATTTTGTTATCAGCCATGCCAAAGTCGGTGCAACGGTGCTCGACAAACATGTCCCACTCTTCGAAGGTGCCTTCGTCTAACAGCACTTCAATGCGTTCACGCGCGGTGAGCTTGCCTTTGCTGTGCTGGGCGTCAATGCGTTTTTGCCCGCCACCCAAACGCGCAGCGGCACGCTTTTGTTCAAGTTGTTCAATGATGTCTTGCATGGTTGCTCTCTCTTTTCTCCAGGAAGATTTCAAAATCAGCTCTGCACTTGATAAGCGCTGAGCAATTGACGGGCGGCAGTCGATGCGGCCAACTGGCCTGCACCCACTTGTTGACTGAGTTGTGGCAACAGCGTTTTGACGGTGTCGTTTTGCCGAAAGTTTTGTTTCAAGCCTGCGTCAATGCGTTCCCACATCCACGACAGCGCTTGTTGTTGGCGTCGCGTGGCAAAGCGCCCATTGTTGACTTGCAAGCCTTTGAATTCGCTGACAGCCGACCAAAACGCATCGACACCTTGGTTTAATAACGCGCTGATTTGGACTACTTTGGCATGCCATTGTGTTTCGTTGTGATGCGCGTTGTCAGGGTTGCCATGCTGCCCCAACAAACGCAAGGCGCTGGTGATTTGCGCCTCGGCGCGTGTGGCCGCTGCAGCATCGATGTCGGCTTTGTTGATGACCACCAAGTCGGCCAACTCCATCACACCTTTTTTGATGGCTTGCAAATCGTCGCCCGCATTGGGCAATTGCAACAAACAAAACATGTCGGTCATGTTGGCCACTGCGGTTTCGCTTTGGCCTACGCCCACGGTTTCGACCAGCACCACATCGTAGCCAGCGGCTTCGCACACCAACATCGACTCGCGCGTTTTTTCGGCCACGCCACCCAAGGTGCCACTGCTGGGGCTCGGGCGAATGTAGGCTTGGTGGTGCACCGACAAATGTTCCATGCGCGTTTTGTCACCCAAGATCGAACCACCCGACACACTCGACGATGGGTCGACTGCCAACACCGCCACGCGATGGCCTTGTGCAATCAAATACAAACCCAAAGCTTCGATGAAGGTGGACTTGCCCACACCCGGCACACCGCTGATGCCCAAGCGAAACGATTGCCCAGTATGCGGCAGCATGCGCGTGAGCAATTCATCTGCCAAAGCGCGGTGATCCGTGCGCGTGGACTCGAGCAAGGTGATGGCTTTCGCCATAGCGCGGCGCTGCACTGCCGCATCGCCGTGCAGCAAACCACTGAGCAATTGCTCAGGTGTCACCCAAGCGCCTTTTTGATTTGTTCCAGCACATCTTTCGCGCTGGCTGGAATAGGTGTGCCGGGACCATAAATGCCCTTCACACCTGACTCGTACAAGAAGTCGTAGTCTTGACGCGGAATCACACCGCCCACAAACACGATGATGTCATCCGCACCTTGCTTCTTCAACTCGGCAATGATGGCGGGCACCAACGTTTTGTGACCAGCCGCCAAGGTGGACACACCCACTGCATGCACATCGTTTTCAATCGCTTGGCGTGCACATTCTTCGGGTGTTTGGAACAAGGGGCCCATGTCCACATCAAAGCCTAAATCGGCATACGCGGTGGCGACCACTTTGGCGCCACGGTCGTGACCGTCTTGGCCCAACTTGGCGATCATCACGCGGGGACGACGGCCTTCTTTGTCGGCGAAATCGGCAATTTCTTTTTTGAGTTGTTCCCAGCCCTCGGCCGAGTCATAAGCAGCAGCGTACACACCGGTCACCTTTTGCGTGTCGGCGCGATGGCGCCCATAAACTTTTTCAAGCGCATCGCTCACCTCACCCACGGTGGCACGCAAACGAATGGCTTTGATCGACAAGTCGAGCAAATTACCCTCGCCGCTTTCAGCCGCAGCCGTGAGTGCATCTAACGCAGCCTGCACTTTGGCAGTGTCGCGTGAGGCTTTGATTTTTTTCAAACGATCAATCTGACCGTCACGCACTTTCACATTGTCAATCGCCAAAATGTCGATCGGGTCTTCTTTGGCCAGTTTGTATTTGTTCACACCCACAATCACATCTTTGCCACTGTCGATGCGCGCTTGCTTTTCAGCCGCTGCCGCTTCAATCTTCAACTTGGCCCAGCCGCTGTCCACCGCCTTGGTCATGCCACCCATGGCTTCGACTTCTTCAATGATGGCCCATGCCTTGTCCGCCATTTCTTGGGTGAGCGACTCCATCATGTAACTGCCCGCCCAAGGGTCAATCACATTGGTGATGTGCGTTTCTTCTTGAATGATCAACTGTGTGTTGCGTGCAATGCGCGATGAAAACTCAGTGGGCAATGCAATGGCTTCGTCAAACGAATTGGTGTGCAACGATTGCGTGCCACCAAACACTGCAGCCATGGCTTCGATGGTGGTGCGCACCACGTTGTTGTACGGATCTTGCTCGGTGAGCGACCAGCCCGATGTTTGGCTGTGCGTGCGCAACATGAGGCTCTTGGGGTTCTTGGCGTTGAAGCCCTTCATGATGCGGCACCACAACAAACGCGCCGCGCGCATTTTGGCAATCTCTAAATAGAAGTTCATGCCCACCGCCCAGAAGAACGACAGTCGCCCCGCAAAGTCGTCTACATCCATGCCTTTGGCGATGGCGGTCTTCACATACTCTTTACCGTCTGCCAAAGTGAACGCCATTTCTAGCGCTTGGTTGGCACCGGCCTCTTGCATGTGGTAACCCGAAATTGAGATCGAGTTGAACTTGGGCATGTTCTTGGCCGTGTACTCGATGATGTCGCCAATAATCTTCATCGACGGCTCGGGCGGGTAGATGTAGGTGTTGCGCACCATGAACTCTTTCAGAATGTCGTTCTGAATGGTGCCGCTCAATTTGTCTTGGCTCACGCCCTGCTCTTCGGCGGCCACCACATAGCCCGCCAGAACTGGCAGCACCGCACCGTTCATGGTCATCGAGACCGACACTTTGTCGAGCGGAATCTCGTTGAACAACACCTTCATGTCTTCAACCGAGTCAATCGCCACACCGGCCTTGCCCACATCGCCCGTCACACGGGGATGGTCAGAGTCGTAGCCGCGGTGGGTTGCCAAGTCAAACGCCACCGACACACCTTGACCGCCTGCGGCCAAGGCTTTGCGATAAAACGCGTTGGATTCTTCGGCGGTGGAAAAGCCTGCGTATTGGCGAATTGTCCAGGGGCGCACCGAATACATGGTGGCTTGCGGCCCACGCAAAAAGGGCTCAAAACCCGGCAACGTGTTGGCATATGGCAGGTTTTGGGTGTCTTCTGCGGTGTACAGCGGTTTGACGCTGATGCCGTCTGGGGTCTTCCAGTTGAGCGCGGCCACATCGCCGTTGGGGGCAGACTTGGCAGCAGCCTTGGCCCAGGCTTCGAGGTTGGCGGCGTTGAATTCGTTCGGCTGGTGGCCTTTGTTTTGACTCATGGCAAGCTCACTCTATATATAGGGGCAATGGGCATAGATTAACCCACGATTGGAGGAATCGGGGCATCATATCATTCATAATTATTGATGCAAAATATTATCTGAGCTTACAATTACCCCATGTCCGCCGTCACCCTGACCCCCCGCGCCCTGTACGAAGAAGTCGCCGAACTCCTGCGGCAGCGCATTTTTGCGGGCGAATTGGCACCCGGCAGCTGGATTGACGAACTGCGCATTGCTGAGGAATACGGCATCAGCCGCACCCCCTTGCGCGAGGCACTCAAAGTGCTGGCCGCCGAAGGCTTGATCACCATGAAAGTGCGCCGCGGTGCCTATGTGACCGAGGTGAACGACAAAGACCAGCAAGATGTGTATCACCTGCTCGCCTTGCTAGAGTCAGATGCCGCCGGCGTGGTGGCCGAAGTGGCCACCGAAGCGCAAATGGCCGAGCTTCAGCAGTTGCACCAGCAGCTCAAAGCGGCGCAGCACAACACCGACCAGTTCTTTGACATCAACGAACAGTTTCACATGCGCCTGCTCGAAATTGCCAACAACCGTTGGCGCGACCAAATGGTGGCCGATTTGCGCAAGGTGATGAAACTCAACCGCCACCACTCGTTGTTCAAAACGGGGCGCATTGAAGAGTCATTTCAAGAACATCAGTTGCTGATGGATGCCCTGACCGAGCGCAACGCCCCGCTGAGTGTGCAGCGCATGAAAGAGCATTTTGCGAATGGGTTGGAGGCGGCTGGGTCAGCACATTGAAGAGGCAATAATCCCTTTGCGATTGCACGGCACAATCTATTTTAAAGATTCTATTTGACAGAATCTAAAATTCAGAACACAATGCCGCATGATTCATTCTTTTCTGTGTGCAGAAACTGAAGCTCTTTTCAACAGCCGTGTTGTTCCTCGATTTCGTCATATTGAGCGGGTCGCGAGAAGAAAACTTTTGCAGCTTCATGCTGCCACCGAACTCAGTAGCTTGCGGGTGCCTCCCGGTAACCAACTTGAAGCGCTCAAAGGTAACCGCCAAGGTTTACACAGCACTCGCATCAACGATCAGTGGCGTCTGTGTTTCAAATGGCATACCGATGGTGCTTATCAAGTTGAAATCGTGGACTACCACTAGGAGACAGACATGACCAAATTATTAGAAGAAATTCACCCAGGCGAAATTTTGTTAGAGGACTTCATGAAGCCCATGGGCATCACTGCGCGTCAACTGGCAGCCGATATTGATGTCCCCCCCAGCCGAATCAGTGACATTGTGAACGGCAAACGCCCCATCACCGCAGATACAGCCCTACGACTGGGCTTGTTCTTCAAAATGGAACCGCGTTATTGGTTGAATTTGCAAAGCGAGTTTGACTTGAGAACCACAACGCGCGAGCTGAAAACCAAAATTGCATCGCGCGTACGGGTGTTTGACAACAACTCACTCAACGCTTAGACGCCACCACCATTCCCACGCCCGACAAAATGAGTGCGCCACCCATGAGGTGGTGCCACCCCAGCGCTTCGCCCAACACCAACCACGCCACCACGGCGGTGTACAACGGGCCCAAGTAAAGTGTCATGGCCACGCGCCCTGCGCCCAATATTTTTTGGCACCAACCATACAGCCAATAAGCACCCAAGCCCGGAAACAAAGCGGCCACCACCACCAAGCCCAGCGCATGCCAACCCAGCGCAGGTGCATCGGGATGCCACAGCTCCCATAACGAAAACGGCAGCAACACCAACACACCGCCCATGCAAATCGCTGCCAGCTGTGCGGTCGAGCCTAGCACTGTGGGCCAGCGTTTTTGCAACAAGGCATACGCAGCCCAAGCGATGGCAGCACCCAATATCCACAAATCGCCCACCACCCATTGCACATTGGAGAGTTGACGCCATTCGCCCTTCACCACCACATGCACCACGCCTGTCATGGCCAACACAACACCCAAGCCTTGGCGTTTTGAAAATGCTTCGCCCAACCAAAGCGCTGCACCCAAAGCAATCATGACCGGTGCCGACGCATAGATAAGCGAAATATTCATGGCCACCGTGGTGCGCCCTGCCAAATACACCCATGCGCCGCAAATCCACATGCCACATGCACCCAGTGCGATGTAGCGCCATTTGTTTTGCCACACATAGTTGCGTTGCGCCCACAACTCGGTGCGTGCCATGTAAGCCAATATCAGCCCTGCCAAACTCCAACGCCCCAAGGCTAACAAGTGTGGGTCCATCACACCGGGTGCCGTGCGTGCCACCACCATGTTGACGGTCCACAACCAAGGCACAAACCAAAGCGCCACTTTGGCCATGCGCAGTTTTTTCGCTTGCAAGCGTTCTTGATCAAGTGGCATCGACTGGTTTTTCTGCACCCCGTGCCAAAGCTTCACGCGCCAACTGCATCACTTCATGCGGTGGCAAAGGTTTGAGTTTGTGGTTACTCCACACCTGTCGCCACAAGCGTCCGCCGCGCTCGCCGTGGTAGAGGCCGAGCATATGGCGTGCAATCGCATACCAAGGGCAACCGTCTTCTTTGAACGCACGGTCCATATAGGTCACCATGGCTTCTTCCACCGCTTCGCGTGTTTTCACTGCGTGTGCATCGTTGAAAAACTCAGCGTCCCAACTGCTGAGCAACCAAGGGTTGTAATAAGCCTCACGGCCCAACATCGCACCATCTACAGATTGCAAATGCTCGGCAATTTGTGCGTTGGTGGTGATGCCGCCATTCACAGAAATGATCAAGTGAGGGAAATCTTTTTTGAGCTGATACGCCAACCCGTAGCGCAACGGTGGAATTTCTCGGTTTTGTTTGGGCGACAAACCTTGCAACCACGCATTGCGTGCGTGCACGATGAACACCTCGCAACCAGCATCGCTGACCTTGCCCACAAAGTCACGCACAAAGCTGTAGCTTTCTTGCTTGTCAATGCCAATGCGGTGCTTGACCGTGACGGGAATGCTGACCGCATCGCGCATGGCCTTCACGCCGTCGGCCACCAAATCGGGCTCATTCATCAGGCATGCACCAAACGCACCGCGTTGCACGCGGTCGCTGGGGCAACCGCAGTTGAGGTTGATTTCGTCATAGCCCCATTGCTCGCCGAGTTTGGCAGCCAGGGCTAGGTCTTGCGGCTCGCTACCACCAAGTTGCAAAGCAACCCCGTGCTCTTCTGGGTTGAAACGCAAATGGCGCTGCACATCACCGTGCTTTAAGGCGCCGGTCGTGACCATTTCGGTGTAGAGCAAAGTATGTTGCGTGAGCAAGCGGTGGAAGAACCGACAGTGTCTGTCGGTCCAATCCATCATGGGGGCGACGCTGAGGCGATGGCGCGCAGAAAGAGCGTGTGTCAATCGGTTTTACTTGAGAAATCAAAACACCCTCAAGTTTAGGCGCAAACCATCACCCCACATTCCGTGCCAGCAAAAACCAATCCAAGATCACAACACCGCATTGACGCGAGCCAACTGGTCGACAAGCAATTGGGCACTGCCGTTCTCCCAAAGGTTGTAAGTGTGGTTATTGATGCTGGTACTTGTGCCTGTGTTGGTCCAGCCCGTGTCGTTCATTTGCACCACATCATTGGCGTCTGCCGTGATGACCACTGTCTTATCAGGACTTGACAACACATCATTCAAGCGTAAGTCGTAACTGGTTTTACCTGGTGCCGTCATATCCACTTTTTGCCCATTTGTCACCATGGTTTCCAAAGGTGTCAGGTGGGTAGTGTTGAACCACACATCGGTCAGTTGATGGGTTTGACCATCGGTGCTCGTCCAGTTAGACATCAACCCAAATAGATTGCCATTGTCCAAGCTGCTGCCGTTGTTGGCATTCAAATTGATTGACAGAACATTGAACTCGGAAAGCGCGTGCAACTCGCCGCCATCCGTGATGGCATCGTGGTTGGCATCAACCCATAGTTTCAGATTGCTAAAAACGGCGTCCTTGGCATCGATCACATTGTCCTGATTGCTGTCGTACTGCTTCAGGGCTTCAAAACCATCTTTCGCGATGCTGCCATTGGCCAGTTTGGTACTGCCACCAAACAACTCAGTCCCATCGTTGATCTTGCCATCTCCGTTCAGATCTAACACCAGCAAGCCATCTTTGCCATCGGTCCAACCTGTTTTCATGAGACCACTGCCCTGCCCCTGAACATCGAAGGCCACACCATTGCTCACAGATAATGTGTGCACACCATCGCCATTGAGATCGAACACCAAAGGGGTCTCAGGTACCGTGGTGAGGTTGATGATTCTTTTGCTCACTAAATAAGGCAATGTGTTGTTCAGCCCATTGATTGCACCATTGGTGAAGGTGATGGTCATGGTGGTGGTTACAAAACTACCGCCGGTCACATCAATGCTGAGCACCATGTCATTACCCGAAGTCGAGGGGCTCAGCCGCAAGTATTTGTCCCAGTTTGTGGTGTCATTGGTGCCAAGTGTTATGCCGGTCATCAAACTGGAAAGATCCACCATGTCACCCTCAGACACCTTGAAATCGGTCACGGTGTCATTGCCGGTTTCACCACGGAACCAAGCAAAGATGTCAGCACCCCCTCCACCGGTCAACACGTCAATGCCGCCTTGACCTGCGATGAAGTCATTGCCAGCCGTGCCAACGATGGTGTCATTGCCACCAGAACCTGCTGTCAAACTCTTTTTGTAAAGCTGGAAAGTTTGATCCGCTGTAGCCAATGTACCCGCAGCATCGACCACATTCGCGGCCGCTAACTTGATGGTGGTTGAACCAACATCACTAGCAAAAGCTACCCCGGTGTTGGTTATGGTTGCGTCGCGACTTCCATTAACAGATGCCTCCGTTGCCAAGACCTGATTGGTGGCCCCATTGGTAGCGTTCCCGTTGAAGCTGTACTGAAACAGAAGTTTGGGGTCATTGGGATCGAACATGCCCCTGTAATCGTTGGCAATTTCCGTCGCATTGCGGGCATAGGTATAGACGCGCGAATCAAAAAAGCTACCTGCAAGCCCACCATCTTGAATCCAGTTGCTCTTACCTATGAAGTTGTTGTCAAACAGGATATTGGTTGCCAGCTCGGCCGTGAGCGTATTAGTTGTCGGCGTCTGAAGCTTTCCATTCAAATAAATACTAACTGTTTGACCTGAAACAGTCACTGCCGCATGCTGCCAAGTCTTAAGGGGCATTGACGTAGTCATCGACACAACACCCTTGCTATCTTTGGTTTGGGTAGTGCCATTGATGTACTCAAATGCCAAATTTCCTGTGAATCGGTTGAATCCAAACCATATTTCAACATTGGGGGCAGCGTTGGTGAGCACTGCGGTGTCAGTTGAAAAATCGAAAAGCCTTGGAAAGGCTTGATTGGTTCCACTTGGCCATGCGTCGTAGTTTACATACACCCATGTTTCAAGGGTAATCGCTTTGCTATTGAGTGTGAAGGTTGGCAAAACGGCAGCACCTAAATTAGCGTAATTATCTCCCCCTAGTCCACCTGAGAGCGTGAGGCTTTGCGCCTGTCCTGCAACGATCTTCGAACTGTTTCCGGTTGTGACCAAGAAATTGGTGGCATAAGCTTCCCCATTGACAGTCACAGAATCCACCGCACGAATTCCGGCACCGGTGCCTAAACTTCCACCCGTGACAGTCCAAGCCGCCATATTCGCAGCAGACGAAACCTTCACAGGCTCAGTGAAGGTGAGCACAATTTGGTCGCTGATCAGCTGATCGGTGGCATTGCCATCTAGAACCGCAGCCGAATTGGTGGCGTGCTTGGCGGGCGCTACCGCGTTGACCGTCAATGACGAAGCCACCTCCACCTGACTGGTGTTACCAATGCCATCGGTGGTCGAGATAAAAAATTGACGCACATCGTCGCCTGGGGTTGCAATTGAGGCTTTGTACGACAAGCTGCGCAAAAAGGCTTCTACATCAGCAGCTCTTGCAATGTTGGTGGGCGTCGTTGTTGTAGGCGTTGAAAAGACGAATGCGCCCAAAGCATTGTTGTAATTCCAATTCCAAATGACATTGCTGCCCGCCGCGGTGACTGACCCCGATCGTCCAGCGCCGGTGGCGTCAATATCAGTGCCATAGACAACGATTTTTTCAGAACTCCCAGCACGCAGTCCACGCACTCTGATTTGCAAGCTGGCAACCCGGTCCTCCTCAATCACAGAGGCAAGGGAATCAGTAAGTGATATCTGTGTAGTTGCGTTGCTGGTTTTTGCACTGAAGTCAGCCAAGGCCGCTGTGGGAGCAGACAGTTTGATAACCGAAGCTTTGACATCGGTACCAAACCTGACCGCAGCTGAAGCACTGTTGTTGCCAGCCAAGTCGCTGTGGGTGAATGTAAAAACACGATCGCCTGCAACAGCATTGGTGGTGGTTTGAAAAGACAAGGCCTTTTCAATGGTCTGTACTTCGGCGGCCAAAAACTCGGCGTTATTTTGTTTGCTGAATGTCAATGTTTTGCTGGCAATGGCATAAGTCCATTGAACAGCACCAGTCACGCCGTTGAGGGTGATAGAGCCACTTGAATCGGTTCGCGTAGGGCTTGTGGTGTCCAACAAAATTGAAGCCGAGCCAAAAGCCAGTTTGTCGTTGTCTGCACTGATGATTTCCGATGCCACCACCTTGATGCTTGTTATGTTTTCATTTCTATCGGCTTTTTTGATTTTGCTAGCAACGATTACACCGGCAACGGTAGCATTCTTCATGTACTGCACATCGGTGCTTTGTATATTGGGTGTATCAGCATCCAAATCGATTGCCTCTGGCACCAGAGTATCTACTTTGACGGTTGCCACTGCATTGGCGCTGCTATTGCCCGCTTGATCGACATGCGTGAAAGTGAAAGTTCGATCGCCTTGGCTGTTGCCATTCGTTTTGAAAGCCAATTTGCTTTCAAGCGCCTGCACCTGTGCTGGTGTAAAACTGCTCTTGTCTTCTTTTGTAAATGAGAAAGTCTTGTCAGTGGCGGAGTACAACCAAGTCACACCTGGCACGCCAGCAATGGTGTTGTTTGTGGCAGACTTGTTGCCAGTGTTGAGAACAACCGCCACACCATCAATGACAAACTGATCATCCCCAAGACTCAGCGCATCGACACCCAAGGCCACCGTGATCTTGGCGATGTCGTTAACGCCTGTTTGCAGGCCCATTTTGGGAGCGATCAATAGTGTTTGGGTGCTGTTTGCAATCGATTGATTAAAGTATTGCAGCGATGTTGCTTCAATCACACCCGTCGTATTTCCATCGAGGTCAACCGCTGGGGGTGGGGTGTAATCCACCGTGATGGTTTTGGTTGCACCACTGTTGGTGCTTTGTGTAGAAAAACCAACCAAGTCAATGTGGTCGAAGGTGAATGTGCGATCGCCTTGTGTGTTGTTGCTGCCTGGAGGCAGGCTTTGAAAAAGCAGCGATGCTTCCAAACTCGCTATTTGAAAGTCTTTGAAAGCGCTATTGTCAGTCAGCGAAAAAACCAGCGTTTTGCTGCTAGCAGTGTATTTCCAGGTGACGCCTGTGACATTTCCAATCGCGAGGCCTGAGCCACCGCCATCCGAACGCAAATCGACAGTTTGCTGAGAAGTACCATTACCGAACAAGATGCGGTCATTTTCGGTTTTCAATCCTGCCCCGCCGATGATCACTTGAATTTTGGCGATGTCGGTGTCGGTTGTGGGTTTGATATTGGCCGCGATCGCCACAGCAGCACTGAGGCCGATGGCAAAGTTGTTGTAGAAGCCAAATTCGGTCTGTAAATCGCTGGTGAAGAGCACTTTGCCTGGTGGGGCGCTGTCAACTTTGAAGGTCACCTTAGCCACGCCTGTGGTGGCAGGGTCTGTCGTAATGTTGCTATTACCTGCCACATCGGTATGACTGAATGTGAAAGTGCGTTCGCTGTTGGTGCGGCTGGTGGTGATGAATCCCAACGCCTTCTCAATGGCCTGCACCTGTGCATTGGTGAAAATGCGGCTGCTGCTGTTGGATGAGAACTCAAATGTTTGTGTGGTGGCGCTGAATCTCAAACTCACACCCGACACATCCCCAATTGTTACCAATGTGGGTTGTATATCGGTTTTCAATGAAACCGTTTGTTGCGTGGTACCCGTCGTTCGATAGGTGAAACTGTCGGCATCAAGATTTGCACCACCGACGGTCAAAGTGATCACAGCAATGTCGCCGTCGCTGGCTTGTTGCATGTTAGGGGCAATGAGTTTGGAACTTCCAAAATCGCTGGCACCGTAATTCACAGTGTCAAAATTGCTGTTCGTATTGGTGTTGAGTTTGATCACCTCAGGCAGCGTGCCATCGTAGGTAAATGTCAGACTTCGGGTCTGACCGAGAAAGCCCTCTGCGCTGACTTGACGAACCAAGGCGGTGTAAGTACCGGAAGTACGTGGCGCCGCGTAATCGGCTGCCTTGACATATGTCGCCCCGCCGTCGATGCTGACATCGGTTGATGCCCCACCAAAGCTAGGTAAGCCAAAATTCAATCTGGCATCCTTGGTTCGTCCATCTTGGTTATTAACACCCGTATCGGCGGCCAATGTCACACCAGGCGCAGGGGCAACATAGAAGTTCACCAACAACTGCAACTTGCCCCGTGTGTCGATATTCGCGCCATTCGGTTGCGCAGCAATACTTTCAAGGATGCCAGCGATGTTGGTATCGTTCACTGAGCCCATACCTAGCTTGGTCAAGTTAGCAGCCGTCAGAAATGAGGCTGAACTGGCTTGTCGCTTGCCAGTGCTGTTCATGATGGCATTGACCGTGTTGGCCAAAATGTTGATTTCTTCTACCGTGTCTACATCTGTATTTGATTTGAAGTCAAGCACACTGTTGAGCAAAGTCAGGTTGTTGCTGCCGTTGGTCGCATTGCCAATGTTGACACCGATGTCATTGAACTGCGCTATTTGCAAAGCAGTGCCAGTACTGACAACTCCGTCAGCCAAGGCTAGCACTGCTCTGTATGCATCAACCACTTTTTGAATGCCGCTGGCTGTGCTGGTTGAAAAACCTGTGACATTGGGCGTAGCCAATGCATCGTTGATGGCATTGAGGTTGCTAGCAGTGACGTCTGTAACACCGGCTGTGACATAGTGAACCACATCGGGTTTGGTGGCGCCGGTTCTCACTGCGTACGAAAAGTCCACGCCTGTTCCCGTGGTGCTTGAAATGGTATTGTCACCCGCAAAATTGCTGATCAAGGTGATGGCAGCTTGTATGGCGTCCATCGCCCCTTGATCCACCAAGGCTTGTAACTTTGCAACGGTATTGACGGCCCCACCATTGGTTACACCATTCGACCGAGTTCCAGCAATGGCGGCGAGTACCAATGGCAGGTTGGTGTCTGTCACACGCAAAACGCCCAAAGTTTCTAATTGCGCTTTGGTCAGCACCCTGTCATTGTCAGCCGTTCGCATGACTGCGATAACGGCATCAGCCAGTGCTTGCACTTCGGCCACTTCGTTCACATCATTTTTGTTTTTTCGATCAATCGCATCACTCAGTAGCTGCGCCTTGTCGCTGCGAAGCACGGTGGTAGGGTTGTCTAGACCCGTGATACCAATCAACTGATACTGCGCATCGGTTGCAAAGTCTCGGCTGTTGCTGTTGCTGGTTCCGTCTGCCAAATTCAGAATGGTGTTGTATGCATCGACGATGTCTTGCACTTCTTGTGTCGTGTTTGCCTGATCGAATGCAACAGCCCTGCTGTTGAGCGCGCTGTTGTATGAATCAAGGTTATTGGCACTCAAGCGCAAAGCGCCTGCCTTTTGGTAAACGGTCAACGGCGTGAGCGTGGTTGATGCGTTGTTGGCTTGCGCTGCTTTGGCCAATGTATCCAATGAGGAGGCGGTTGTATCAACAACAACGCTGTTGGTAACGGCCGCCGGGGTTGTGAGCCCTCCGACGTTGTTCACCCTGTCTAACAACAGCGCGTTTGTCAAACTGTTGGCACTTGCAGTGAGACCACCAACGTTGTCGTTATCGCCATTGACCACGGTATAGAAGAAAACAAGCTGGGTACTACCACTGCCACTTGCGTAATTAGCGATCTTGCTCACCCCACCCAAATCAAAGGTGATGATGGGTGAACTGCTCGCCCCTACAGTGGTGATCTCACTCAGGGTGAGGGTGATCTTGACTTTGTCACCCACATCCAAATTGCTAGACTTATTTGCGCCAGTGCTGTCAGCACCACTGATGTCCACACGGGTGACTGCGGGTGCGCGGGTGTCCACCAATACGGTGGGATTGGTGGCATCGCTCTTGCCAATGTTGCCAGCAGCGTCGGTGTAGCTGCCTTTTAAAACATTGATCAAACCCGGGCTAGGCAATGAGACATCTGAGACCGCGGTGAACGCGACGGTGAAAACTTTGGGATCGCTGCTGGCTCTGAAATTGCTCAGAGAACCAATCGGTATCCCATTGGGAAGTAGTTGCCCTATGCCGATGTCATCGATGTTGAAACCCACGGGGGCTTCGTCGAAAGTGAAGGTGAAAGTGGCTATTTGTCCGATACCCAACTGCGTCACATCACTGGTGATGGTCAGACCTGGTCCCGCTGTATCAACCAATAAGGGTGTGGTGATGTTGATGAACGAGGTCTGATGTGTGTCGCTGATATCGCTTTCAATCCGGGCTTTGACGTTATATGTTTTGCCAGAAATAAGCTGGCTCGACCAACGGGTGTCGTTGGCCAAAGACCAGGTTCGATCCGATCCGATGGTCACATCGGTATCGATGATTACAACATGGGGCGAACTTGGGTCTGAGCTGGTGAAGGTGATTTGCGTCACTTTGGGGTTGCGCACCGACACCCAACTGGAGCTAGAGGCGACCCCCGAAATATTGAAAGCACCCAATTCCGCGGCATTGATGCCATTGCTTGCATCGACACCTGTTCCACTCAATGTGATGGTGGTGCTGGGATCCACCGTTTGGAAGGTCCAACTCTGTGCGCTCAACAACCCATCAAATGAAGCACCTGCAGTTGATCGGAAAGCATCAGCATCGATGGTGGCGTGGTATGACTTTCCTGGCACCATTTGATTGGTGCCGTTCAGGGTGACTGTGACGGTGGTGCCACTGATGGAAACTTGCGCGTCTTTGACACCAATGTCGATCGTGCTGCCCGTACCTTCGTCGGTGAGATGAATGAATTTACCTGCCACGGCGACCACATCGGTGCTGAAGGTCAGCTGCAGTTTTGCCGAACTGGCAATCGGTCCGCTGGTTTGATTGACCAATTGCAAACTGGAAGTGTCGATCGTCACATTGTGCGAGTCGCCTCCCGTGCTGAGCTTGTTGCCAGCAGCGTCCATCAAGAAGACATCGACTTTATAAGTTCCTTTGGTCAGTGTTTGCTGGCTGTTGTCGAACAGCCAGGTACCGTCGGCCAACACCTTGGTATAACGCACGGGGCCTCCGCCTATGCTGATACCCACATTGGTACCTGTTACAGCCGTGCTGGTGCCAATGAATTTGAGTGTGGTGTCGCTGGTTGTGTAATCACCCTGAACACCGGTATCGTCGGAAATAGTGGTAAAGCTAACGGTTTTGCCTGCCAGATCTGTGTCGGGCAAGCCATCAGGTCGGTTGACGGCCGATGTGTCGACCATCACATGCTTGGCGAATGTAGCCACCTTAGGCAAAGCTGTGGTGCCGTCGAACAGTTGGGCACTCACCGTGTAATCGCCATCGAGCAACACTGCGCTGCTGACTTGCCACTGCCCGTTGACCACCGTGCCATCCAGTGGGATGAGATCGATTTGGCTATTGCGCTTCAGGTTGATGCGAATCTTGGTGCCATCGGCCGCATTGCTGGTGCCACTAAAACTCAATGTGTTATCGCTGGTGACAAAGTCGGTGTTGCTCGGTCCGGTATCGTCGCTGATGGCTTTGAAGTCAACGCTCAAGTTGTCAAACAAGAGGCTTTGCAATTCTGGAACGCTGTCGCTGCCACCGGCGCCGGCTGAGTGGATGGCGTCCAGCAAAGTGGCCAGGTTGCTACTGCCGACCCCACGCACGCCTAATCGGGTGAAGTCTTCAGCAGTCAAGGTGTAACTGGGTGCCTGGCCAGTGGCCTGGTCTTGCACAGCATTGGCAATCAAGGTGAGCTGGTTGATTTTGGCGATGGTGTCTATGCCGGTGCGACTTTGCCGGTCGACGATATCGCTGAGCAAATTCAAACGGTTCAAACCCGAAATAGTGGTCTCCACACCTAGATTGACGCAGTCAGCAGAGGTCAGGTACGGTGCTGTGGTAGTGTTGTTAGGACCATCAGCCAGTTTAAAGAACTTGCGGTAGGAATCCACCAAGGTTTGAAGACTGGTCGTATCACTGACATTGCTGGCTGTGATTGCATTGGTGGCCAGTGCATCGTTGAAAGACATTGCGTCATCCGCTGACACAGTGCCAGACACACCCGCGTCCAAATAGGTTTGACGGGTCGGCACGATCCCTTTGTAGGTTATGGCACCGCCAGTGAGTTGTTGCGAGACGGTGTTGGAATCGGCAAAGGTCGTGATAATTCCCAAGGCGGTGGCTTGAATGCCCAGCTCATCGTTGACCAGCTTTTGCAGCTCTATGACGGTATCAACGCCAGAGCCGTCGGGATTGGTGCCCTGTATGGCGGCCAGTACCTTGCTGAAGTTTTCATTCGTCACGCCTTTGACGCCCAAGTCTGTCAACTGCTGGGCACTGGTCAGCCCACCGCTGGCGGCTTTGGCTGCAGAGTTCATGACCGCCCCTACCGTGTTGGCCAGCGCTTGCAATTCGTCGGCCGTGTCGACAGCGGTCGAGACTTTGCGGTCAATCACATCGCTGAGCAGTCGCACCTTGAATTCGCTGCCCACGACGCCCGTGATGCCCAGCAAGGTGTAATCAGCCGGCTTAATTGTGTAAGCATCTGGCGTGTTGTTGGCTGCTGCCAAAATTTCGTTGTAGGCATCAACCAAACTTTGAACAGCTTGAGCTGTCAGCACCTGCTGCTCGGTCACATTGGCGGTTGCCAATGCGCTGTTCATCGACCTCACATTGGTCTGCGAGACATTGGTGATGCCAAGGTCTAGGTAGGTCTGTGCGGTCGGCTGGTCGGTACCCAGTTGGGTGGTGTCGGTGTGCGCTTTGGCGTAGTTCTGAATGATCTGAAGTGCGGCGTTGAAAGTAGTGACCGATAAGCTCACCAAATTTTGTAACTCAACAAATGTATCGACCCCGGTACCGTCACCAGGCGTGTCACGTATCGCTTGCAAAACGGCAGCCAAGTTGTCTGGGGTCACGCCTTGAATGCCCAATTGAATCAAGTCTTCGCGCGTTAAGCCGTCGACGCTTTGGGCCTCATTCATCACACGGTTGACGATATTGGCCAGGGCTTGTATCTCCAGCACGGTGTCCACATCCTCTGCGCGCTTGCGATCAATCACATCGCCCAGCAGACTTACACGAGAAGTGGTAACAACTAAGTCGGGATCGTCTAAACCAGACACGCCCAACAAGGCGTACTGCTTGAGTGTTGGCTTGATCAATGTGACGGTGGCTGCACCATCGGCCGCCTTAAAAACAGCGCGATAGGCATCGACCAGGGCTTGCACTTCTTCCTTTGTGTCAACACTGGTGTAAGTCACGGCACTGGTGGCCAAAGCGTCATTGAAAGCTTTGGCCTCTGCGTCGGTCACCACGGGACCCGTGAGGCCGACGCTGTTGTAGATGGTAGCGGTGGGCGGTGTGTCCTTGTAGACAAAGTTGCCTATGGGCGTCGGTTGAGAGAAGATGTTTTGATCGGCGAAATTGGCGATTTGACGGATGGCTTGGTCCACCGCATCCAATTTGGTGTTGATGAGAGTGGACAGTTCAATGTATGTGTCTACATCGCTGCCATCTCGATGTGGCGTTCCAGCAATCGCTGCCACCACAGCGTCGATCTTGTTGGCAGGCACATCAAAGCCCAGCAGTTTGAGTTGCTCTACTGTGACGCTGCCGGTGCCAGCGGCATTGGCCATGACGGCCGAAACCGCAACTGCCATGGCTTGAATTTCTTTGACCGTGTCGATATCGGCAAACAACTTGCGGTCGATCACATCGCTTAACAGACGGGCCTTCGGAATACTAGATGCAAGGGTCGGATCGAAGCCTTGCACCCCGATCAAGTTGTAGGCGTTGGCATCAGGTTGGTCGGTGGTGTCTCCACGACCGTTGGCCAAGTTGGCAATTAGCCCATAGGCAGTGACCAGGTTTTGTACTGCAGCCAGGGTACGAATGCTGTCACCTGTGACTGCGAGCGTGGCCAGTGCATCGTTGGCCAAACTGGTCATGTTAGCGTCCGTGATGCCCCCGACGCTGGACACGCCTGTATTGGTATATGTGCTCCATGTGATAACGGTGCCAGTGTATTGGCCTGAGTTGGTCGGCAAGGAATCCTGATTGGCGTTGGCAAAGATCTGCAATGCCAATAGCGCTGAAGCAGCCCTGCTCGCAGCGGTGCTGACGCGTAGTTGTAGCTCAGGCCATGTGTCTACGAGGCTGCCATCGTCTGGGGTGTCGGCGATATCGCGCATAACCGCAGCAAAGTTGTCAGCAGTCACATCTTGGATATTGAGTTTGTTCTTGAGTTGATCGAGCGTCAAGCCAGATACATTGCGCGCTTGATCCATGACAGCAGAAACGGCATTGGCCAAGTCTTGAATTTCGGCGACGGTGTCGACATCTATTTTGTTTTTGAAGTCGATCACATCGCCTAACAAGCTGGCCTTGACGCTGTCAACGCCTTGCACACCAATCAGACCGTATTGCAAGTAATTGGGATTGTCTCCATTGGTCTTATTGTCCGAACCATCGGCCATCGCCAAAATTCGGTTGTAAGCGGTTACCAGATTTTGCAGGTCTTGCAGCTGTGGGATCTTGGCTGCATCGATCACAGCCGTGGCCAAGGAATTGTTGATGGCGTCGATGTTGTCGGTTGTCACACCTGTTACGCCTGCATCCTTGTAGTCCTGGACTACGGGCACAGCCACGGTGTTCACCAAATTAGCCGGATCCTTGTTGGCTTCGGCAAAGGCTTTGATGAGCGCAAAAGCGGTGCTGCCCCCTGTGGTCACGACGATCAACTTGTTAGTGTTGTCGGGCACGGCTCGAGTGTCGAGCACTGCGGTGTTGTCCGCGGTATCACTGATGCGACTGGCACCCAGTGACAGGCTATTGGCATCGGCCGTGATGCCCCCCGAATTGTCCGAGTCGCCCAAGGCCACTGTGTACTCAAACAATAAAGAGTTGCTGCCACTGCCGCGAACATAACTTGCCTGCCGGATGGCATTGCCGACTTTGATGTTAAAAATCGGTATGCCAATCACCTGGGTGACCTCGCTCATGGTCACGATGACCCTGACTTTGTCGCCATCCACCAAGGTGCCATCCGTGAACTCGGTACCGGTCCTAGCGACGATTCCGCTGAGGGCCACATTGGTGATGGTAGGACCTTGCGTGTCAATTGCGAGGTTGGGCAACTCCACGATGGTGCTGATGGTGCCCAGATTGCCTGCGGCGTCCTTGAAGCTGCCTGCATTGATTGTCACTGTCGGGGTATTGTTTCCGGGCGTGAATGTCACATTATCAGTAGCGCGGAACAAGGCGGTGCGGGTACTCCCGGTGCCCGATAGGGCCAAAAATGTACCCACTTTCAGGCTGCCCACCTGTGCCACAACCAGATCGTCAATGCCGAAAGAGTCTTTGGGGTCTTCGCTGAAGGTGAAGGTGTAAGTGGCGAAATCGCCCACTTTAAGGAAAGTTTTGTCGCACTCGACTTTGATCAGCACCGGAGGGTCTTTGTCTACCAGCACTGGCACACTTTGGGCGACAACCGTCGTGATTGCTGTGCCCGCCACCGTCGCCGCGAGCTGCGCCGACACGGTGTAGGTTTTTCCGGACACGAGTTGGCTAGTCCAGCTGGGGTTATTGGCCAAGGTCCAAGTGAAATCCGTGACTGTGGGCAAGCCCGTGGTGAGTTCAAACGACCCCACACCGTCGGCGCTGCTGAACTTGATGCTGGTGATGCGCGCGTTGGTGACCACATCCAAATTGGTACTCGAAATCTTGCCGGTCACCACCAAGGAGTTAGCTGCAAATTCAGCTTGATTGATGCCGTCGGTGAAACCGATGCCATTACCGGCGAAGGCTACTTCCATCGACGGATCGACGGCGTTGAAAGTCCAGCCGGCATTGGCAGACACCCCTTCAAAAGCGGCGCCGGCTGTGGTCTGGAAAGCTCCATTCTCGACAGTGGCGCGGTATTGATGCCCTTTGAGCAGGTCGTTCGTCGGGTTGATGGTCACGAAAACACCGTCGATTCTGACTTGCGTCGTGTCACTCGCATCGATTCGTGCCCATGGGGAATCGGGTGAGCCCAAGTCAGTGATCACAATGTATTTACCCGCCACCGCGTTGACTGAGGCGCTGAACATCAAAACCAGATCGGATGAGCTGCCAATCGGACCGCTGGTTTTGCTCAAAAGGGTCAGATCAGCGGTATTGATAGTGACTTTTTGAATCGCGCTTGCACCCGCTTGATTGCCTGCGGCGTCGGTCAGGTACGCCTCGATCGTATGGTCACCAGCAGTCAGCGGTTTGGCCCCCGTGTTGTCCAGCGTCCATTTTCCGCTTTGGACAACGGTCCATTGCAAGACACCATCGATTTTCACAGCCACATGTGTGCCATCAGCTGCATTGCTCACGCCTATGTAACTCAAGGTGGTGTCGCTGGTGATGAAGTCGCTGTCGCTGGCTCCGGTGTCATCGATGATGGCCGTGATGGCAATGGTTTTGTTGATTAACCCTGGATCAGAATTTGGGTCTACGCGGGTATCCACCACCACATGCTGGCCAAAGGTCACCACCTTGGGCAAAGGGGTGTTGCCGTCAAACAGTTGTGCGCTCACGGTGTAGTCTGCATCGGCCAAGGTGGCGCCATTGCTAACCTGCCAGCGACCTTGCCTGATCTCGCCGCCGAGCATGATGTCATCTTGATTGGCGCGCTTCAGGGTCAGGATTATCTTGGTCCCATCGGCTGCATTGCTGGAGCCGCTGAAGACCAGGATGTTGTCACTTGTGACAAAGTCGTCGCCGCGATAGCCGCGGTCTTCGCTGATGGCATCGAATGCAAGGCTCAGGTTGATGTACAGAAGGTTTTGCAATTCCAAAAGGGTGTCGCTTGCATCAGCGCCAACCCTGCCAATGGCGGCGATCAGTGCACTCAGGTTGTCGCTGGTAACCCCATGTATGCCTAGCGCCGTGAAGTCTGTCAATGTCAAATCGGCGTCAAGCCCTGCTGCCTTGTCTTGCACTGCATTGGCAATTTTGATCAGCTGATTGATTTCTGCAATTCTGTCGACGCCTGTGCGTACTTGCGCATCCACAATGTCGTTGAGCAAGCGCACGCGGTTGCTACTGTTGGCACCTGTTTGCAAGTTACCCGCATCAACACCAAGAAGCTGGTAGTCAAGAAGAGTTGGCGTGTCAGCGATCGTGGAATTGCCCCCAATCCCATCGGCCATACCCAACACTTTTCGATAGGCATTGACCAAGGCTTGCAACTGATCGATTGTGCGTACGCTATCGGCCGTCACATTAAGCGTGGCTAGTGCATCATTGAAAGCAGCAGCATCCTCAGCACCGACTGATCCCGTGATGCCAGCTGTCAAGTAAGTAGTAGGTGTTGGAGGTGTTCCCTTGTAGCTGAAACTTCCCAGCACAATAGGTTGCGAGTCGGAGTTATCCTGCGCGAAATCAACAATCGCTTGCAATGCTGTGCGAGAGTCGGTGCCACCGTTGACTCTGTCCACGATGTTTTGCAACTCCGCAACGGTGTCGACTTCGCTGCCATCGTTCAAGGTTTCTTGTATTCCTCTCAACACCAGCGCGAAGTTATTGTCAGACAGACCCGTGATGCCCAACTTTTCCAGCTGGATTTTGCTCAAATTACCGCCGTCTTTGGCCGTATCCATCACCACAGTCACAATTTCTGAGAGTGTTTGTATTTCTTTGACAGTGTCGACATCTACGAACATCTTGCGGTCAATCACCTGGCTCAAGAGTTTCACTCTGGCATCACGCAATGCGGTGTTGAGCTCTAAGCCCTTCACACCTATCAGGGTGAAGTCGTCGCCGGTTGGCAAAGCACTATCGGATTTGTCGGCTTGGCCGTTTGCGGCGGCGAGTACAAGCAAATACGCATTGACCAAACTCTGAAGTCGTGGGACTGTGCTCACACTTTCATCTGTCACCACTGATGTCGCCAGGGCATCATTGATAGAAACGACATTGGTTTCTGTGATGCCAATGATCCCTGCTGTCTTGTAGGTCTCAACACTTGGTGCCAAACCTTGGTAGCTTCCGGTTAATGTGGGAGACGAGTCGGTGTTGTCCTTTGCGAACTTAGTGATCGCTGACAGTGCGATGACAGGTGCTTTGCCAACGATGCTTTGTAATTCTTGAAATGTGTCTACGCCGGTACCGTCATCTGCTGTGTCTTGAATTCCCTTCAGAACAAATGACAAGTTGTCAGCCGTCACTCCCGTGATGCCCAACTTGTCCAACTGCTCTTTGCTCAAATTTCCACCATCTTTGGCAGTCACGATAACCTCAATCACAATATCTGCCAGCAATTGGATTTCTTTGACTGTGTCAACTTCGACAAAAGATTTACGGTCAATCACTTCACTCAACAACTTTACCTTGGCATCACGCAAAGCTGCACCAACCTCGACTCCTGTGACGCCGATCAGCGTGTAATCATCACCGGTTGGCAAACCCAAAGTCCCTCCACCATCAGCTTGTATATTGGCCGCATTGAGAACTTTGATATACGCGTTGACAACTTGCTGTAACTTTGCAGCGGTACTCACGCTCTCTCCCGTGACCACTGCCGTTGCCAACGCATCGTTGATGGATGCCACATTCTCGGCAGTCACACCCAAAATGCCCGCTGTTTCATAGGTTTCTTTAATTGGAGCGACCCCTTTGTAACCCCCTACCACTGGCAATGATTCGGTGTTTTCTTGCGCAAACTTCACGATGGCAGCTTGAGCGTCTTTGACGGCTTGGGTGTTATCCTGCGCGCCAGCTCCGCCGCCTCCGCCTCCGCCCGCAGCGGCAGCAACAGCAACACCTAGCCCCAAGGTCGTCCAGCTGACGCCAGAAGCTGCGACGGGCACGACGAGTGCAGCCGCCATTTCAGCTTCTTTGAGCTGACCATCACTCCAGTTGCTGTTGAGGGTGGATACGCTATCCGCTTCTGTTTCACTGAAAAATACTTTTCCCGGTACCTCTTCTGCATCTGAGAATGTGATTGAGAAATCCTCATCAGTGACAGCGTTCAACGCACCGTCTCGAATCAGAATTTTTCGAGTTGATTTCATGGTGATCACAAAATCTGTATCAACCACCTCCACGCGCGCGATATCTTTTCTAAGTACATCGATGCTCACAGAATTTTTCGATGCGACTGCTTTACCTGAATTGAATTTTTTGGGTGCCACCGATGTAACAGTGGGCAGTGTCTCTGAAGGTGCAGAGGTATTTTTTTCAGTGATGGGTGTGGTAGCCATAAATTTCTCTACAAAAATGAATTAGCGACAAGGCAACTTGTCAATCAATCAACTTACTGCGTGACATCGCTGAATTGCGACACCAAGTGGGTGACAAGACGTTGGTCGATCCGATGCAGCGTGTTGGCTATTTCTGCCAGGGTGTGCTGCTGGGTGGTTGTGATCCGGTACAGATCTGCGATCGATTGATCGGTGTTAGAGCGTTGAAGATAGGCTTGAACTTTGATCCAGGCGTCTTGCCAGTAACTTGTGCGCGGCACACTTTGGCGATAGCGGTCTTCTGCTTTGATGCTTTCTCGGACTGCAGCAATCAAGGTTTGTGTAGATTCTGTAACGCTCACAATTTCACGGCGTAGCAACTGTGTTTCGTGATGGCTTTGATCCTGATGCTGCTGAATCAGTTGATGCAATGCATCATTTCTTCGACATTGTTCAATCAACGCCTCTTGAGACACTTGGGATGTTTTTCTTGATACCTCTTCTGTCAGTGCTTTACTCGACTGAATCACGCTAAGAACCTCAGTTCGTAATGCTCGCGATTCTTTTTGGAGCGCCTCTTGCTGAATGCGCATCAGTGCGTTGAGTTCACCCCACTGTTTGGATTGCTCTTGGTGTGCTCGCTGCGTCGCAAGTAATGTTTGCTTGACGATCTGCCACTCCAGAGGATTTGAAAATGACCTTGTGAACTCTTCGTTTGATGCATCATCTTGCTCCAAGATTTCTGCACGCCTAACCAACATATGAACCTGATTGATCAGTGCATGACCAATTTTTCCAACCGCCAAGATTTGCAAGCCAAGCACCAAGGACCCCAACAGCCCATACAAAGATGCAACAAAAGCTGTCCCCATGCCTCGCATGGGATCTTGCAAACGACGAACCATGTCTGCAAAAATATCAACTGGATTAGCATTCGCGTTACTGGTCTGGACCAATGCACCAAATAGTTTTCCGAGGTCTTCAAGCGTACCTAACAGTCCTACAAACGTACCTACCAACCCCAATCCGACCAAGGCCCCTGATAAATATTGAGGCAAGGACAATCGATCATTGAAGCGTTCGTTGACTGCGCTGATCTCTTGTTCGACTACGGCTTGTCGTGTACCTGAATTCAGCGGTCGCTCTCCGAGCATGATTTGATACATTGGCAACAGATAAGACTGCCAACCTAACTGCGATACAAGTTGCTTGCGCCGACTGGGGTGTGTTTGCCCCCAAAGCGAGACCAAGTTTCCCTCGATGGTGTAGCGATACAAGGTGATACTGGTCAACACCACACCGATAAAGAATGCACCAAGGATGACAAACACCAACTCGGGATGCGGCGTCGAGGCGATAGAAGATACAACGGCCTGACGGAATAAAAAGACTGCGGCAAAGACAACCACGAAGGCTGGCATCAAAGAACCGACCCAATGCCCCAGAACAGTTAACTTTCGCTGCAGGCTCAAGGCGTTGCTTTTGTGCTTTTTCGTAAGCGTTGGGGGGACTGAGGTTTGGGGCATGAGGGGACCTTTCAAAATCTATGACTACATTCAGACGGTTCAAGGATTACGCTGAATCACAAGCACAGTGCGCTCTAGCTCAGAAGAAACGATGAGGGGTTCGGGGGCAGGAGTCACCTGCAGTTGGATTTGCGTTGAAGACACTCCCGCAGAAATCAACGCTTTGCGCACTGAGACCAGTCGCGCAAACGCCTCTCTGGACAAACGTTCATTGGTTGGGTCACTGATCACGACCAGCGACCATTTCTTTTGTGACGAACGGTCTATCTCAGCGAGCCATGCCCCCATCGGAGATGTGGTGTATTGATTGATCTCAAATGCGACGTGGGTAACAGAACCGCCATTAGCCAAAAAGCTAATGAATTGCTCCACCGTGGTGTAAGTGCTACCGGAAGCTTTAGATCCGATACCCTCACCACCTTTAGCTACCGGGTCGACAAAACGTATCTCTTTGACATGCAGAGACTCGTTTGGCTTGGGGGCCTCATAAACAGGATCGAGCCTTGAGGGCGGTGGCAATGAGAGCGATGCCACCAATTCGCGGCGCAGCCTTTGTCTTTCTTGCTCTGTGCTTGCTTTTCGTAGTGCTTCCAGCTTGAGCTGCGTCGCACGCTGCTCTGCCAAGAAGGCTTCTCCATTCAAAGACACCAATCCAATCGTGAATACACCCACAAGGAACAACAGGTTTAGCACCACATTGATCAAAGCGTCCACATAGGCGGGCCAGAAGTTGATTTCTTCTCGCGTCACTTGCCCCATCACCGTCCCCTTCCAGAGTTAATGGCATCCTTCGGCGCGATGTAAACGACAATTTCGCCTTGGGCATAACCCGGCGGAGGTGTCATAGACTTTTGCAACCGCAATTCAATTTGTCGCTCAGCGATGTTTTGCTCCACCAAAATCTTGCGAGCTGACAACATGAGTCTGTACACCGTACGCTCCATCAAGTCGTTGCCAGACAATGTGGTGGACCAAATCAACCATGGGCCATCGATTGCGCCTTTGATTTGCTGAATGGAAGCAATGACTTCAGCGCGTTGTGCAGCAGGGATATCAGAAACATTTGCTCCGAACACCAGCTTGATTTGCCGTAATGGGGTTCCTGGTTTGATGTTTTCCGGCTCTTGATCCAAACTGATTGGCTTGGGTGTGGGAGACTTGGTGGACCGCTCAGGTGAAATACGTTCTGAAGATTTGGTTTGAGCCACCAAAAGAGGATCTGCTCGCAAAATCTCTTTCATATATGCTGCGACGAGACTTCCCACCTGCGTTAATGCGAAGACCAAAATGGCCAAAAGCAAAAGCAAGCTGAGCACAAGGCTCGCAACTGCAGCCACATAGCCTGGCCAAATCGATGGGGCATTGTTTGAAAGTTTCATTTCGTAATCGGCCGCCGCTCCAAATTAGTCGTGTTCGCAGCCGTCGTACGACAAGCAGTCTCGAAACACAGTGGAAAAGCCTCACACGGGCTCACTTATACCGGGAATTATGTAACTATTGTATTAGTATTCTATTTTAGGATAATTAAATAGAATCATTAAAGTAGGGTATTAATCCTATACAGATATGAACCTGATAAGTGCCAATTTTGCGAGTATTGAGAAAATTGATGAGCAGCCCTGACGTGCGTCAGCCTGCTGAACTGGGGCAAGTTGCCCCAGCTTTACAACACGATGTGGGTGCTGATTTGCTGATCCACCAACAAATTGGCGGTTCCGTTTTGCCACAACACATAGGTGTGTTGGGCCAAAGCGGCGGTTTGTTGCGTGTTTGTCCAACCTGCGCTGTCAAATGTCACTTGCTGGGTGGCATTGCCTGTGATCAAACATGTTTGCTGGCTGTTGGCCAACACATCGGACAAGTGCACTTGATAGTTGGCCCCATCGGATTGGGTTTGAAGGTCGACCCTGAATGTTGCCGATGCCACCATGGCTTCTTGTGTATTGAGTGGATGGGTGTTGAACAGCACATCGGCTAGGTCATGCTTTTGTCCATCGGTGCTGGTCCATTGCGATACCAGCGATAACAAGTTGCCATTGTTCTCTGTGCTGCCAGTCACAGCGCTGAGATTGATCGATTGCACACCCAAATCCATCAATGAATGCAACTCTGTGATTGGGCTTTGACCATCGACATTGGTATCGATCCACGCGGTTAGATTAGCAAACATGGCGTCTTGCGCATCCATCACATTGTCTTGGTTGATATCGTACTGCTTCAGGGCTTCAAAGCCATCGCTTGCTTGGCTACCATCTGCCAAACGGGTGCCACTGCCAAACAACTCCGTGCCGTTGTTGATGATGCCATCGTGATTGAGGTCAAGTGCCAACAGCCCATCATGGCCATCAGTCCATCCGGTTTTGCTGAGCTGTCCCGTGCCCTGTATGTCAAAAGCGACGCCTTGGTTAACGGCGTTGGTTTGCACACCATCGCCATTGAGGTCAAGCACCAACGGGGTGGAGCGAACGGTGTAATCAACCACCAGGATCTTTTTGGACACCAAGTTGACGAGTGTGTCATTGAGGCCAGTGTTCCAACCATTGGTGAAGGTGATTGTTTTTTCAACTCCTGCAGGAAAGTTACCGAAGCCATCCACATCGATTTTTAGGACAGCGTCGGATGTGTTGCTTTGACTGACATTCAAAAAACGGGCCAAGGATAATTCGTCGCTGCTACTGCTCAAGCCCTTGCTCCACAAAATGCCAGCCAAGCTGATCATGTCACCATCGGAGGCCATGAAGTCAGTCA